>NZ_JBIVCD010000012.1:0-15403 GCF_044746425.1 Pseudomonas sp. NPDC086112 | reverse complement strand
ACCAACCACCCGTTCCCCAGGTGGGGCGGGGGGGGGGCGGCGGCCCCCCCCCCCCCCCCCCCCACCCCCCCCCCCCCCCCCCCCGGCCCCCCCCCCCCCCCCCCCCGCTCCCACAGTGATTATGTGGTGGTCTTTAGATCCCGGCCAGGGCCAGGTCCATCGCGAAGTAGGTGAAGATCAAATCCGCCCCGGCCCGTTTGATCGCCCCCAGGCTCTCACGCACCACTCGGTCTTCATCAATCGCCCCGGCCTGGGCGGCGAATTTGATCATCGCGTACTCGCCACTCACCTGATACGCCGACAGCGGCAAACGCGAGGCTTCGCGGATGTCGCGGATGATGTCCAGGTACGCGCCGGCCGGTTTGACCATCAGCGCGTCGGCGCCTTCCTGTTCGTCCATCAGCGATTCCCGCACGGCTTCGCGGCGGTTCATCGGGTTCATCTGATAGCTTTTACGGTCGCCCTTCAGCGCACTGCCGCCGGCCTCGCGGAACGGGCCATAAAGCGCCGAAGCGAATTTGGTCGAATAGGCCATGATCGCGGTCTGGCTGAAACCCGCTGCATCAAGCGCCCGGCGGATGGCCTGGACCTGCCCGTCCATGGCCGCCGACGGTGCGATCACATCAGCGCCAGCGCGGGCAGCGGCTACGGCTTGTTTGCCAAGGTTGATCAGGGTCTCGTCGTTGTCGACTTCGTGGTGGTGCAGCACGCCGCAATGGCCGTGATCGGTGTACTCGCAGAAACAGGTGTCGGACATCACGATCATTTCCGGCACGGCGTCTTTGGCGATGCGCGACATGCGTGACACCAAGCCATTGTCGCTCCAGGTATCGCTGCCATTGCTGTCCAGATGATGGGACACGCCAAACGTCATCACCGACTTGATCCCGGCCCGAGCGTAACGCTCGATCTCGCCAGCCAGCCTCGACTCGGGAATGCGCATCACCCCGGGCATGCTCTTGATCGGCACGAAATCGTCAATTTCTTCCTCGACGAAAATAGGCAGCACCAGATCATTCAAGCTGAACTCGGTTTCCTGGAACAGGCTGCGCAGGCTCGCATTGCGGCGCAGACGGCGTGGACGTGCTTCGGGGAACTGACTGGGCATGGGTCTTCCTGAAAAAACGGCGGAAAAGACGAAACTTATAGGAGGCGAAGCTTATGCCCTGCAAGGCGCGGCGCACAAACCTCGATCGCTCAAGACTGCGTTGCCGCGGCGGCAACAATCCCCGCATCCAGCACAGAACCCTGTGGGGGCGGGCTTGCTCGCGAAGGCGGTCTATCATTCAATATTGATGTCGACTGCCCCACCGCTTTCGCGAGCAAGCCCGCTCCCACAGGTTCAGTGCGATAAATCAAAGCGGTTGCTTGGGGATTTCCAGCCCGCGAATCACCGCCGGCCTTGCCAGAAAACGCTCCAGAACGCGGGTAACATTGGGGAAATTCTGGATGCCGACCAGGTCGCCGGCTTCGTAGAAGCCGATCAGGTTGCGCACCCACGGAAAGGTCGCGATGTCGGCGATGGTATAGCGCTCGCCCATGATCCAGTCGCGCCCTTGCAGACGGCCATCGAGGACTTGAAGCAAGCGCTTGCTTTCCTCAACGTAGCGATCACGGGGACGCTTGTCTTCGTAGTCCTTGCCAGCGAATTTGTTGAAGAAACCGAGCTGGCCGAACATCGGCCCGATACCGCCCATCTGAAACATCAGCCACTGAATGGTCTCGTAACGCGCCGCCGATTCCTGCGCCAGCAGTTGCCCACTCTTGTCGGAAAGGTAAATCAGAATCGCCCCGGACTCGAACAACGCCAGCGGATGGTCCCCCGGACCATGGGGGTCGAGGATTGCCGGGATCTTGTTATTGGGGTTCAGCGAGAGAAATTCAGGGGACAGCTGATCGTTGGTGTCGAAGCCCACACGATGCGGCTCGTAGGGCAGCCCGATCTCTTCGAGCATGATCGAAACCTTGACGCCATTGGGCGTTGGCAAGGAATAGAGCTGGATCCACTCCGGGTATTGCGCCGGCCATTTTCGAGTGATGGGGAATGCAGACAAATCGGTCATAAGGGGCATCCACGGGAAAAACGGAGTGAAGATCATAATGTAGAGCTGCCGAAGGCTGCGATCTTTTGGCGTCCTCAGGGGGGCGCCGAAGAGAAAGATCAACAGATCGCAGCCTTCGGCAGTTCCTACAAGGAGTAAGGTGTGTGCCGTGTCCATAAATCCGCAACATCCAGTCGATAACCTTTTCCCCAATCCGTTCAAGGTTGCCGTTAA
The DNA here is from genome assembly GCF_044746425.1 of Pseudomonas sp. NPDC086112. NCBI lineage: Bacteria > Pseudomonadati > Pseudomonadota > Gammaproteobacteria > Pseudomonadales > Pseudomonadaceae > Pseudomonas > Pseudomonas sp. NPDC086112. Next base: position 13,127 of record NZ_JBIVCD010000012.1, on the reverse strand, counting down.
AGTGTCGGGCACCTCACTCGGATCGAACCAAAGGGCTTCAGAGGACTCTGAGCATTGCCCTGTAGGAAACGGACCGGGTCAATGACATGGAATACACCCGATGCTGGGAGCTCGCGGTGTCAAGGTTTGTCAGCCTTAACCGAATACGCTGAAGATGACCTATTCGATGATGAACCCATTGAAATTCGCCAAACGCTTCAAGCATCGCGCCTATATCTTCCTGCCCTCCCTGCTGGCGGTCAGCGCGTTGTTTTTGTCGCTTGAGTCCAGTGAAAGCCGCGCCCAACCGGCGGACGGCACCCAGACGCTGGTATTCCTGCGCCACGCGGAAAAACCCGCCGGCGGACTGGGCCAGCTCAATTGTCAGGGGTTGAATCGCGCCATCGACCTGGCCACCTTGTTGCCGGAAAAATTCGGCAAGGCCAACTACGTGTTCGCCGCCAACCCGACACGCAATGTCGAGGAAGGCGAATTCGATAACTCCTACAGTTACATCCGCCCCCTGATGACCATCAGCCCCAGCGCGATCAAGCTCGGCTTGCCGGTGAACATCGAATTCTCGGCCAACGACACCAGCGACCTGGCGGATGAACTGCTCCACGACAAGTATCACAACTCGGTCATTTATACGGCCTGGTCCCACGGCTACCTGCCCGAGCTGATCAACAAGGTCGCCGGGGAAGCCGTCGGCAAAAAACAGAACATTACCGATGACTGGGAATCGAGCGATTACGACTCGCTGTACGTGCTCACGCTGACCTGGCACAACGGCAAGGCCAGCCTGCAGAGTCATAGCTACAAGCAAGGGCTGGATAACGGTCAGGAGACTTGTCCGACGTAAGCGGTCGGGCGTTTGTCAGGGCCTCATCGCGGGCAAGCCTCGCTCCTACAGGGGATCTCACTGTAGGAGCGAGGCTTGCCCGCGAAGAGGCCAGCAAACCCGCCACCTAAACTTGCTTGTTAGCGCGCTCCCGCAGGTATTCAAGCACCGCCCCCCGCTCCCCGACAAACTCGATCCGCGAACCCTTCTTCTCCCGCTGAAACGCATACATCGGGTCGTAATATTCGCGCAGTAACACTTCAATCCAGTCCCGAAACTGCTCGACAGATCCGGAGCGTGCCTGCTCTTCCAGGGCACTTTCCATTTGCAAAAGCATGCGCTGGTAACGCTCGCCGCCCAGGCGTCGGTGAATATTGTTCAAACTTGAAATCAGCCGCTCGGAATACAGCGCGAACCCCTGCTCGCCGTACACAGCGACAAATTCGGCGTACAGGTTGATCACGTAATCCTGCAGAATTCGCTCGACCCGACCTTCGACGCTGTCCTCCAGCCATACCATCGAAAACTCTTGCATGCCCTTGTACAACGGCAGCGGCAAGGCACAACTGCCGACCATGCGGCTCTCGTCTTCCAGCACGAACTGCTCGATACCGTTGGCGCGCTTCTTCAACACATCCACGGCCAGCCGGTTCTCGAAATCGATGTTGTTCGGTTGGCCTGTAGCCCGTTTGCCGAAACTGGAACCGCGATGATTAGCGTGGCCTTCCAGATCCAGGCCATTGCTCAATTGCGTGAGCACCTCGGTCTTGCCGGTGCCGGTCATGCCGCCCAGCAAGACGAAGTCACACTGGGCAACCGCCTGATCGACGGTATCCAGCAGAAAGGTCCGCATCGCCTTATAACCACCACCGACTCGTGGATAGTCAATGCCGGCTTCTTCCTTGATCCATTGCTGGACGATCTGCGAACGTAAACCGCCGCGGAAACAGTACAAATAGCCGTCAGGATTTGCCCGGACAAACTCGACCCAGGCCCGGACGCGTTGATCCTTGACGTCGCCGCAGACCAGTCGTTGCCCCAGCTCAATGGCCGCCTGCTGACCATGTTGCTTGTAACAGGTGCCGATCTGCTCACGCTCGAGGTCATTCATCAGCGGCAGGTTGACCACACCGGGGAATGAGCCCTTGAGGAATTCGACCGGCGCGCGGGTATCCATCATCGGCCGGTCATTGAGGAAGATGTCGCGGTAATCGGTGAAATCGATGGACATCAAAACACCTCTACCGCGTTAGTCTGTCGCTCAACCAGTTCGCCGATCGGCTCAAGGGTCAGACCGAGTTCGGCTGCCACCATCAAAAACTGTTCATTGCCCTCAGGCGTGACCGCAATCAGCAGGCCGCCGCTGGTCTGCGGATCGCAGAGCACACGTTTGTGCATTTCCTGAAGCCGCCCGAGTTTGCTGGCGTAGCTGTCGAAATTGCGCAGCGTGCCGCCCGGCACGCAGCCTTGATCAAGGTAGTACTCGACACCCGGCAGGCGCGGTACACGGTCATATTCGATGCGGGCGGTCACGTTGCTGCCGTCGGCCATTTCTACCAAGTGCCCGAGCAGGCCGAAACCGGTGACGTCAGTCATCGCGGTCACACCGTCGAGTTTGCCGAAACGGCTGCCGGGTTTGTTCAGGGTGCACATCCAGTCACGGGCCAGGCCGATGTCGGCATGGCGCAACTTGCCCTTCTTCTCGGCCGTGGTGAGGATGCCGATACCCAAGGGTTTGGTGAGGTACAGCAAGCAACCGGCGGTGGCGGTGTCATTGCGCTTCATATGGCGTTTTTCCACCAGTCCGGTCACGGCCAGGCCGAAGATCGGCTCCGGCGCGTCGATGGAATGGCCACCGGCCAGTGGAATCCCCGCCTCGTCGCAGACCGAACGCCCGCCACGAATCACTTCCCGGGCAATCTCCGGCGCCAGCACATTGACCGGCCAGCCGAGGATCGCAATCGCCATCAACGGATCGCCACCCATGGCGTAGATATCGCTGATGGCATTGGTGGCGGCGATACGGCCGAAGTCGAACGGATCGTCGACGATCGGCATAAAGAAATCGGTAGTCGAGACCACGCCGCGTTCTTCGTCGATGGCATACACCGCCGCGTCATCGCGCGAGGCGTTGCCGACCCAGAGTTTCGGGTCCAGGTTTTGTGCGCCGCTGCCGGCCAGAATCACCTCCAGCACCTGGGGTGAAATCTTGCAGCCACAGCCTGCGCCGTGGCTGTATTGGGTCAGACGAATCGGCTCGCTCATCGGGGTACCTCATGAAGTCAATGCCGCCGATTCTAACAGAGCACTGGTGCGACTAGGCGCTCCGCCTGGCACTGACCTTGTGGGAGCGGGCTTGCTCGCGAAGAGGGAGCGTCAGTCGGCATTAATGCTGTTTGGCACACCGCCTTCGCGAGCAAGCCCGCTCCCACATGAATTGCGCAAACTAACTGGCATTAGGGTTGCCCCCTCTCCACAAAAGCTCTTTGCCACAGATCGGGTTACTCGTCTGACAGTCGACACCACTTTGGTGCATATCCCTGCCAGATCCCCTTCGCCCTGAAAACCACTCCTTCTGCTCATCCCCCCGAAATCCTTGACCAAAAGGACAGTAAAACTACCAATTCCCTCAATTTTTCAGCACCTTGAACAAAACTGGTATGCCTTGTGCAAACGTTTGCGAGTCGCCGATACCGGCCTGTTCGCCACCTAACCGCGTAAAACCCGCACCACCGGGCTTTCGATCCGCACGAAAAGGGACTTTTAATGCATTGCACCTCCAGCCGCGTGACTTGCTCGCGCACTTTTGCTGTTTCCTTGCTACTGGCCAGCGTTACAGGACTACTCAGCAGCCACGTTTTGGCCCAACCGGCCAGCGCCGAAGAGTCCGCTCAGGGCGAAGCCCTCAGCCCTGAAGCGAGCCCGCCGAAAAAAGGCGCCTACCTGTCGGACTGGTTCAACCAGGACCTGACCGTCATCGGCAGCAAAGACATTAGCTTCGGCCCACAACCGGCCGACGATATCTATCTGGAATATGAATACTTCGGCCGCAAGGGCCCGTTCGAGTTGTACGGCTACATCGACATTCCGAAGATCTTCGACATCGGCAACAGCCATGACAAAGGTGTCTGGGACCACGGCTCGCCGGTGTTCATGGAGCACGAACCGCGGATTTCCATCGACTACCTGGCCGGCCGCAGCCTGGCCATCGGGCCGTTCAAGGAATGGTACGTGGCGTTCGACTGGATCTACGACCATGGCAGCAACAGCGCCAACCGCGCCAACACGCTCTACAGCGGCCTCGGCACGGACATCGACACCCATTCGCGGGTCAACCTGTCAGCCAACTTCTACGGCCGCTACCAGTGGGAAAACTACGGTGCCAGCAACGAGTATTCATGGGACGGCTACCGCGCTCAGCTCAAATACATCGTGCCCATCAGCAGTTTCAGCAACGGCGCTTCGTTGACCTACATCGGTTTCACCAACTTCGACTTCGGCTCCGACCTGCACAAAGACAACCCGGCCCGCACCGCCAACGCCACCGTGGCCACCAACGTGTTGCTCTACGCCTTCACCCACTTGCGTTTCACCCTGGTCGGCCGTTACTTCCACAATGGCGGCAACTGGGACGACGGCAGTGAATTGAATTTCGGCGACGGTGACTTCCGCGCCCGTTCCAACGGCTGGGGCTACTACGCCGGTGTCGGTTATCAGTTTTAAGGCTCATTTGAATAAGGAGGTTTTATGAAGGCAATGACCCGTTTTTCCCTGTCCGTCGGTTTGGCCATGAGCACCCTGCTCTCTTCTTCTGCCTGGGCGGTTGACACGCCGATCCAGCCGAAAGTAGTGCTGATCACCATGTTTGCCCCCGAGGCGCAGAACTGGATCGATCGCCTGGAGCTCAAGCAAGAAGTGCGCGTACCAGGCCTGTCCGCCGAGTACCCGAATATTCGCTGCAACACCCAACAGGTGTGCCTGATGGTCACTGGCATGGGCCAGACCAATGCCGCGGCCTCGACCCTTGCCCTGGCGCTGTCACCGAAATTCGACCTGCGCAAAAGTTACTTCCTGATCGCCGGGATTGCCGGCATCAGCCCGCACCACGGCACCATCGGCACCACCGCGTGGGCGCACTACCTGGTGGAGTTCGGCACCCAGTGGGAGCTGGATTCCCGGGACGCGCCGAAAGACTGGCCGACCGGTTACCTGGGCATCAACACCAAAAGCCCGAACGAAAAGCCACCGCTGGACTACAAGACCGAAGTGTTCGAACTCAATCCGAAGTTGCAGGCCAAGGCGTTCGCCCTGAGCCACAAGGTTCAGCTGAGCGAGAGTAAGGAATCAGCGGCATGGCGCTTGAAATATCCGTCGGCCCCGGCCAATCAGCCACCGGTAGTGACCCAGTGCGACACGCTGGCGGGTAATACCTGGTTTTCCGGGACGCGCTTGAGCGAGCGCGCAGAAGTCTGGACCAAGCTGTTGACCAATAACGAAGGGGTGTATTGCACGACTCAGCAGGAAGACAACTCCACCTACGAGGCGCTGCTGCGCGCCAGCCGCGAGGGGCTGGTGGACGTCCGGCGTCTGGCGGTGGTGCGCGCCGGTTCCGACTTCGACCGGCCGGCGCCGGGCCAGAGCGAGGTGGATAACCTGCTCAAATACGCCGATCAAGGTGGGTTTGTGCCGGCGCTGGAGAACCTGTACCGCACGGGGAATCCGTTGGTGCAGGAGATTTTGACCAACTGGTCGGTTTGGGAGAAAGGTGTTCCCGAAGCTTGATCTGACAAAACACAACCCCTGTGGGAGCGGGCTTGCTCGCGAAGGCGAACTGACAGTCAACGTGGATGTTGAATGTGAAGCCGCCTTCGCGAGCAAGCCCGCTCCCACTTTAGTAGCATTACGGCAACCACCCCAGGCATGTTCAAGTCAGGCGGCGTAGCCTTACGCCAGGATCATCAGGAGTCAGGAACGCTCCAGTATCACGAGGCGCCCGGCTGTCGCCAGTCACTGTCACCGTCCGACAATTCGACTGAATTTTCGCCGCGCCTCGTGATCCCTCTATAACTACAGGGAGGAATACGGGTTTTATGAACAACGCAAAACTTTTCGTCATTGAATACACCCTTCATGGCCAGCCCAAGTCTTTCATTATCCGCCTCGACAAAATGGACAATGCAGAGGCTTGGCACTGGGCAAGTTGCGATGCCGGAGTAGGCCGGATCCCGCGCTTTGGCCGTGAGAGGGTGCAAAAGACCAGCAAACCGCTGGCAGAGAAATTCGGCATCGAGAATGTGACCTGGCGACCGGCCAGTTGAGCGTCAAAAAGGAGGGGAAAGATTCAAACCGAGTGGAGCCTGGACGGCTCCACTTTTTTGGCTGAACGGTCAGTGCTTTGCACACTTGCAGCCTTTGGTGGAGCATGCTTCGCCGTGTTCGTGATGTTTGGCGCAGGCTTCACAGCAATAGTGCTTGCCGTGACGCGCGATCGGATGTTCGCCCAGTTTGCAGGAACATTTGGGGCAGTCGCAGATACTTTCACTGTCGATCATGAGTCTGACTCCATTGTTGTGGTCGTCAAGGTGCCGCGGGTGCGCGACACCTGAAGCAAATGACCGCTCGTCCCCCAAACGGGTTCAAACAAACCCTTGGACGGTGCTTGCTTACTAATGAGGGTAGTCGCGATGCAGCTACTCATGGGCGAACACTGCCCTGTGGTGAGGGGAAGCACAGCACCTGTAGGAGCGAGGCTTGCCCGCGAAGAACGATGACACGTAATACCTGAAAAACCGCGGCGCATTCTTCGCGGGCAAGCCTCGCTCCTACAGGTTCTGCGTCCTGATTTACCGGCATTGGGGGCAAGCACCTCGCCACACGAGCAACATCAATCAAATACGGAATTGCCCGACCAGTTGCCCCAGGCGCTGACCCAGATCGGCCAGGCTACGCGAGGTCTGGGCGCCGAGTTGGGTTTCGTCGGCGACGCTGTCTACGGCCACGGCGATCTGGTGCACGCTGCGGTTGATCTCTTCGGCCACGGCGGTTTGCTCTTCGGCGGCGCTGGCGATCTGGGCGTTCATCGAGTTGATGGTGCCGATCAGTTGGGCCATGGCGTCCAGAGATGCCCCGGCCTCGTTGGCCTGGGCCGACGTGCCGTCGCCGGCCTCGCTGGAGCGGCGCATGGCTTCGACCGCCGATTGGGTGCCGGCCTGCAAGCGGTCGATCATGCTCTGGATTTCCTGGGTGCTGATTTGCGTGCGACTGGCCAATGCACGCACTTCGTCGGCGACCACCGCAAAACCACGCCCGGCCTCACCGGCGCGGGCGGCTTCAATAGCAGCGTTGAGCGCCAGCAGGTTGGTCTGCTCGGCAATCGAACGGATCACCCCGAGCACGCTGACAATCGACGACACGTCTTTCTGCAGGCTGTCGAGCGACACGCCGCTGCTGCGAATGTCATTCACCAACGCATGAATCTTCACAATGCTGCCGGCCACCACACGCTTGGCGGCCTGGCCTTCTTCGTCGGTCTGCTGGGCAGCGACCGCCGCGTTTTGTGCACTCTTGGCCACTTCCTGGGCCGCCGCCGACATTTCGTTGATCGCTGTGGCCACCTGATCGGTTTCGTGACGCTGGCGCTCCATGGCTAGATCCGAGCGCTGGGCCTGATCGGACACCTGATTCACCAGCCCGGTCAGTTGCGAGGTCATTTCAGTGATCTGCCGTACCAGACCGTGGATCTTGTCGACGAAACGGTTGAACGAGCCGGCCAGTTGGCCGAGTTCATCCTGGCTGGTGATGGTCAGACGCCGGGTCAGGTCGCCCTCGCCTGCCGCGATGTCGTCGAGGTTGGCTTTCATCAGGTTCAGCGGACGCAGAATGGTATTGGCCAGCAACATCCCAGCGGCAGCGATCAACAACAGCACCACCACGGCAATCCCGACAATGCTCAGCACCACGCCTTGCATGCGCTCCTGGACCTTGGCCTCGACCACCGCCACTTGGGCTTCGATGCCGTCAAGGTTGACCGAGGTGCCGACCGCCATGTCCCACTTCGACAGGTACTCGGTGTAGCCGAGTTTGGGCACCAGCACCTGGGTGTTGCCGGGCAGCGGCGAGCTGTATTGCAGGTAGTGAGTACCGTCCTTGGCGACTTTCACCAGGTCACGGTTGACGTAGACGCCATTCGGGTCGCGGTTGTCCTTGAAGCTCTGGCCCACGCCTTCGGGGCTGCTGGCCTTGAACAGGCGCACGGTATTGGAGTCGTAGCCGAAGAAGTAGCCGTCCTTGCCATAGGTGATGCTCGACAGCAATTTGATCGCCTGCGCCCGTGCTGCGTCATCGCCGGGGGCGGCCGCGTCGTAGAGCGGTTTGATCGTGGTCATGGCCACGGCAACGTAACTTTGCAGGGTTGCCTTGGCATCGCTGAGCAGGCGCTGACGGGTTTCCTCGACTTCCTTGCGGGCCTGCTCCTGGAGAATGAACAATGTGGTCAGGCTGATGACCAGCGCAAAGAGCAGCACCGGGAGGACGGCAAGGGACAGGACTTTAGCCTTCAGGCTCATGCGCATGACGTTCACTCTTTTGATTTTGTTGGCGTGGTTAAAGGCTATAACGGCAGGCCAACGTAAAACTGTAGGAGCCAGGCTTGCCGGCGAAGGCGTCCTCGAAATCGCCTTCGCCGGTAAGCCTGGCTCCTACGGGAGCGAAATCAGAGAACCATCGCCGCCACCCAACCAAACACCAGCAGCGGCAGGTTGTAGTGCAGGAAGGTCGGGACCACGGTGTCCCAGATGTGATGATGCTGGCCGTCGATGTTCAGACCGGAGGTCGGGCCCAGGGTCGAATCCGACGCGGGTGACCCGGCATCGCCCAACGCACCGGCGGTGCCGACGATGCACACGATGGCGATCGGGCTGAAACCCAGTTGCACGCACAACGGCACGAAAATCGCCGCCAGAATCGGTACGGTGGAAAACGACGAGCCAATGCCCATGGTCACCAACAATCCGACCAGCAGCATCAACAGCGCTCCGATGCCTTTACTGTGGTTGATCCACGACGCCGAGGGCTCCACCAGCGTCTGCACATGACCGGTGGCTTTCATCACTTCGGCAAACCCGGACGCGGCGATCATGATGAAGCCAATCATCGCCATCATCTTCATGCCTTCGGTGAACAGGTCATCGGTGTCGCGCCATTTGACGATGCCCGACACCGAAAAGATCAGGAAGCCCACCAGCGCCCCGATAATCATCGAGTCCAGCAGCAACTGAACAATGAACGCAGCGGCAATCGCCAGACCGGCGATCATCAGGCTCATGGGGTTGTACTGCACCGCGACCTGTTCGACTTTCTCGATTTTCTCGAGGTCGTAAACGCGTTTCTTGCGGTAGCTGATGAACGCCGCCGCGAGGCCAAACACCATGCCCAGCGCCGGAATGCCCATGGCATGGGTGACATTGATACCGCTGATGTCTACCCCGCTACGGGCGACGTTGGCCAGCAGGATTTCATTGAGGAAGATGTTGCCAAAGCCCACGGGCAGGAACATGTACGGCGTGATCAGACCGAACGTAATGACGCAGGCAATCAAACGACGGTCCAGTTGCAGTTTGGTCAGCACATATAACAGTGGCGGCACCAGCAACGGGATAAAGGCGATATGAATCGGCAAAATGTTCTGGGAGGCGATGGCCACCACCCACAGCAGGCCGATCAGCAGCCATTTGACGTTTCCGCCACCGTTGGCGTGCTGGCGATCGACCATGGCCAGGGCCCTGTCGGCCAGCGCATGGGCCAGGCCGGACTTGGCGATGGCCACCGCGAACGCGCCGAGCAAGGCATAGGACAACGCAACAGTCGCCCCGCCGCCGAGGCCGCTGTTGAAAGCTTTAAGGGTCGCGTCGATGCCCAGACCACCGGTCAAACCACCGACCAGCGCTCCCACAATCAGCGCGATCACCACATGCACGCGGGACAGGCTGAGTATCAGCATGATGCCGACCGCGGCAATTACTGCATTCATTGTTGTTACCTCAAAAGCAGCGCGGTGAGGCAATCACCGCCAAACGGAATGAGTCCGGCCGGCAGTCTGTATGAGCGCCGCCAGCGGATTAGGAGAAATGGGTTTTATTAGAGGGCGCGCACTGTGCCGGACCGCTGCCGCCTTGTCAAAGCCAACGCCAACACCTGTTGGCGCTGCCTTCGGCAGTTGAATCAGTGTCATAAGGGTATGAGTTGTGTCAGGCGACATTGATATTGACTGTGCCGCCGCTATCGCGAGCAGGCTCGCTCCCACAGGGTTAGCGGTTATCCGCAAAATTTGCAGGCAATACAGATTCAATGTGGGAGCGGGCTTGCCCGCGATGGCGTTGTGTCAGGCGATATCGATGTTGACTGTGCCGCCGTTTTCGCGGGCAAGCCCGCTCCCACAGGTTAAGCGGCGTCCTTGCGTTTGGAGTCAGCGTTTGGGCAGTTCTATCGTGACTTTCAACCCTTCCCACTCGCTTTCCTGCAGCTTCAACACCCCGCCCCACGTATCGACGATGTCGCGCACGATGCCCAAGCCCAAGCCATGCCCATCCGTCTGTTCATCCAGCCGGGTACCGCGGCTGAATACCTGAGTGCGCTGGTCTTCGGGAATTCCCGGCCCATCGTCTTCCACGCTCAACTCAAACCCTTCAGCCGTTTCGACCACGCTCAGCCGCACCTCCGCATCCGCCCATTTGCAGGCGTTGTCCAGCAGGTTGCCGAGCAACTCCAGCAGATCTTCACGATCCCACGGCAGTTGCAAACCGGCAGGCGCGCGGTAGCTCAAGTCGAGGTGTTCGCCGTGGATCATGTTCAACGTGGCTAGCAACCCCGGTAGCTCGGCATCACAATCGAACAACGCTCCCGGCAGTGCATCCCCGGACAGCCGGGCGCGGTTGAGTTCGCGATTGAGCCGTTGCTGAACCTGTTCCAGTTGCGCCTGCATGACTTTGCGCAACTGCGGGTGAGCATCGAGTTTTTCGCTGGAAACCAGGCTCAACAACACCGCCAGCGGGGTTTTCAAGGCATGGCCGAGGTTGCCCAAGGCGTTGCGTGAACGCTTGAGGCTATCTTCGGTGTGGGCCAGCAAATGGTTGATCTGCGCCACCAGCGGTTCCAGCTCCAGCGGTACTTCTTCGTCGAGTTGCGAACGCTGGCCCTGCTGCAATTGGGCGATTTGCTCGCGAGCCTTTTCCAGGGGGCGCAAGGCGCGGCGCACGGTGATCCGTTGCAATAGCAAAATCAACAACAGCCCCGCCAGCCCCAACCCCAGACCGACCTGCTGCATGCGCCGAAAGCTCTCGCGCACCGGGGTGTAGTCCTGGGCGACGCTGATGGAAATCGCCTGGCCCAACCGGCGATAGTCCGAACGCAACACCAACAACTGCTGGCCTTCCGGCCCCAATTGCAGATTGCTATGCAGGCCAGGATGTTCAAGCTGCGGAAGCTCCTGATCCCATAACGAGCGGGAGCGCCAATGGCTGTTGGCGAAATCGATACGGAAGTAATGCCCGGAGAACGGTCGCTGATAGGCTGGCGACAAATGCCGCTCATCCAGTTGCAAACCCTGCGGCCCACGCACCAGCGCCACCAGCAGGTTTTCGCTGTCGTTGCGCAACCCGTCTTCGAGGTAGCGTTGCAACCCCATTTCGAACAGCCACAGGCTGGTTTGCGCCAGCACCAGGCCGACGATCACCATCACGCTGATCAGGCCCAGGCTCAAGCGGCGCTGGATCGACTTCACTGGGCTTGCCCGCCGAACAGGTAACCCTGACCGCGACGGGTTTCGATCACGCCGCGGCCGAGCTTGCGTCGCAGGTGGTTGACGTGAACTTCCAGCACGTTGGAATCGCGCTCGGTTTCACCGTCGTAGAGGTGTTCAGCGAGGTGGCTTTTGGAAAGGATCTGTTCAGGGTGCAGCATGAAATAACGCAGCAGGCGAAACTCGGCGGCGGTGAGCTGGATGTCCGCACCGTCGCGGGTCACGCACTGGCGACCTTCATCCAGATGCAAACCGGCGGCCTTGAGCGTCGGCTGATTGGCGTGACCGTGGGAGCGGCGTAACAATGCCTGGACTCGCAGGTGCAGCTCTTCGGGGTGAAACGGTTTGGTCAGGTAATCATCGGCGCCGGTCTTGAGACCTTCGATCCGCTCAGCCCAGGAACCGCGCGCGGTGAGGATCAGCACTGGCGTGGCCAAGCCGCCGGCCCGCCATTGCGCCAGCACGTCGAGCCCCGGCAAACCCGGCAGTCCCAAGTCAAGGATGATCAGGTCATAAGGCTCGCTGCTGCCCTGGTACACCGCATCGCGGCCGTCGGCCAGCCAATCCACCGCGTAACCCTGCCGGTTGAGGCCGGCCATCAATTCGTCGGCCAGCGGCACGTGGTCTTCCACCAGGAGCAAACGCATCGGTCAGTCTTCCTTGTCTTTCAGTAAATGGCCGGTGGTGGCGTCGAGGTCCAGCTCGCGCACCATACCTTCGGCGGTGAGCAGCTCGACCTCGTAAATGTAGACGTCGTGCTTTTCCTCAAGCTCCGCTTCCAGCAGCTTGGCCCCGGGATAGAGGTCCAGCGCTTGCTGCAAGAGCTGCTCCAGCGGCAGGATCACACCTTGTTGGCGCAGGCGCAGGGCCTCGTCCTGATCCAGGTCGCGGGCCATGACCACCGAGCAAAATGCCAGGAGCGCCAGCGCCATCCGACTGCTGGTGCGCCGATTTAAACAAAACACCTTCATTACGTATCCTGATGATCCTTGAGAACCTGCCCGCTGACAGCGTCCAATTCCAGGTCCCACTCAAGACCCTGCGGGTCGCGCAGTTCCACCTGGTAGATGTACTTGCCGTACTCTTCTTCAAGCTCGGTTTCGCTGATTTTGGCGCCGGGGTGTTTGGCCAATGCCGTGGCGTTGAGCTTCTCGAAGGACACAATGGTACCAGCGTCGCGCAGTCTCAGGGCTTCGTCGGGGCCGAGGTCGCGCGCGTGAGCGATGCTGGCAGTCATGGCGATGATGGAGGCGGTGAACAGGGCAGTCAGGATTTTCATGGGTGTCTCCGTATTTTTTTATGTGTTGCTACGAGGGTCACCTTAGTGATTCGAACTTAACTGAAACTGAATTGCCATCATTGGGAATAGCACCACGATATCGCAGCCATACACAAAACCTGTGGGAGCGGGCTTGCTCGGGTAGAAACCGGAGACATCCTTTACGTTTTAAACCGGAGACATCGTTTACAGGTATGAAATACGGTCAGGAGGTGCCTGACCATGCCCTGGAA
>NZ_JBIVCD010000011.1:0-153579 GCF_044746425.1 Pseudomonas sp. NPDC086112 | reverse complement strand
TCTTGATAGGCCAGTTGCAGCCAGTCCGGGTCGCACCCGAGGGTGTCGACAAAACATTGCCGGGCCAGCTGCGGCAGGTTGTTCTTGCTGCTCAGATGGGCCAGGACCAGGTGTTGCAGGCCTTGCCAGCCCAACTCGGCCACCAGGAATGCCGCCTGATGGTTGTTCAAATGTCCCAATTCACCGCCCACCCGCTGCTTGAGAAAGTACGGGTAGTGACCGCGAGCCAGCATGTCACGGCAATGATTGGACTCGATCATCAATGCATCGAGGTCCCGGTAGCCGTCCAGCACCTTGTTGCAATATGAGCCCAGGTCGGTCAACAGGCCGAAACGCCGCTGACCGTCGCTGAAGACATACTGCGTCGGCTCCTGTGCATCATGGGCCACGGCAATGACGCCGATGCTCAGGTTACCGATTTGCAATTGCTCGCCGCCAGCCAGAAAGCCTGCGGGTTCAATCGGTTTGCGCATCCCGCGCAGGGTCCCGCGACTGAGGTAGACAGGCAGATTGTAACGCCGAGACAGCAAACCCACGCCATGCACGTGGTCGGCATGTTCGTGGGTCACGAGTATCGCGCTCAGCTGCGAAGGGTTCACACCCAGTCGCAGCAGGCGTTTTTCGGTTTCTCGCAGGGAGAAACCACAATCCACCAGTACATACGTGTCGTCGCTGGCTATCAGCGTGCCGTTCCCTTGGCTACCGCTGCCGAGAACGGCAAAACGCATGTGATCAGCCCAGGTTGTCCTGAATCACGCTCAACACTTTACGCGCCACGTCTGCTGGCGCCACGGTGTTGATGTTTTTCTCGACGGTGACTTGGACGTTCTCGCCAACCTTGCTCAGGCGAACCTGATAACGCTCGGCGCGGGCTTCAACTTCTTCCTTGTCCGGCTTACTGCCGAACAGACCGCTGAAGAAACCTGGTTTCTCGTCCTTTTTCTCGGCTTTTTCGGCGAGGTTGATGTAGTACAGGCCCAGGCTGCGGTTGATGTCTTCAACACGCCATTCGCCCTGTTCCAGCGCACGACCGACACTCGACCAGGCACGATCCAGGTCGGAACCGACGTTGAGCACCGGGTTGCCGCTGCCGTCCTCGGTCAGGCTGACACGGCTTGGCGTATCGAAATCACGGGAGGCCAGCATGGAGACCGAGCCGCCCTTCTCCGAGGTACGGCTCATGCTCGCGAGCATGTCGTCGACCAGTGCTGCATCCAGGCCGGTGTTCACCGAACGATTGGTGAAATCCACGTTGGCGGTGCTGCCGGCAGGACGCTCGGCGCTGACCACGTAAACTTCACTGGTGTTGCGTTGCACGCCTGGTTCGATACGCACCCGCACACGGCTTTCACTGTCGGCGCCGACACCGGCTGCGCTCAGGCGCTTGGCCATTGCTGCGGACAGTTCGTCGGAATGCTGCCAGGTGGTGGTGAATTCGCCAGTTTGCGGGCGTTGCTCGTCCAGACGGAATCCGTTGTCCTGGAAGAACTGCACGGCCACGGGCCAGACTTCGGCCGGTGGGTGCTGGGCCATGACCCAACGCGAATCGCCGCTCTTCTGCAGGGTGTAGTCGCTGGCATCAGCCGCGGCCGACAGCGGCTGCGGACGAGGCACGATGTATTCGCCCTTGGCGGTATCGTCAGCCACGTTGCGAGGGATCGGCAACAGCGGATCCAGACGCTTGGCGGTGCTGACGTCCGGTGGCAGTTGCATCGGTGCAGTCTGTTGCGCTTCCAGGTAGTCGCTACCGCGGTCACGGAAATAACCTTCCGGGCCCCAGACCCATCCGCAGCCACTGGTGCTGGAGATGATCAAGGCAAGTGCGGAAAGTCCGGCCAATCGCTTCATGCGTAGTACTTCCTCAATTAAACCAGGACGCCGGACTGGCGCATGGCCTGCCGCAGCGGTTCGTGACAGGCAGCGCTGAGCCAGGTGAGCGGCAGACGGATACCGTCCGGCATCAAGCCCATTTCATGCAGAGCCCATTTCACGGGGATAGGGTTGGATTCGATAAACAGGGTTTTATTGAGCGGCATCAGCTTTTCGTGGATCGCCCGGGCCTTGACGGCATCACCGGCCATGGCCGCGGCACACAACTCGCTCATGGCACGCGGTGCGACGTTGGCGGTCACCGAAATATTACCCTTGCCGCCGAGCAGCATCAGCTCGACCGCGGTCGCGTCGTCACCGGAATACACCAGGAAGTCGCTGCTCACGCCGGCCAGGATGTCCTTGGCGCGCTGCAGGTCGCCCGTGGCTTCCTTGATGCCGATGATGTTCTTCACGGTCGACAGGCGGATCACCGTCTCGGCCTGCATGTCGCATGCGGTACGGCCCGGCACGTTGTAAAGGATCTGCGGGATGTCGACGGCTTCGGCGATTGCTTTGAAGTGCAAGTACAGGCCTTCTTGCGTCGGCTTGTTGTAATAAGGGGTTACCAGCAGGCACGCGTCGGCGCCGGCGTTCTTCGCGTTGGTCGTCAGTTCGATCGCTTCGCGCGTCGAATTGGCGCCCGTACCGGCGATCACCGGAATACGCCCTGCAACCTGGGCAACCACGCGACGAATCACTTCGATGTGTTCGTTCACGTCAAGCGTGGCCGACTCACCTGTAGTGCCGACCGCCACGATGGCGTTGGTGCCCTCTTGCAGGTGGAAGTCCACCAGTTTGCTCAGGCTGTCCCAGTCGAGACGACCCTGTGCATCCATGGGTGTGACCAGTGCCACCATACTGCCCGCAATCATGCAACCGCTCCTGCCGGAAAAAGAGAGCGGTAATGGTACTGGCGCCAAGATGCTTGTACAAGCGAAGTACTGCGCTGCTGCCATTCCCCTTGGCGCTGCTTTTCGCTACCCTTCAGACTTTGATCGGTACTGATAAGCTCGTACGCCGTGTTCCAGCCTCCATTTTCGGCATCACAAGCCCCGATCCAGCGTTGCCACCCCTCGCTCTCGCCACTCTGGAGCACGTCGCAACCTTCGGCCGGGTTTTCTGAATTCGCATCCGCAGGCTCGTCCCGGTAAAAAAAGCCCTTAAAAGTATCGACCGCTCATCGCTTTAGGAATGCTGCATGTCCACCCCCACAGTTCGCGAACAATTCCTTGTCATCAGTGCCCTCGGCGCCAACCCCATGGAGCTGACTAACGTCCTGTGCCGTGCCAGCCATGAAAACCGCTGCGCCGTGGTCACCTCTCGTCTGACCCGCCATGGCGAATGCAGTGCGCTGATCCTCGAGATCTCCGGCAGTTGGGACGCCCTGGCGCGCCTCGAGGGCAGCCTGCCAGTGCTGGCCAAACGGCACGCCTTCACCGTTAACGTGGTCCGCAGCGCGGCCCTGGAGAACCGTCCCCAGGCCCTGCCATACGTTGCCTACGTCAGCTCGGCCTACCGTCCGGACATCATCAACGAGCTGTGCCAGTTCTTCATGGATCACAACGTCGAACTGGAGAACCTGACCTGCGACACCTATCAGGCTCCGCAGACCGGCGGCACCATGCTTAACGCCACGTTCACCGTGACCTTGCCGGCCGGCACCCAGATCAGCTGGTTGCGTGACCAGTTCCTGGATTTTGCCGACGCCATGAACCTGGACGCACTGATTGAACCGTGGCGCCCACAAAACCCAATGTAAGGAAGCTTTCATGGCCGTATCCATCGACCAACCGGTTGCCGACTTCGAAGCACCCGCCACCAGCGGGCAATCCGTCAGCCTCGCGGGCCTCAAAGGCAAGCAAGTGGTGATTTACTTCTATCCGAAGGACAGCACGCCGGGCTGCACCACCCAGGGTCAGGGTTTTCGTGATCAGCTTGAAGCTTTTAAAGCCGCCAATACCGAAGTTTTCGGCGTGTCTCGCGACAGCCTGAAATCCCATGAAAACTTCAAGGCCAAGCAGGCGTTCACCTTCGAGCTGATCAGCGACAAGGAAGAAGCGCTGTGCCAGCAATTCGACGTGATCAAGCTGAAAAAGCTCTACGGCAAGGAATACATGGGCGTTGATCGCAGCACGTTCCTGATCGACAAGAACGGAGTACTGCGTCAGGAATGGCGCGGCGTGAAGGTGCCGGGGCATGTGGATGCGGTTTTGGCTGCGGCTCAGGCGCTGAACAAGGCCTGATCATTTGGGCGTCTGTCCGGACGCCTTCGCGAGCAAGCCCGCTCCCACAGTTGACCGAGTTACCCGGGCAAGCACGGTCTAATGTGGGAGCGGGCTTGCTCGCGAAGAGGCCCTCTGCCCCACCGCATAACCCGCACCGACAATTAAAGCAGCGGCGCCACCATCGGTTCCTTGCGCGGCCAGGCATCCAGCACAGCCTTGAACAGCGTTGCCAGGGGAATCGCAAAGAACACCCCCCAAAAGCCCCACAACCCACCAAACAACAGCACCGCGCAAATGATCGCCACCGGGTGCAGGTTGACCGCTTCCGAGAACAGCAGCGGCACCAGCACGTTGCCGTCCAGTGTCTGGATGATCCCGTAGACCGCCATCAAATAGATGAACTGATCGCTCCAGCCCCACTGGAACAGTGCAATCAGCAGCACTGGCACGGTCACCACCACCGCCCCGACGTAAGGCACCACCACCGACACACCCACCAGCAACGCCAGCAGCGCCGAATAGTTGAGCCCCAGCGCCACGAACGCGATGTAAGTCACCCCACCGCAAATGAAGATTTCGATGACCTTGCCGCGAATGTAATTGGCGATCTGCCGGTTCATTTCCTGGGCGACCCGGGTAATCAGCGCCCGCTCGCGCGGCAGATAACCTCGGACCCACTGGCCGATCATCTCCCGGTCCTTGAGAAAGAAGAACACCAGGATCGGCACCAGCACCAGGTAGATCATGATGTTCACCAGCAGCGGCAGGCTCGACAGTGAGAATGTCAGCGCCCACTGGCCGAACTTGCCGATCTCGCCCCGTGCCACCTCGATCGCCTGCAGCACTTGCTCATCCGATACCAGATGCGGATAGCGCTCGGGCAGCAGCAACAGCAGCGACTGCCACTTGGCGAGCATGCCGGGCAATTCGTTGAACAGCGTGATCAGTTGGTGCCAGAGCAGCGGTACCACGACGATGATAAAGACCAGCAACACCCCCATGAACAACGCGAAAACCAGCCCCACCGCCACGCCACCCGGCACGCGCAGGCGCTCGAGGGTCACTACCAGCCCCTGCATCAGATACGCCAGCACCATACCGGCCAGTACGGGCGCGAGCATTCCACCCAGGGTGAGCACCGCGGTAAATGCCAGAAACAGCAGCACCGCCAGCACCACGGCTTCTTCATCCGAGAAGTAGCGCTGAATCCAGTCGCGTAACACCTTGAACATCAATAATCCTTAGAAACGAACGCAGCAGGTTTCAGGCTTTTTTCAACCAATAGCGGTAAACGCCCGCCTCATCTTCTTCACGAAGCAGCGTATGACCGGCCAATCGGGCAAAGGTGCGAAAGTCGCGCTGGGAACCTGCATCGGTGGCGATCACCTTGAGTACCGCACCGCTGGCCAGTCGGTTGAGCTCCAGTTTGGCTTTGAGCAACGGCAGCGGACAATTCAGACCGCTGGCGTCCAGTTCGGCGTCGTGGGTTACTGCGTCAGTCATTGAATCACTCCGGGGCGGGGGTTAAGCCGCTTAGAATATCTGGTCCCAAGCGTAGTGTCCGGCTACAGTAAGGTCTTTGTCGACTAAGGCTTTGTGCATGACTTTTTTGCGCCCTACCCTGCTGACGCTCGCTTGCCTGCTCGCCTCACCGGGCTTCGCCGACGACTTGCCGTCACTTGGTGACGCCAGTTCTGCCATCGTCTCGCCGCAACAGGAACACCAATTGGGCCGTGCCTGGCTGGCGCTGTTGCGCAGTCAGGTGTCGCAGCTCAACGATCCGCAGCTCAAGGATTACGTCGAATCCAGCGTCTACCGTTTGGTAGAAACCAGCCAGGTCAATGACCGGCGTCTGGAGTTCATCCTGATCAACAGCCCGCAGCTCAACGCTTTTGCCGCGCCGGGCGGAATCGTCGGCGTCAACGGTGGCTTGTTCCTCAATGCCCAGACCGAGGGCGAATATGCTTCGGTAATGGCCCACGAACTGGCTCACTTGTCGCAGCGTCATTTCGCCCGCGGTGTCGAAGCGTCGCAACGCATGCAAGTGCCCATGATGGCTGCGCTGCTGGCTGGCATCGTGATTGCTGCGGCCGGTGCAGGCGATGCAGGGATCGCGGCCATTGCCGGTACACAGGCAGCGGCGATTCAGGAACAACGACGCTTCTCGCGCCAGAACGAACAGGAAGCCGACCGTATCGGCATCATGAATCTGGAAAAGGCCGGCTACGACCCGCGCTCGATGCCGACCATGTTCGAACGGCTGATGCGCCAATACCGCTTCGACGCCAAGCCACCAGAATTCCTGCTGACGCACCCGGTAACCGAATCGCGGATCGCCGACACCCGCAACCGCGCCGAACAGGCCAAACCGGGCGGTATCGAAGACAGCATGCGTTATCAGCTGATTCGCGCACGTGTGCAACTGATCTATGAAGAAACCCCAGGCCTGGGCGCCAAGCGCTTCCGGGCCCAACTCGATGAAAACCCGAAAAATGACGTGGCGCGCTATGGCCTGGCGATCGCCCAGATCAAGGGCGGCCAGCTGAATGAGGCTCGGGAGAACCTCAAGCTGCTGCTGGCCAAATCGCCGAACGAGATCATCTACAACCTGGCACAGGTCGATCTGGACATCACCAATAATCGTCTGCCCGATGCTCAATCTCGGGTCGACCGGATGCTCACTCAATACCCCGGCAACTACCCGCTGAATCAGGTGCGCGTCGACCTGTTGCTCAAGCAGAATCGAGCGGCCGATGCGGAAAAAGCACTGGAAACCCTGCTCAAGAGCCGACCCGATGATCCGGACGTCTGGTACATGGTGGCCGAGACTCGTGGCTTGTCGGGCAACATCATCGGCCTGCATCAGGCTCGTGCGGAGTACTTTGCGCTGGTCGGCGACTATCGCCAGGCAATCCAGCAACTGGACTTCGCCAAGCGCAAGGCTGGTAGCAACTTCCCGCTGTCATCGCGGATCGACGCACGCCAACGTGAGTTGATGGAGCAGGAACGCATGGTCAAGGACATGATGGGCTGACCGCTTCAGAAACAAAAAATCCAGGTACAAAAAAACCGCCTCTCTCGAGGCGGTTTTTTATTCAGCCGACAACCGGTTTATTCAGCCAGTTTGAAGGTGATGAAGCTGGCGCGTCCTTGACGCAGAACTCGCATCGACACCGAGCGGTTCTTCGGCAGCGCCTTGGCAATGTCCGTGAACTCCTTGGAGGAGCCAATCGCCTGGTTGTTCAGGTGAGTGATCACGTCGCCCGGCTGCAAGCCGATCAGGGCAGCAGGACCGTCCTGAACTTCCTTGATCACCACTCCACCCTTGAGGTCGAGGGTTTTCTTCTGCTCTTCGGTCAACTCGACCACGGAAACACCCAGGCGATTGCTGCTGCGCTCGACGCTGGATTTAGGCAGGGCGTCCAGCTCTTTGCCTTCCTCAGGGATAGCGCCGACGGTCAACTCGACGTTCTTGCGCTTGCCTTCGCGGATCACTTCAAGATCAGCTTTCGAGCCAGCCTTCAGCGCGCCCACCAGATGCGGAAGATCGGCAGACATGACGATCGGTTGACCATTCATGCTGAGGATCACGTCGCCCACTTGCAGACCACCCTTGGCAGCCGGACCGTCATCCTGGATCTGAGCCACCAGCGCACCGGCCGGCTTCTCGAGACCGAACGACTCGGCCAGATCCTTGTTCACTTCCTGGATGACTACGCCCAACCAGCCACGACTGACTTTACCGCCGCTTTTCAGCTGATTGGAAACGTCCATCGCCACATCGATAGGGATCGCGAACGACACGCCCATGAAGCCGCCGGAACGGGTGTAGATCTGCGAGTTGATGCCGACCACTTCACCGGCCAGGTTGAACAGCGGACCACCGGAGTTACCCGGGTTGATCGGCACGTCGGTCTGGATGAACGGCACATAGTTTTCGTTCGGCAGGCTACGGCCGATGGCGCTGACGATACCTTGGGTCACCGTGTGATCAAAACCGAACGGCGAACCGATGGCCACGACCCACTGACCGGCTTTCAGGTCCTGGGACTTGCCAAGCTTCAGAACCGGCAGGTCCTTGCCTTCGATTTTCAGCAAAGCAACGTCGGAGCGCGGATCGGTACCGATCAGCTTGGCCTTCAACTCACTGCGATCGGCGAGGCGCACGAGAATCTCGTCGGCATCGGCAATCACATGGTTGTTGGTCAGGATGTAACCGTCGGACGAAATAATAAAGCCCGAGCCCAGGGATTGCGCTTCACGCTGACGATCGCCACGGGGGGAACGCGGCTGCTGCGGCATGCCCCGTTCAAAGAACTCGCGCAGCATCGGCGGCAAGCCTTCAAGGTCAGGCATTTGCTCGCTGGACACCTTACGGTCCGGCAGCTTCTGGGTAGTACTGATGTTAACCACCGCGGGCGAGGCTTGCTCGACCAACTGCGTGAAGTCAGGCAACTCGACCGCTTGCGCAGCGACCGCCTGACCGAGCACCAGCACGGTGGCAAAAATGGAGAGATAAGACTTCAAGCGTGGTATCGACATACGGCTCCCGTTACGACGAGCATGGTTAAGCGATATGGAGCAAGGAACACCGGAAACGATACGCCGGTATTTTTGTTCCGGGAACAACAAACAAGGCCAGAGCCGAGGGGTTCTGACCTATAAAAAAAATTCGGGATATTTGCAAATGAAAATGCTCGGCAAAACATTTCGAGACATTAATGGCGCGACAGCCATTACCGATCCCCGCTCCAACCAGCCCCAGATAGGCGAGCACGGCTGACTCAACTCACTGCTTGCTGGTAGCCGCGGCATCGTTGCGCATGGACAGCGCAATCCGTTCGGCGGTGCCAATCGGTATTTCACCGACAACGGTCACCATCATCTCGCCTTGCGGTGTAGTCAATCGCCGGGAGACAGCAACGGTTGGCCCCAGCTGGGTGCGCGTATCAGTGACTGTTGCGCCATTCAACGGCTCAAGGAATACCGAGAATCGGGCCAGACCGTCGTCGAACATCAGACTGTTGACCTGGGCTTTGGTCTCCGGGTCCTTGTGAGAGGTACTGCTGGTCAACTCGAAACCTGGCGGTAACCAGTCCGAATGCCAGACCTGCGCAGTTTTGACGGCGGAAGCCTTGTCACTGTCGAGGGTAATAGGTTTGCAATCAGAACCTGCCTGCAAATCGCTGTCGGAAGGCATCTGGGCAGTGTCCAGTCGGGTGAACTGGAACCGTTCGAGCAGTTGCCCTTTGTCATTGAGCAGCAATGACTTCAACGGCAATCCGGTTTCCTTGTCCAGATGCAGCTCAAAACCGTAACGATGCTGATCGCGAGGCTTTAACGACACGATCACCGCCGCACGCCCGGCCACACGCGACTTGCCAATGACGGCAAGGTCATACCAATTCTTTAGCTTTTGTGGATCGAGTGCCCGAGCGGTGGAGTTGGGTGTGTCCCCCAGCCCTGCTATCAGGGTGCCGCTCACGCATTGAGTATGCCCATCAATGCGCACGACTTCCTGTGCCGAGCCGTCGAGCTGGAGTAAACGCTCGCGGACCTTGCCATCCTGGACGCGATGCCAGATGTTATGGGTAGAGAAACTACCGTTACGCTCGTAGACGAAAGTACCGTGGAAGCTCTGCGTTTGCTCCGCCTGCCCCAGACGCTTCAGCCAGTCCTGGGCTTCATCGGCGTGGGCTGGAACAACAAACCAGCCGCTGAGCAGAAGCGTAAGTAGAGGTATGGCGCGCATGATCCTCCTTAACGGTTTTCCAGACTTGCTGCACGAGCGTAAGGCAGAGCGCTCTCAGTACCTTTCAATGCAGCCTGTTGAGCATGTTGGCGCAAGTAACCTGGCAGACGCTGATCGTGCCAGCCTGGCTGACCTTGCAATACGCCGTTGGCCATAGGGCCAGTGGCTTCCGAGCTCTCATTGTAGCCTGCCAATACAGCGGGGCCCTTGACCTGAGGAGCGGTCAGACCCGGTTGACTGGATTGCTGGGCCAACTCGACACCGGCGATCTCGTCCTGGTTATACAGACGAACACCTGCCAGCACGGCAACCGTCACCGAAGCAGCAACTGCCAGACGACCCAGGCTGCGCCATGGACCGCGAGAAGCTTTTGCCGGTACGGCTTCGTCAGCCAGCGCAGCAGAGACTGCCGCAGCGATGTCCAGACGAGGAAGCAACAAATCCTTGTGCATAACTGCCCGAGCGATCTGGTAACGAGCCCAGGTATCGCGGGTTTCAACATCGTCGAAGGCATTCAACACCCGACGCAATTCCAATTCGTCCGCTTCGTTATCCATCACTGCGGACAGCGATTCCTGCAGGGCTTCACGACTCATGGCGTTCCTCTCTTGGCTGTCGCCGCTGTCTCAGTTTTCCTGCAACAACGGCTGCAGGGCTTTATCGATGGCCTCCCGGGCGCGGAAAATCCGGGAGCGCACGGTACCCACCGGACACTGCATGACGCTGGCAATGTCCTCGTAACTCAGACCATCGAATTCACGTAAAGTTAAAGCCGTACGCAAATCTTCTGGCAGTTGCTGAATGGTTCGATGGACGGTGCCTTCGATCTCATCCCGCAGCAATGCACGTTCTGGCGACTCGAGATCCTTGAGGCCATGGTCGCCGTCGTAGAACTCTGCATCCTCGGAACTGACATCGCTATCCGGCGGCCGGCGGCCGCGTGAAACCAGATAGTTTTTCGCCGTGTTGATGGCGATGCGGTAAAGCCACGTATAAAACGCGCTGTCTCCGCGAAAATTACCAAGTGCACGGTATGCCTTGATAAAGGCTTCCTGTGCGACATCCTGGGCTTCATGGGTGTCGTGCACGAACCGCACGATCAACCCGAGAATTTTGTGCTGGTATTTCAGCACTAGCAGATCGAAAGCTCGCTTGTCGCCGCGTTGAACGCGCTCGACCAGCTGCTGATCCTCTTCCTGGGTTAGCATGAACACTCCTCGATAAGCTCGAAGGAGGCTTGCATTACTGAACGACCAGACTTGCAAACATAGACTCGGGCTTTTCGCAAAAGTTCTCCCCCTCCAAGCAAGTTTCCTGCGGGCTCTGATTTGGCACGCACGAAAAGCGCAGCGCGGGATAACCCGGCTGCGCGAATAATCTTGTCATCGGATTCATCAGCAAGGACCCAATCGCAAGTCCTGCACCGAAGCCGACGCTGTCCCTTGTTTCAGGCAACCGTCTATTGATCTTGGGCCTTTGGCAAAAGTTCCATATTTATAGCTGCCCGAAACCGACATTGTGCAACCGTGAAGAGAAAAAGACTGTTAAATCCGCGATACAGTCCTCTTGTCGCCGAAGCCATCAAAAAAACTTCCGACGAAGTGTCCAGCCTTTTCCGTCACAGTAGTTTCACAATGCCATGCTGGCCCGGCTATTGTGCCGCTCCCCCCCTCTATATACTAGTGGGCTGTGTGGCTGTCTTGACTCGCCGATCCAGCTGTCTTGCGCCAACCCCGTCCCGGGTCGCTTTGAGCGGAATCCTGAAATGAGCCAACAGTTTCAACACGATGTTCTGGTAATTGGCAGCGGTGCTGCCGGCTTGAGCCTTGCGCTGACCTTGCCCGGTCATTTGCGCATCGCCGTATTGAGCAAAGGCGACCTCGCCAATGGCTCAACCTTCTGGGCTCAGGGTGGTGTCGCTGCCGTTCTGGATGACACCGACACTGTCGAGTCCCATGTCGATGACACCCTCAACGCCGGTGGTGGCCTGTGCCATGAAGATGCCGTGCGCTTTACGGTCGAGCACAGCAGAGAGGCGATTCAATGGCTTATCGACCAAGGCGTGCCCTTTACCCGCGATGAACAGTCCGGCACCGAAGATGGTGGTTTCGAGTTTCACCTGACCCGCGAAGGCGGTCACAGCCATCGGCGCATCATCCACGCAGCTGACGCAACGGGCGCAGCGATCTTCAGAACCCTGCTCGATCAGGCCAAGCAGCGTCCCAACATCGAACTGCTGGAGCAGCGGGTCGCGGTCGACCTGATCACCGAAAAGCGCCTGGGCCTTGAAGGCGACCGTTGCCTCGGCGCCTATGTGCTTAACCGCGGCACCGGTGAAGTCGACACCTACGGCGCACGCTTCGTGATCCTTGCCTCGGGCGGCGCGGCAAAAGTCTACCTCTATACCAGCAACCCCGACGGTGCTTGCGGTGATGGCATCGCTATGGCCTGGCGTTCGGGCTGTCGGGTGGCGAACCTGGAATTCAACCAGTTCCACCCCAC
This sequence comes from Pseudomonas sp. NPDC086112, assembly GCF_044746425.1. Classification (NCBI taxonomy): domain Bacteria; kingdom Pseudomonadati; phylum Pseudomonadota; class Gammaproteobacteria; order Pseudomonadales; family Pseudomonadaceae; genus Pseudomonas; species Pseudomonas sp. NPDC086112. The sequence continues at coordinate 141,228 of NZ_JBIVCD010000011.1, read as the reverse complement.
CTGCCTTTATCATCCACAAGCCAAGAGCTTCCTGATCACCGAAGCCCTGCGCGGCGAAGGCGGCCATCTGAAGCTGCCCAATGGTGAACGCTTCATGCAGCGTTTCGACCCACGGGCCGAGCTGGCACCACGGGACATCGTCGCCCGCGCCATCGACCATGAGATGAAGCGCCTGGGTATCGACTGCGTCTATCTGGATATCAGCCACAAACCCGAAGATTTCATCAAGACGCATTTCCCGACGGTTTATGAACGCTGCCTGGAATTTTCCATCGACATCACCAAGCAACCGATCCCGGTGGTACCGGCGGCGCACTACACCTGCGGCGGCGTGATGGTCGATCAGCGGGGCCGCACCGATGTGCCGGGCCTGTATGCGATTGGCGAAACCAGCTTCACCGGCCTGCATGGCGCCAACCGCATGGCCAGCAACTCGCTGCTGGAGTGTTTCGTTTACGCTCGTTCGGCGGCGGCGGATATTCTTGAGCAGTTGCCAGAAGTATCGATTCCAACCGCCCTGCCCGTTTGGGATGCGAGCCAGGTCACCGATTCGGACGAAGACGTGATCATTGCGCACAACTGGGATGAACTGCGGCGATTCATGTGGGACTACGTCGGCATCGTGCGCACCAACAAGCGCCTGCAACGGGCCCAGCACCGAGTGCAACTGTTGCTGGACGAAATCGACGAGTTCTACAGCAACTATAAGGTCAGCCGGGATTTGATCGAGCTGCGCAACCTTGCTCAGGTAGCAGACCTGATGATCCGGTCAGCCATGGAGCGCAAGGAAAGTCGCGGCCTGCATTACACCCTCGACTATCCGAACATGTTGCCGGTCGCCCTGGACACTATTCTGGTGCCGCCCACCTACGCCGACTGAACTTGAGCCGAACCCGCAGGCGTCGGTGCACATCCGCCGCCTGCGAATCGCGCGGCACACAGATCGCCCTGATCCGTCGCTCATCGCGCAGACGAAAACGCAGCACCACAATCAATGGCAACGCCAGACTGTCCGGCCGTAGCTGTACGGGCTGCCAACCTACCGCCTGATTCCACAACTGCCAACCATCGGCATCGCGACGCAAGCCGCGAAACGCCTGAGGGTGTGTCAGCAAAATCTGTCGCGGCAATGCCCAAACGCCATGAGCCAGGCAGCAAAAAGCGCCGAGCAAACTGGCCCAGACCGGCATGGAAAGAAGAAACAACGAACCCAGCGCGAAAAGCTGGGCCAGAAGATACGCCGCCAGCAACTGCCGTGAGGCATGCCAGCGGCATTCGAACGCGTTATTTGGGCTGGACACGATCCAGGATCATGCGAACCATGCGCTGAAGCTCCGGATCTTCCGATTCGGCACGTTCCATGAACCAGCCGAACATGTCCTGATCTTCGCATTCGAGCAGCCTGACGTAGCACGCGCGATCGACCTCGTTGAGGTGCGGGTAAACTTCCTTCACAAACGGCACCAGCAACACGTCAAGCTCAAGCATGCCACGGCGGCTGTGCCAGTAGAGGCGATTCAGTTCAACATCTTCGACCATGGAGCGCTCCTCAAATAGGCGGCAAGTATACAGCCCCGGGCCCGCTCGAACAGTCGGCGTTGGTCGCCCCTATCGATCCTTTGTGAACTACCCATTTCATGGGCGCCCCCTTATGATGTCCCTCGGACTCTTTACCCTGCGATGACCCATGGCCGATTCTGCTTTTTTCTGCACCCTGTCTCACGAAGGCGTTCTCGCGGTACGCGGCGCGGATGCCGGCAAATTCCTGCAAGGCCAATTGACTTGCAACCTTAATTACCTGAGTGACACCCAGGCCAGCCTTGGCGCGCGCTGCACGCAGAAAGGCCGGATGCAGTCGAGTTTCCGCATTCTGCTCGAAGGCGACGGTGTGCTCATGGCGATGGCCAGCGAACTGCTGGAGCCGCAACTGGCGGACCTGAAAAAGTACGCGGTGTTCTCCAAATCGAAACTGACTGATGAAAGTGCCCATTGGATTCGCTTTGGCCTTGAGCATGGCGATGCAGCACTGGCCAGCCTGGGCCTGGAACTGCCGGCAGAAACCGACAGCGTCGTGCGCAATGACGGCCTGATCGCCCTTCGCGTCTCGCCGGATCGCGCTGAACTCTGGGTTCGCGCCGATCAGGCCGACGCCATCAAGGGCAAGCTGTCCGCTCTGTTGGCCGAAGGTGAATTGAACCAATGGCTGCTGGGCCAGATCCGCGCCGGGATCGGCCAGGTCATGCCGAGCACCCGCGAGCTGTTTATCCCGCAGATGCTCAATCTGCAAGCCGTCGGTGGCGTGAGTTTCAAGAAAGGTTGCTACACCGGCCAGGAGATCGTCGCGCGCATGCAATACCTGGGCAAGCTCAAGCGCCGTCTGTATCGCCTGCAGCTGGAAGCCAGCGAATTACCGGAGCCCGGTACCCAACTGTTCTCCCCGACCCACGGCAGTTCGATCGGTGAAGTGGTGCTGGCCGCCCGCGCCGGGCAAAACATTGAACTCCTTGCCGTGCTGCAAGCCGAAGCGGCAGAAGATGGCAACCTGCACCTTGGCGCACTCGAAGGTCCGGGCCTGCATCTGCTCGACTTGCCTTACCAACTGGATCGCGATCGCGAAATCCAGCGTTAATAGCAGCACTTGTCGCAATACCCTAGAGAAAAGAAATGAGCGAGCTGGCGGATAAGGTCCAACAGGATTTGGTTGAGGCCATCGATAACGATGACCTGGTTCTGCCAACGTTACCGGAAGTGGCCCTGCAGATTCGCAAGGCCGCCGAAGACCCGGAAATCAGTGTCAGCACATTGAGCAAAGTGATTGGCCGCGATACCGCGCTGTCGGCGCGCCTGATCAAAGTGGTCAATAGCCCGTTGCTGCGCGCAACCCAGGAAGTGACTGATCTGCACACGGCCATCACCCGGCTGGGCGTCAATTACAGCAGCAACCTGGCCATCGGCCTGGTGATGGAACAGATCTTCAATGCCCGTTCCGAAGTGGTGGAACAGAAAATGCGCGAAGTCTGGCGCAAGAGCCTGGAGATCGCCGGCGTCAGCTATGCGCTGTGCCGCAGTTACACACAGCTCAAGCCTGATCAGGCCGCGCTCGGCGGGCTCGTGCATCAGATTGGTGTACTGCCGATCCTGACCTACGCCGAAGATCACTATGAATTGCTGTCTGACCCGGTCAGCCTCAACCATGTGATCGACCGGATTCACCCGCTGCTCGGCGATAAATTGCTCAGGGTCTGGGAGTTTCCTGAAATGCTGGTGCAATTGCCGGGGCTGTATCTGGATTTCAAACGGCAATCGGAGCGGGTCGACTATGTCGATCTGGTGCAAGTGGCCAGCCTGTATTGCCACAAGGACACCGATCATCCACTGGCCCGTATCGATCCCTTCAGCGTGCCGGCCTTCAAGAAGCTGGGGATCGATCCGGAGAACGAGGCGATGTGCAGGGATCTGGAAGAATCGCGGTCGATGTTTTACTAAGAGCTTCGCGGGCAAGCCTCGCTCCTACAAAAGCATCGTATATATTTTGTAGGAGCGAGGCTTGCCCGCGAAGAGGCCATAAAAAACACCATCACTCTCCAGCAATAAAACTCACCCGCACCTTCAACCCCGCCTGCTCGCCATCGTGCAGGCTGATCTGTGCCAGGTGGGCGCGGCAGATCTCGCCAACGATGGCCAATCCAAGTCCCGATCCGGCCACCTGCTCGTTACGCCGATAAAAACGCTCGAACACCCGATCCCGCTCTTCAAGGGGAATTCCCGGGCCATCGTCCTCAACCTCCAGCACCGCCGGTGCCATGACCCGCAAGATCACATTGCCGCCCGGTGGCGTGTGGGCCAGTGCGTTGTCCACCAGGTTGCTCAACAATTCATTCAACAGCGTCGGCTCGCCGCGCAGCCACACCGGCTCGTCGGCTTCCAGCGCCAGCGCCACGCCACGTGCATGGGCCAACGGCGCCATGGCCATGCCCAGCTCACGGGCCAACTGACTGAGGTCGAGTAACTGCGCACCGCCCTCGGCGATTGCCCGGGCGCCATTCTCGACCCGAGCCAGCGAGAGTAATTGATTGGCCAGATGGGTCAGGCGATCCGTGCCCTGGGCGGCGGTTTCCAGGGTGCTGCGCCAGGTTTCGGGTTCGTTCGACCGCAAGCCCAGTTCGAGCCGTGCCTTGAGCGCCGCCAACGGGGTACGCAATTCATGAGCGGCATCGGCGATGAACTGTGCCTGACGCTCGAACTGTCCGCGCAAACGCTCGGTAAAGTGATTGAGCGCACGCACCAGCGGCCCCAACTCGTGCTGCACTTCCACCAACGGCAAGGGCCGCAAGTCATCGGGCTGACGCTCTTCCACCGCCGTGCGCAAGCGCTCCAGCGGGCGTAGCGCCGCACTGACCGCAAACCACACCAGCAGCAGCGCACCGATCGCCAGCATACCCAGACGCAACAACGTGTCGGCCATCAGGCTGCGGGCCATGCGAACCCGCGCCTCATCGGTTTCCGCCACGCGAATTTCCGCCATGCCGTTCATGTTCGGCTCGCTGACCGCTTTGAGCAGGCTGACCACTCGCACGTTCTGCCCTTGATAAGTGGCGTTATAGAAACGTGCCAGCGCCGGATAATCATCGGTACGTGGCGTTCCCGGCGGCGGTGGTGGCAGGTTTTCGTAGCCCGAGATCAGCTTCTGATTGATGTCATTGACCAGGTAAAAAATTCGTCCGGCGCTGTCGTAGGCGAACGTATCGAGGGCCACGTAAGGCACGTTGGCGCTGAGGCTGCCGTCGCGCTGGGACAGGCCGGCGGCGATGGTCCGCGCCGAGGCCAGCAGGGTCCGGTCATAAGCGGTGTCGGCGGCTTCGCGACCGTTCCAGTACGCGCTCAAACCACTGGCGAGCATCAACACCACCAACAGCAGCGCGAGGTTCCACAGCAACCGCCAACGCAGGCTGCTGAGCCTATGCATCGCGGCTTTCCAGCAGATAGCCAAGGCCGCGGAAGGTCACGATGGCCACCGGTTGGCCGTCGAGTTTCTTGCGCAAGCGGTGGACATAGATTTCGATGGCATCGGGACTGGCCTCCTCGTCCAGACCGAACACCTGGGCGGCCAGTTGCTCCTTGCTCATCACCCGACCGGGACGGGCGATCAGGGCCTCGAGCACCGCCTGCTCGCGGGAGGTCAGGGTCAGCAATTCTTCGCCAAGGGTAAAGCGCCGGGTGTCCAGGTCATAGGCCAGCACGCCACAACGCTGCTGGCGTTCACCGCCGAGCACACTGCGGCGCAGCAAGGCTTTGACCCGGGCTTCGAGCTCTGTCAGTTCGAAGGGTTTGGCCAGGTAATCGTCGGCCCCAAGGTTCAGGCCATGGACCCGATCCTTGACGTCGCTGCGGGCGGTCAGCATCAGCACCGGCAGGTTCTTGCCCCGGGCCCGCAAGCGCGCCAGCACTTCGAAGCCATCCATGCGCGGCAGGCCGACATCGAGGATCGCCACCGCGTATTCCTCGCTGCTCAAGGCCAGGTCGGCCGCCACACCGTCGTGCAACACATCCACGGTCAGCCCGGTGCTCTTGAGCGCCTGGGCGACACTTTCGGCAAGCTGCAGATGGTCTTCAACGAGCAGAACACGCATGGATCTTTACCTCATTCAGGGATGGTCGACGCCATTCTTTGGCGCGGAGTTTACAGCCGCATCCGTCGCTGTGAAGCCCGAAAACCGTGAAAGTCAGCTGAAAGGTTAGCGAAAGGTTGGCCGGTTAGAGTCCAGCCACGGACAGTTTCGACTGCCGTTGCTAGTGCCCATAGCAGTACGAGAAACGCCTCGAAGCGTTTTCGCCAATAAGAACAATAAACGGAGTACGTCACCATGCTGTCCATGCAGCTTCAGGCTCGCCCGCCTGTTCGTTTTTCCCGCCTCAGCCACACCGCCCTTGCCAGTGCCGCCGCCCTCGCCGGCTTTTCGCCGTTGAGCCAGGCTGCCTTCTTCGAAGACAGTACGGCAACCTTCGAAACCCGCAACATGTATTTCAACCGCGACTTTCGCGACGGTACCAGCGCCCAGCAATCCAAGCGTGACGAATGGGCCCAGGGGTTCATGCTCAATCTGCAATCGGGTTACACCGACGGCACCGTGGGGTTCGGTGTCGATGCACTGGGCATGCTCGGAGTAAAACTCGATTCGAGTCCGGATCGCACCGGCACCGGCCTGTTGCCGACCCATGACGACGGTCGCGCGGCTGACGAGTATTCCAAGCTCGGCCTGACCGGCAAAATGAAAATCTCCGCCACGGAACTGAAAATCGGCAGCCTGATTCCGGAACTGCCGATCCTCAAACCCAACGACGGGCGCATTCTGCCGCAGACCTTTGAAGGCGGCCTGCTGACCTCCAAAGAGATCAAGAATCTGACCTTCACCGGCGGGCGTCTGGAGAAAGCCAAGGACCGCGACAGCACCGACTTCGAGGACATCGCCCTCAACAACAAGAACAGCCGCTTCGCCGGCACCGTGGCCGGCAAGCACTTTGATTTTGGCGGCGTGGACTACAAGTTCACCGACAAGATCACCGGCAGCTACCACTTCGCTCAGCTCGATGAAGTCTACAACCAGCACTTCGTCGGTGTTGTTGCGTCGCAACCGTTCGGCCCTGGCACGTTTGGCACTGATCTGCGATTGGCCATCAGTGACGACGAGGGCGCGGCCCGGGGCGGCAAAATCGACAACAAATCCCTGAACGGTCTGGTGAGCTACGCCTTGAACGGGCATAAACTCAGCGCCGGCTATCAGCACATGTCCGGTGACAGCGCTTTCCCTTACGTCGATGGCAGCGATCCGTACCTGGTCAACTTCGTGCAGATCAACGACTTTGCCGGCGCCGAAGAACGTTCCTGGCAGGCACGTTACGACTATGACTTCGCCAAACTCGGCATTCCCGGCCTGAGCTTCATGAGCCGTTACCTGAGCGGCGACAACATCAAGCTCAAGAACGGCGACGAAGGCAAAGAGTGGGAACGCAACACCGAGATCAAATACGTCGTACAAAGCGGTGCCCTGAAGGATGTCGCCGTACGCCTGCGCAATGCCACCTACCGTTCCAACTACTCCGCTCGCGATGCCGATGAAGTGCGTCTGCTGGTGAGCTATAGCGTTGCCCTTTGGTAAACATCACGTCCAATAACAATAATGCCCGTGGAGACTCAAATGAACTTATCACTGCGTAAAGTTGCTCTCGCCGCCAGCTGTGTGCTGTTTGCCAGCCAATTGATGGCCGAACCGAAACGTCCGGAATGCATCGCCCCGGCCTCGCCAGGCGGCGGTTTCGACCTCACCTGCAAACTGGCGCAAAGCGCGCTGGTGAATGAAAAACTGCTGACCAAACCGATGCGCGTGACCTACATGCCCGGCGGTGTCGGCGCGGTAGCGTACAACGCGGTGGTCGCTCAACGCCCTGCCGATGCCGGCACGCTGGTGGCGTGGTCCAGCGGTTCGCTGCTGAACCTGGCCCAAGGCAAGTTCGGTCGTTTCGATGAAAGCGCGGTGCGCTGGCTGGCCGCCGTTGGCACAAGCTATGGCGCCATCGCGGTAAAAAGCGATTCGCCTTACAAGACCCTGGACGATCTGGTCAAAGCCCTGAAGAAAGATCCGGGTTCCGTAGTGATCGGTTCTGGCGGCACCGTCGGCAGCCAGGACTGGATGCAAACCGCACTGATCGCCAAGGCGGCCGGGATCAATCCGCGCGACCTGCGTTATGTCGCCCTCGAAGGCGGCGGTGAAATCGCCACCGCCCTGCTCGGTGGCCACATCCAGGTCGGCAGCACCGACATCTCCGACTCCATGCCACACATCCTGAGCGGCGACATGCGCCTGCTGGCGGTGTTCTCCGAGAAGCGTCTGGACGAGCCGGAAATGAAAGACATTCCGACCGCTAAAGAGCAAGGCTACGACATCGTCTGGCCGGTGGTTCGCGGCTTCTACCTCGGGCCAAAAGTCAGCGACGAAGACTACGCCTGGTGGAAAGACGCCTTCGACAAACTGCTGGCCTCCGAGGACTTCGCCAAGCTGCGCGATCAGCGTGAACTGTTCCCGTTCGCCATGACCGGCCCGGAGCTGGACACCTACGTGAAGAAGCAGGTCGCGGACTACAAAGTGCTGGCCAAAGAGTTCGGCCTGATCCAGTGATCGCCTCTGTCTAGCGGCCACGACCCCGGTTCTCGGGGTCGTGGCCCAGGAGTTCCTCATGCTCATACAACGCATTTTCGCTTCGGTGCTGTTGCTGGCCTGTATTGGCCTGGCCCTGATGGCGTGGCCGTATCAAGCGGCTTTTTCCTACGAACCGGTCGGGCCTCGGGCCTTCCCTCTGTTGATGCTCGGCCTGATGGGCCTGGCTTTGCTGTACATGGTGTTTCGACCGGCGCCGATCGTGCACAGCGACGATGACCCGAAACTGGACCGCGAAACCCTGATCAAAATCGGCATTTGCGTGCTGCTGTTGCTGGTGTTCGCCGGGACCTTCGAACCTCTTGGTTTCATCGTCGCCAGCATTCTGATCGGGATCCCGATGGCACGCCTGTATGGCGGCCGCTGGCTGCCCAGTGCGGTGATCATCAGCCTGATGGCCATCGGTCTTTATCTGCTGTTCGACAAGTTGATGGACGTGCCACTGCCGCTGGGCGTGCTCGACGTTCTGGAGAACTGATATGGATACTCTAGGCTATTTGGGTCAGGGCTTCGGCGTCGCGCTGACCCCATACAATCTCGTGACCGCGCTGTGCGGCACCCTGATCGGTACCGTCGTCGGTCTGTTGCCGGGGCTGGGCCCGATCAACGGCGTGGCGTTGCTGATTCCGATCGCATTCGCCCTCGGCCTGCCACCGGAGTCGGCGTTGATCCTGTTGGCGGCGGTGTACCTGGGTTGCGAGTATGGCGGCCGGATCAGCTCGATCCTGCTGAACATTCCGGGCGAAGCCTCCACCGTGATGACCACCCTCGACGGTTATCCGATGGCCCGCAAAGGCCTGGCCGGTGTAGCGCTGTCGCTGTCGGCGTGGAGCTCGTTCATCGGTGCATTCATTGCGACGTGCGGCATGGTGCTGTTCGCCCCGCTGCTGGCGAAATGGGCGATTGCCTTCGGCCCGGCGGAGTATTTCGTGCTGATGGTGTTTGCGATTGTCTGTCTCGGCGGCATGGCCGGCGACCGACCGCTCAAGACCTTCATTGCAGCGCTGATCGGTCTGTTTCTGTCCAGCGTCGGGATCGACGCCAACAGCGGCGTATACCGTTTCACCGGGGATAACATTCACCTGACGGACGGCATTCAGTTTGTCGTGCTGGTATTGGGCCTGTTCTCCATCAGCGAAATCCTCCTGCTGCTGGAAAAAACCCACCGCGGCCAGGAAGCGGTGAAAGCCACCGGGCGCATGATGTTCAACTTCAAGGAAGCCTCGGCGGTGTTCGTGGTGAACATCCGTTGCGGTTTGCTGGGCTTCATCATGGGCGTGTTGCCGGGTGCCGGCGCGACATTGGCCAGCGCTGTGGCCTACATGACCGAGAAACGTATTGCCGGCGCCAAGGGCACGTTCGGACAAGGCGATATGCGCGGTCTCGCGGCGCCGGAAACCGCCATCGGCGGCGCCGCCTGCGGTGCACTGGTGCCAATGCTGACCCTCGGGGTTCCGGGTTCGGGCACCACGGCGGTGATGATCGGCGCGCTGTCGCTGTACAACATCACCCCTGGCCCGCTGTTGTTCCAGCAGCAACCGGACATCGTCTGGGGGCTGATCGCGTCGTTGTTCGTCGCCAACGTGATGCTGGTGATCCTCAACATTCCGATGATCCGCATCTTTACCCGCATCCTCGCCGTGCCAAACTGGGCGCTGGTGCCGGTGATCGCGATCATCACCGGGATCGGTGTCTACGCGGTGCATGCCACCACGTTCGACCTGTTCCTGATGATCGGCATCGGTATCTTCGGCTACATCCTTCGCAAGCTGGACTTCCCGTTGTCGCCGGTACTGCTGGGTTTCATCCTTGGAGGTCTGATGGAGCAAAACCTGCGTCGTGCCCTGTCGATTTCCAACGGTGCGCTGGAAATCCTCTGGTCGAGCCCGATCACATTCGGTTGCTGGGTGTTGACTGCAATCATGTTGCTGATGCCGCTGCTGCGCATCTGGCGCAAACGTTCGGTCGCCCGGCGCGCTATCGCCGATGTCTGATCGCACCCCGTTCAAAAGCTGGTGGGGAACACCGCTGGTCGGTCTGCTGGGCGGTTACCTCGCCAGCCAGATCGGCTGGCCGCTACCGTGGATGGTCGGCTCGTTGCTGGCGATCATCCTGGTGCGCTGCCTGACTCCCTGGCAATTGGCGGAAATCCCGGGCGGGCGCAAGTGCGGCCAGTGGATCGTCGGCATCGGCATCGGCCTGCACTTCACCCCGGTGGTGATGGAGCAGGTGTTGAGCCACTTCGGTCTGATCTTCTTCGGTGCGTTGGTCACCAGCCTGTCCGCGGTGGTCGGGGTCTGGTTGATGCGGCGCACCGGGGAAGATCGCGCCACCGCATTCTTTTCCAGCATGCCCGGTGGCTCCGGCGAAATGGTCAACCTTGGCGCCCGCAACGGCGCGGTGCTCAGCCGTGTCGCGGCGGGGCAAAGTTTGCGGGTGTTGGTGGTGGTGTTGTGTGTGCCGGCGGCGTTCAAGTATCTGTTGGGCGACGGTGCGCCGGTCTTGCATCCAACGACCATCAATTGGTGGTGGCTGGCCATTCTGTTTCCGGCGGGCGCCCTTGCCGCCTGGATCTGGGAGCGGCTGCGACAACCCAATCCCTGGCTGTTCGGACCGTTGCTGGTGACTGCGACGGTGAGCATTGCCTGGGACCTGCACATCGGTCTGCCCAATGGCGGCAGTCAGATTGGCCAGTGGCTGATTGGCAGCGGGTTGGGGTGTCACTTCAATCGGCAGTTCTTCCGGCGGGCGCCGTCCTTCATGGGCCGAACCCTGCTCGGCACGGTGTTGACCATGTTGATCGCGACCCTGGCGGCATTGGGTTTGAGTGCACTGACTCAGCTGGATCTGCGCTCACTGACCTTGGGCATGATGCCCGGCGGGATCGCCGAGATGAGTTTGACGGCAGAAACCCTGCAATTGTCGGTACCGTTGGTGACGGCGATGCAGGTGATGCGGTTGTTGTTTGTATTGTTTCTGGCGGAGCCGTTGTTTCGGTATTGGAACCGGGAGCCGGATTGTCCCTGATAGACCGAGTCGCCTTCTTCGCGGGCAAGCCTCGCTCCTACAGGATTTCGGCTAGTCGCGGGTTTGCGTCCGGCACAAAATCTGTAGGAGCGAGGCTTGCCCGCGAAGGCAATCTTCAGACCGACGGCAATCGCCACTCGATCGGCGTCTCGCCATTCTGTTCCAGAAACTTGTTCGCCCGGCTGAAGTGCCCGCAGCCGAGGAAACCGCGATAGGCGGACAACGGCGAGGGGTGGACCGAGGTCAGCACCAGGTGTTTGGTGGCGTCGATGAGTTTCTGCTTGCTCTGGGCATGCGCCCCCCACAGCAGGAATACCAAATGTGGTTGATGTTCGCTGACCACTTCAATAATCCGGTCGGTAAAATATTGCCAGCCCTTGCCCGCATGGGCGTTGGCATTCGCGCGTTCCACGGTCATGGTGGTGTTGAGCATCAACACGCCCTGCTCTGCCCAACTCTGCAGATAGCCGTGATTGGGAATGTCGATGTTCAGGTCGCGCTTCAACTCTTTATAGATGTTCACCAGCGATGGCGGTGCCGGCACGCCAGGTTGCACCGAGAAGCACAACCCATGGGCCTGACCCGGGCCGTGATAAGGGTCCTGACCGAGGATGACCACTTTGACCTTGTCCAGCGGCGTGGAATTGAGCGCGTTGAAGATCATTGGTCCGGGAGGATAGATCTCTTTGCCCGCCGCGCGCTCCTGTTGCAGGAATGTGCGCAACTCTGCCATGTAAGGCTGGTCGAATTCGGCACGCAGTGCCTCCTTCCAGCTCGGTTCGAGTTTGATACGGTCGTCAGCAGTCATGGTTACATCCGGCAAAAACAATGGGGCGAACCCTAGGAAAGCCCATCACGCTTGTCAATTGATCTGACGCAGATCCGGCACTTTCCTATAGAGCGATCATACTAAACGCTCAATTTACCGATCGAGGTCACGATGAATCTGCACTTCGAAGAACTCACCGGCACCGACGGCGCACGCATCGGCATCGCCAGCCTGGATGCCGAAAAATCCCTCAACGCCCTCTCCTTGCCGATGATCAACGCCCTGCGCGATCAACTGGACGCCTGGGCCAAGGAGCCACAGATCGTTTGCGTGCTGCTGCGCGGCAATGGCACTAAAGCTTTTTGCGCCGGCGGGGAAGTACGCAGTCTGGTGGAGGCGTGTCGCGCCCTTCCCGGCGAAGTGCCGCCCTTGGCTGCACACTTCTTTGCGGCAGAATATCGCCTCGACTTCAACCTGCACACCTACCCGAAACCGCTGATCTGCTGGGGTCATGGTTACGTGCTGGGCGGTGGCATGGGGCTGCTGCAAGGGGCGAGCATTCGGATCGTCACGCCAAGCAGCCGGCTGGCGATGCCGGAGATCGGCATCGGCTTGTACCCGGACGTCGGCGCCAGTTGGTTTCTGTCGCGGTTGCCCGGCAAGCTCGGATTGTTTCTCGGCCTGACCGGCGCCCAGATGAACGGTCGCGATGCGATCGATCTGGACCTCGCCGACCGCTTCCTGCGCGATGATCAACAGCATGAGCTGATCGAAGGTTTGCTGCAATTGAACTGGCAGGAACAGACAGCCATGCAGCTCAACAGCCTGCTCAAGGCCTTGCAGCAGGAAGCGATCACGCAGCTGCCCGAGGCGCAGTGGCTGCCTCGACGCGAGCTGATCGACGAACTGCTGGATGTCAGCGACGTTCGTTGCGCCTGGAAGGCCATCAGTGCGCTGCGCGATCATTCCGACCCGCTGCTCGGTCGTGCCGCCAAAACCATGGCTGAAGGCTCGCCCCTGACCGCTCATCTGGTGTGGGAACAGATCGTTCGCGCCCGGCATCTTTCGTTGGCTCAAGTCTTTCAGATGGAATACACCATGAGCCTCAATTGCTGCCGTCATCCGGAGTTCAGCGAAGGTGTGCGGGCGCGGTTGATCGACAAGGACCAGAAACCTCATTGGCACTGGCCGGACATCAATACTGTGCCGGAGGCGGCGGTGGAGGCGCATTTCCATAAGGTCTGGGAAGGACGGCATCCTCTGGCGGATTTATCGGAATACTGAAAATTCAGGCACAAAAAAAGCGGCGCTTCATGCGCCGCTTTTTTATTGAGTGTTTACCAGCGATTGCCACGGCCATCCCGATCGCCATCACGGTGATCGCCCCTACCGCCACGATGATCCGACCTGCTGTGGCCTCGATAGTCATCACCCCGACCGCTGCGGTGACGGCCATCCCAGCCCCTACGGTCATGACGGTCCCATCCACGATTCTGATAGCCGCGGTAGTCGTAATAGCGCGGTGCCGATTGATAAACCCGCGGCTGGTGGTAATAACGCGGCGTTGGTTGGTAATACCGTGCAGGCGGTGAGTAATACCTGCTCGGGGCGGAATAGTAACGGCTATCGGAGTAGTAAGACCCGCCACCGGAGTAATACGGCGCTGGGGACGTGTAAACCTCGGAACGGTAGTAGCTGTCTCCTCCGTCGGAATAGGGTACGCACGCACCAAGAAACAATCCCAATAGAGCAATCAGCAGAATTTGGTGGAGCTTTTTTTGACAGAGCATGGCGGCCTCCTGGACCGCGAGTGAGCCATACCAGCGACGCTGGCAGGCGACAGTCAATTGTTCACAACTGTCGAAAGATCAGACAGTGAATTCGGAATCTGGTGCGTTCCTGTAACACGTTGAAACAAGTAGCCGATGAAAGGTTCTTCATCTTTCACACAAGAAAACGGCGCGTCCGGGTAGCCGGACGCGCCGTTGCATTCATGAGCTGATCAACGGTGCCCGCGATAGTGCCCGCCGTGATGGTAATGACGGGGACCACTGAAATAATAGTAACGATAGCCGCCGTAAAAACGCGGGCCGCCGTAGTAGTAAGGTGAGTAGTAATAGCCGGGATAGTAATAGGGTGTCGGATAAATATCACCGCCACCTGCATAGTAGTAACAGCCGGACAGGCCCAAACCAAAAAACATGCTGAGCAACATTTGGCGGAGCTTTTTTTGACAGAACATGGAGGCCTCCTGAAAGACCTGCAACAGCAGTCGACTCACACCTGTTTTGACTTTCAAACCTGCACCGAGTGCCAAACGGTATCAGCCTTCAGATCAGCGGCCAGCCCGTCCATCTACGGTGCACGGTTGCGCGCCAACGCACCATGACAAGGCAAGGCGCACGCCCCCTTTATCCGCCCCCTTCCCTACATGCCCCCACCCAGAGGGTTCAAGCCGAGTTGGCACGGCTCTCGCTTAACCAAAGGCGTGCAGGAGTCATCACAGGTTCGCGGCACCACAATTTGCAATGGCTGACTAGGGTTCCGGCTCGCTTAGGCGAGTGGCTGGTCCGAGAGTTGGCGACCTCCAGTTGAGGTTACACGGCGGGACAAAAGCCCGGGAGACAAGCCACCGTTCGCGGTGCCGCTGCCTTCCTGTCCGCCCTTGATCAACTGGAGAACCATCCCATGTCCCGACTTCGTTTACCCACCCTGCTTGCCGCTGCTTTTGCAGCCCTCGTGAGCGTCTCGTCCCAAGCCGCACAGAAAGACCATTTCAGCGTCTGCTGGACTATTTATGCCGGCTGGATGCCCTGGGAATATGCAGGCAGCCAAGGCATCGTCGACAAATGGGCGAAAAAGTACGGCATCAAAATCGATGTGGTGCAGCTCAACGATTACGTCGAATCCATCAACCAATACACCGCCGGCCAGTTTGACGGCTGCACCATGACCAACATGGATGCGCTGACCATTCCGGCTGCCGGTGGCGTCGACAGCACAGCACTGATCGTCAGCGACTTCTCCAATGGCAACGACGGCATCGTGCTCAAAGGCGAAGGCAAGAAAGTCGCCGACCTCAAGGGTATGGACGTCAATCTGGTTGAGCTCTCTGTCTCCCATTACCTGTTGGCCCGTGCTCTGGATTCGGTAGATCTCACCGAGAAAGACCTGAAAGTGGTCAACACCTCCGACGCCGACATCTCGGCCGCCTTCAACACCGCCCAGGTCAACGCCGTCACCACCTGGAACCCGATGCTCTCGGACATCAAGGCCAAGCCCGGCGTGACCGAAGTCTTCAACTCAAGCCAGGTTCCCGGCGAAATCATGGACATGATGGTGGTCAACAGCGCCACCCTCAAAGACAACCCGGCCTTGGGCAAAGCGCTGACCGGCGCCTGGTTTGAAGTGGTGGAATTGATGAACGCCAAAAACGCAGCCAGCAAAGCCGCTCTCGAACACATGGCCAAAGCTTCGGGCACCGATCTGGCCGGTTTCCAGGCGCAACTCGACACCACCAAGCTGTTCGCCACCCCCCAGGAAGCCTTGGCGTTTTCCACCAGCAAGCAACTGCCCGACACCATGCGCAAGGTCGCCGAGTTCTCCTTTCAACACGGCTTGCTGGGTGAAGGCGCCAAGGACACCAGTGCCATCGGCATGGCCTTCGCCAATGGCGTGACCAGCGGCGACAAGACCAACCTCAAGCTGCGCTTCGACCCGAGCTATGTGCAGATGGCTGCCGACTCCACGTTGTAACAACGGAGGACTAGGCCATGCGCCTGATCAATCGCCACCCGGATCGCCCGAGTCGCCTGCTGTTGGTGATCCTGCCGTTCGCCCTGGTGTTGTTTGCCTACTTCATGGGCTCGGCCGATCGGCTGATGGACAACCCCAACGACAAACTGCTGCCCAGTGCCGTGCAGATGACCGACGCGGTGAAACGCCTGGCCTTCACCGCCGACACCCGCACCGGTGAATACCTGCTCTGGCAAGACAGCGCCGCCAGCCTGCGACGGCTGGCCATCGGCCTCGGCATCAGTGCATTGGCCGGGCTGTGCCTGGGCATCGCCGCCGGAACCCTGCCGCTGTTCGGCGCACCTTTGTCGCCGGTACTCACGGTGCTGTCGATGGTGCCGCCACTGGCGATCCTGCCGATTCTGTTCATCGTGTTCGGGCTGGGGGAGTTGTCGAAAGTGATGCTGATCGTGATCGGTATCACCCCGTGCCTGGCCCGGGACCTGGAACAGCGCGCCCGGGAAATTCCCGTCGAGTTGCTGATCAAGGCGCAGACGCTTGGCGCTTCGACCTGGACCTTGATGCTGCGCGTGGTGCTGCCGCAATTGTTACCGCGCCTGTTGATCTCGCTGCGACTGATGCTGGGTTCGGCGTGGTTGTTCCTGATCGCTGCCGAAGCCATCGCCTCCACCGATGGTCTCGGCTACCGGATTTTCCTGGTGCGTCGCTACCTGGCGATGGACGTGATCCTGCCCTATGTCGTGTGGATTACCCTGCTTGCCTGGCTGATGGACTGGGGCCTGAAACGCCTGACCCAGCGTGCTTTTCCTTGGTATGAAGGAGCGCGGGTATGAGCTTCATCACGGTGCAAAACGTCTGGCAGCAATACGCCGATCAGGTAGTGCTCGAAGGGCTGAACCTGAGCGTCAACGAGGGTGAGTTCTGCACCTTGGTCGGCGCGTCAGGTTGCGGCAAATCGACTTTCCTGCGGCTACTGCTGGGCCAGGAACGGGCCAGTCGCGGCGAGATTCTGTTGGACGGCCAGGCCCTGGCCAGCGAACCGGATGCCAGCCGTGGCGTGGTATTCCAGCGCTACTCGGTGTTCCCGCATTTAACGGTGCTGGACAACGTCGCCCTCGGCCTCGAACTGCCGCGTTCACCACTACTTGGGCGCTTGTTTGGCAGCGCTAAAAAAGACGCACGCGAACAAGCCTCAGTGTTGCTGCACAAAGTCGGCCTCGGTCACTCGCTGGACAAGTACCCGGCGCAGCTCTCCGGCGGTATGCAACAACGCTTGGCGATTGCCCAGGCGCTGATCATGAAGCCGCGCGTGCTGTTGCTCGACGAACCCTTCGGCGCGCTCGATCCGGGCATCCGCAAGGACATGCACGGCTTGCTGCTGGAACTGTGGCGCGAGACCCAGCTGACAGTGTTCATGGTCACCCATGACCTGTCGGAAGGTTTCAGCCTCGGCACCCGTTTGCTGGTGTTCGACAAGGTCCGCATCGATCCGCACGCCCCCGGCGCCTATGGCGCACGCATCACCTACGACATCCCTTTGAACAGCGACCGCCGCGCCCATCGCGCCGCCGTCGACGCCCTGCCGGCTCCGTTGGCAGGTTCGCTTCGCATCGCTTAGAGGAATTTACACATGACTGATTCGACCCAGCTGTTCCCGCCCTTCGCCGAAGAAATGCTCCCCGGCGGCGGCCATCGTTCTTTCGTTCTGAAACGCGGCCAATTACTGCGCCTGACCGACCTGCGCGGCGGTGCCAATGTCAGTCTGACGCTACTCAACGCCAACGAAAAAACCGAACGCCTGAACCTGCCCGACAGCCTCAAATGCCAACACACCGCCAAGCTCACCACTGGCCATTGCCTGTACTCGGACATGGGCCGCGTATTGGCGGCAATCACTGCCGACACCTGCGGCTGGAGCGACAGCCTCGGCGGCGTGCTGTGCGCTGAAGAGGTCGCGCAAAAGTACGGCGCGGGCCGCTATCAGGAACTGCGTAACGGCTTCTTCCGCAACGGCACCGACAACCTGTTGGTGGAATTGGGCAAATGGGGGTTGGGCCTGTCCGACCTGCTGATGACCCTCAACCTGTTCAGCCGCGTGAACGTCGATGGGGCCGGGCATTTCCACTTCGTCGAAGGCCATTCCAAGGCCGGTGACTACATCGAGTTGTACGCGCCGATGGACACCCTGGTGGTGCTCACCGCGCTGCAACATCCGATGGATCCGGCGCCTGAGTACGCACCCAAACCGCTGAAGCTCAGCTGGATGAACGCCGATGCGAGTGTCGCCGAACACTGCCGCACCTCGCGCCCGGAAAACGAGCGCGGCTTCATCAACACCGACCGTCTGTTCGCCTGAGGATCGCTGCCATGTCACTCGCTATCGCCACCGCTGCCGTTACTACAAACAGACAACCAGAAACCGCGATCTACAGCGCCACCATCCCCGCCGGCGAACCCTGGGTGATGGAGGTCAAGGCCGGCCAGACCTTGCGCATCCTCGACCTGGAAGGCAATCAGGCCGTCGACACGTTGTTCTACAGCCTCGCCAATCCCAAGGAGCGCTATGACGTACAGCGCACGTTGCGTCGGCAGAACAGCGTCTACCTGAGCACCGGCAGCGTGCTCTATTCCAACCTCGGCAAACCGATGTTGACCATCGTCGCCGACACTTGCGGGCGTCACGACACCCTCGGCGGTGCCTGCGCCCAAGAGAGCAACTCCGTGCGTTATGCGCTGGAGAAACGCTACATGCACAGCTGCCGCGACAACTACCTGCGCGCCTGTGCCCACGATGGTCGGCTGGGCAAGGGAGACATCGGGCCGAACATCAACTTCTTCATGAACGTGCCGGTGACGGCCGACGGTGGCCTGACCTTCGAAGACGGGATTTCGGCGCCGGGCAAATACGTCGACCTGCGGGCCGAGATGGACGTGATCGTGCTGATCTCCAACTGCCCGCAACTGAACAATCCGTGCAACGCCTACAACCCGACGCCTGCGGAGCTGCTGGTATGGAACTGAAATTTTCGCGTTTGCGGCGGTGGTTGTTTGTCTTGTGCCAGGCCCGCTCCGGGCAGTGCATCAAAAAGTAAAAACACCACAACCCAAATGTGGGAGCGGGCTTGCTCGCGAAGGGGCCGTCACATCCAGCATTGATGTCGACTGACACTCCGCTTTCGCGAGCAAGCCCGCTCCCACAGGGAGTCGGTGGTGTTTTTAAGTGAACTGATTCTGCCGCCGAGGACGACCTCAGCGCCTATCGAAAAACTGCGGGACGGCCCGCATCCCAGGTCGAGGCTGATGCTTTATCGCCTCCGGGGGTTATGCCATGTTCGAAAAAGTCCTCATTGCCAACCGCGGCGCCATTGCCTGTCGCATCTTGCGTACCTTGGGTGAATTGCAGGTCAAGGGTGTCGCGGTTTACTCCGAAGCCGATGCCGCCAGCCTGCACATCCTGCAAGCCTTTGAATCCCACAGCCTCGGTGAAGGCGCGGCCGCTGGCACTTATCTGGCGGTCGACAAAATCCTCGCCATCGCTAAATCCAGTGGCGCCACGGCGATTCATCCCGGTTACGGTTTTCTCTCGGAAAATGCCGCATTCGCCCAAGCCTGCGAAGCGGCCGACATCGCCTTCATCGGCCCCACACCGGAGCAATTGCGGGTGTTCGGCCTCAAGCACACCGCCCGCGCCCTGGCCAAGCAACACGGCGTGCCAATGCTCGAAGGCACCGAGCTGCTCGATAGCCTCGATGCAGCGTTGATAGCAGGCGAACAGGTCGGCTACCCGGTGATGCTCAAAAGCACCGCCGGCGGTGGCGGGATCGGTATGCGCGTGTGCCGCAGCGCCAGCGAATTGAGCGAATCCTTCGAAACCGTCAAACGCCTTGGTCAGAACAATTTCAGCGACGCCGGCGTGTTCATCGAGAAGTACATCCAGCGTGCCCGGCATCTGGAAGTGCAGGTCTTCGGCGACGGCCAGGGCGAGGTGCTTGCCCTCGGCGTACGCGACTGCTCAGTGCAGCGACGCAACCAGAAAGTCCTCGAAGAAACCCCGGCGCCGAACCTGCCCGAGGGCATGGCCGAGGAACTCTGTGCAGCGGCCATCAAACTGGCCAAAGCGGTGAATTACCGCAGCGCGGGCACTGTTGAGTTCGTCTTCGACAGCGATGCCCAGCGTTTCTATTTTCTTGAAGTGAATACCCGTTTGCAGGTGGAGCACGGCGTCACCGAACAAGTGTGGGGCGTGGATCTGGTGCGCTGGATGGTGGAACTGGCAGCCGGTGATTTGCCGCCGCTGCGCGAGTTGAGTCAGGGATTGAAAGCCGACGGTCATGCGATTCAGGCACGACTCTATGCCGAAGATCCGGGTCGGGATTTCCAGCCGAGTCCCGGTCTGCTCACTGCCGTCAATTTCCCGGTTACCGATGGCAAACACCTGCGCATCGACACTTGGGTCGAGGCCGGTTGCGAGATCCCGCCGTACTTCGATCCGATGATCGCCAAGGTCATCAGCTGGGCGCCGACTCGCGAAGCAGCACGCGCCGATCTGCATCAGGCTCTGGGCGACAGCCTGCTGTACGGGGTGGAAACCAACCGCGATTATTTGCGGCAGATTCTACTCGATACGCCTTTTGCCAGCGGCCAGCCGTGGACCCGTTGCCTGGAAGGCCTGGTCTATCAAGCCAACACCCTTGAAGTGCTCAGCGCCGGCACGCAGACCAGCGTTCAGGACTATCCGGGACGCCTCGGTTACTGGGCGGTGGGCGTGCCGCCATCGGGGCCGATGGACAGCCGGGCACTGCGTCTGGGCAATCGCTTGCTGGGTAACGATCAAGGTGCAGCGGCGCTGGAAATCACCATGAGCGGGCCGCTGCTGCGTTTCAATTGTGAGGCGGTGGTGGCCGTTACGGGTGCGGTGATTCCGTTGATGCTGAACGGTGAAGTAGTGCCGATGAATACTGCACTGTTGATTCCCGCCGGTGCCACTTTGAGCCTCGGCACCATTGGCGGCGCAGGCGCGCGCAGCTATCTGTGCCTGCGCGGCGGCGTGCAAGTGCCGGATTATCTGGGTAGCAAAAGTACCTTCACCCTCGGCCAGTTTGGTGGCCATGCCGGTCGTGCATTGCGTGCTGGGGACGTATTGCATATTCCGGCCTTGAGCGACCACAGCGCCGGGCAACACCTGGCGATCCAGCACGTTACCGAGTTGCCCGCCGTGCGGCAGATTCGGGTGATCTACGGCCCTCACGGCGCCCCGGAATATTTCACCGAAAACTACATCGGCACCTTCTTCGCCACGCAATGGGAAGTGCATTTCAACTCCAGCCGCACCGGCGTGCGGCTGATCGGGCCGAAGCCGGAGTGGGTGCGGGCCGACGGTGGTGAAGCGGGATTACATCCGTCGAATATTCATGACAATCCGTACGCCATTGGCGCGGTGGATTTCACGGGGGACATGCCAGTGATTCTGGGGCCGGACGGCCCGAGCTTGGGCGGGTTTGTCTGCCCGGTGACGGTGATCGAGGCGGACCTTTGGCAGCTGGGGCAGCTCAAGGCTGGGGATAAGGTTCAGTTTTTGCCGGTCGATCTCAGGACCGCCCGCAACCTCGCCCTGAAATGGGATCAATGTGGGAGTGGGCTTGCTCACGAAGAAGTTGATGTGGTGCCTGATCTGGCCCCTTCGCGAGCAAGCCCGCTCCCACAGGGGATTGTGTCGCCTGTGGTGTTGGATTTGGGTCAGGGGAATACGCAGCTGGTTGCACGTCTGTCGGGCGACACCCATTTGTTATTGGAAATCGGTGCCCCCGAACTGGACCTGGTCCTGCGCTTCCGAGCCCACGCGCTGATGCAGGCGCTGGAAAGCAAAAACCTGCACGGCGTGATCGACCTGACGCCGGGCATTCGCTCACTGCAGGTGCACTACCAACCCGAACAGCTGCCGCTGGCCGATCTGCTGGGCATTGTCGCCGGTGAATGGGACGCCGTGTGTGCCGCCAAGAACCTGCAAGTGCCCACGCGCATCGTCCATCTGCCCCTGTCCTGGGATGACCCGGCCTGCCAATTGGCGATCGAGAAGTACATGACCACCGTACGCAAGGACGCGCCCTGGTGCCCGAGCAATCTGGAGTTCATCCGCCGCATCAACGACCTGCCGAACCTCGACGAAGTGCAGCGCACCGTGTTCGACGCCAGCTATCTGGTGATGGGGCTGGGCGATGTCTACCTCGGCGCACCGGTCGCCACCCCGCTCGATCCTCGGCATCGCCTGGTGACGACCAAGTACAACCCGGCCCGCACCTGGACCGCGGAAAACTCGGTAGGCATCGGCGGCGCCTACATGTGCGTGTACGGCATGGAAGGCCCGGGTGGTTATCAGTTCGTCGGCCGCACCTTGCAGATGTGGAACCGCTACCGTGAGGTTGCGGCATTCGATGGCAAGCCGTGGCTGCTGCGCTTCTTCGACCAGATCCGGTTCTACCCGGTGCGCGCCGATGAACTGTTGCGCATTCGTCGGGATTTCCCGCTTGGGCGCTTTGATCTGAACATCGAACACAGTCAGCTGAATCTGGCGGATTACCAGGCGTTTTTGGCGAAAGAAGCCCAGAGCATCGCGGCATTTCGGGATCAGCAAAAAAGCGCGTTCAACGCCGAGCGAGAACGCTGGATCACCAGCGGCCAGGCGCATTTCGACAGCGAAGAGCTGGCCCCGGAAGTGACTGAAGAGGCACCGCTGGCCGACGGTCAACAGAGCGTCGATAGCCACATCGCCGGCAACCTCTGGCAGGTTCAGGTGCAGGCTGGCAGCCGGGTCGCGGCGGGGGATGTGCTGGTGATTCTGGAGTCGATGAAGATGGAAATCCCGCTGCTCGCGCCCATGGCGGGCGTGGTACGGGAGATTCGCGCGCAACCAGGTTCGGCGGTGCGCGCCGGGCAGCGTGTGGTGGTGCTGGAACTCGACTCAAGCCATTGAAAAAGGATTAACGCCATGAACATCAATCTGCAACTCGACGCCCTGCGCGACGCTTACCGTGACGGCAGCACTACGCCTCGGCAACTGCTACTGAGCCTGCGGGAAAAAGCCGCGGCACTGAACCCGGATTATCACCTGTTCATCCATTTGCTCAGCGCCCTGGAACTGGAACCGTACCTCGCCGCACTCGACGGTCATGACCCAGGCAGCCTGCCGCTGTACGGCGTGCCGTTCGCGATCAAGGACAACATCGACCTGGCGGGCATTCCCACCACAGCAGCGTGCCCGGCGTTTGCCTATGTGCCGGAACGTTCGGCAACCATCGTCGAGCAACTGCTGGCGCTGGGTGCGATTCCGTTGGGCAAGACCAATCTCGACCAGTTCGCCACTGGCCTCAATGGCAGCCGCTCGCCGTATGGCGCTTGCCCGAACAGCGTGTTACCGGAGTATCCGTCGGGCGGTTCCAGCGCCGGATCTTCATTGGCGGTGGCACTCGGCGTGGCGAGTTTTTCCCTGGGCACAGACACGGCAGGTTCCGGCCGCGTACCGGCGGCACTGAATAACCTGGTTGGCTTGAAAGCCAGCAAAGGGCTGATCTCCACGGCTGGTGTGGTTGCGGCCTGTCGAACGCTCGATTGCGTCACGACCTTCACGGCCACGGCCCGGGAAGCCAGTCAGTTGCTGGCGCTCACCGCTCATCTCGATCCACGGGACGAATACAGCCGCAGTAATCCGCTGTGGAATGACGGCTCAGCCTTCGGCACACCGCGTCCATTTCGTTTCGGCGTACCCCGTGCGCGGGATCTGGCGTTCTTCGGCTGCCCTGAAGGCCCGTTGCTGTTCGGCGACGCCATCGACCAGCTCAAAGCCTTGGGCGGCGAAGCGGTCGAACTGGATTTGTCGCCGTTTCTTGAAGCGGCGCGGTTGCTCTACGAAGGGCCGTGGGTGGCGGAGCGTTACAGCGTGGCCGGCGAGTTGATGGAGCAACATCCTCAAGCCGTGCTGCCGGTGATTCGCGCCGTATTGGCCAAGGCTCCAGCGGTGACCGGCGTGCAAACCTTCCGCGCCCAATACCGTCTGCAGGCTTTGAAAGCGTTGTGCGACAAAGCTCTGGAAGGCCTTGATTGCGTGGTCACGCCAACCATCGGCCGCCCGGTGACACTGGCGGAGCTTACGACCGAACCGGTGCTGCGTAACTCGGAACTGGGCTACTACACCAACTTCATGAACCTGCTCGATTACGCCGCCGTCGCCGTGCCCAGCGGATTCATGGGCAATGGTTTGCCATGGGGCGTGACGTTGTTCGGACGGACGTTTACCGATCAGTATCTGTTGAGCGTGGCGGATGCCTTGCAACGTCAGCAAGGCTTGGCCGCGCCTGCGCCGACGAACATTGCACGCAATGATCGCGCACGGCTGGTGGTCTGCGGCGCGCACCTGGATGGGCTGGCGCTGAACTGGCAACTCCAGCTGCGTGGAGCCCGTTTGCTCGAAGCCACTCACAGTTCCCCCGACTATCGGCTGTATGCCCTGGCCGGCGGCCCACCCTATCGCCCGGGCATGGTCCGAGTGAAGGAAGGTGGCGCGGCGATTGCGGTGGAAGTGTGGGAGTTGCCGAGCAGTGAGTTGGGCTCGTTCCTGACCGCTATTCCGGCACCGCTGGGGTTGGGCAAGGTACAACTGGCGGATGGGCGTTGGGAGAGCGGGTTTATCTGTGAGCCCTATGGCTTGGAGGGGGCGGTGGATATCAGTCATTTGGGCGGGTGGCGTGCGTATCTGAACGATCGGCGTTGATTTCCAGGATCGCCGGCTTGCGCAGGAGTGCTTGCCGGCCGATCATGCGCGGTCTCGGGCCAGGCAAAACCGGCCGTAATCGAATGCCCCTTCATGAATAAACCTGACCTCTGCCCAGCCTGCGGCGCCTCCAACGACTGCAGCCTGGCTGACCCGCGAACCGTCGATCGTGCCTGCTGGTGCTACGGCGTCAGCATCGATCCGGCGGTACTTCAGGCGCTGCCCACCGAATTGCGCGACAAGTCCTGCCTGTGCCCGTCCTGCGCCCAGGTCGAGATGCAGTTGCAAGCAGCCGCCGAGCCGATCACGTAAGATGCGCGGCGCTCTCCCACCGAATCCCCCCACCGAACCCTAGCCATGCGCGTTGACCGCTTCCTCAGCAACCTGCCCCGCTTCAACCGTAAGCAGGTACGCCTGTTGCTGGTGGAAAAGCGCGTCAGGGTCGACGGAGAAGTCGTCAGCGACCCCCACGCCGAGGTGCTCGAGTTCAGCCGAGTGGAAGTCGACGACGAGGTGCTGCAAGTTGGCAAGCCGGCCCGCTACTTCATGCTGCACAAACCACCCGGTTGCGTCAGTGCCACCCGCGACCCGCAACACCCGACCGTGCTAGACCTGTTCGATGAACCAGACAAGGATGACCTGCACATCGCCGGTCGCCTGGATTTCAACACCACCGGCCTGATGCTGATCACCAACGATGGCAGCTGGTCGCGACGCCTGACCCAACCGCAGACCAAACTGCCCAAGGTCTACTACGTCGAGACCGAGCAGGACATCACTGCCGAATACGCGATCACCTTCGCCAAAGGGCTGTATTTCGCCTTCGAAGACCTCACCACTCAACCGGCCGAACTGGTCGTACTCGGGCCAAAATCTGCGCGCCTGAGCATCGTCGAGGGCCGCTATCATCAGGTTAAACGGATGTTCGGCCACTTCGACAACAAGGTGTTGCGCCTGCACCGCGAATGCATGGGTCCGCTGGTGCTCGACGACACATTGAAGCCCGGCGAATACCGGCCGTTGAGCAGCGATGAGATCCGAATGATCTAAGCAGGCGACCGCTCAGCAGAAGCCGCTGAAAATTTTGCGAAAGATACTTGCGCGATGACGTGACCCCTGCTTGAATCAGGACGTCGGCGCGAAACGTGACCGACGAGTCACAAAACTACTCTAAGAAACTTTTTGCCGGCAGAGAACCCTCAGGTTCCGCCTTCCCCCGGCAAACTGCCCGCTTATAACAATACCCGTCGACCAGCGTGCAATGGATCGACATGGGCCTTCAAAATTCCAGGCGTATGCCTACCTGTCACAAAGCTCGTGCAATCTGATTTGCGCGCATACCCGCTTGCCAGGAGTCTTATGTCATGAGGCCAGAAATCGCTGTGCTGGATATACAAGGTCAGTATCGGGTTTACACGGAGTTCTATCGCGCAGACGCCGCAGAGAAGACCATTATTCTGGTCAACGGATCGATGTCCACGACTGCGTCGTTTGCACAGACCGTGAAAAACCTTTACCCAGAGTTCAATGTGGTGTGCTACGACCAGCCCTACGCGGGCAAGTCCAAGGCTCACAACCTGCATGAGAAAATGCTCACCAAGGAAATCGAAGGGCAGATCCTCCTTGAGCTGATCGACCACTTCGCCGCCGAACACGTGCTGTCGTTTTCCTTTGGTGGCGCCGCCACGCTCGTCGCCTTGGCCCAACAGCCACGGCGCATCGAAAAGGCCGTGATCAGCTCGTTCTCGCCGGTGGTCAACGCGCACATGCTCGACTACCTTGAGCGCGGTGTCGATTATCTCGGCAGCCGGGACGGTAACCGGGTCGGTGACTTGGTGAACAGCACCATCGGCAAACACCTGCCCTCGCTGTTCAAGCGCTTCAACTACCGTCACGTCAGTTCGTTGGCCGAGCATGAATACGGGCAGATGCATTTTCACATCAGCGACGTGCTCAACAGCGACCGCCAGTGCTACCTGAACGCGGCGAAGAAAATCAACGTGCCGGTGCTGTTCATGAACGGCGAATGGGACGAGTACACCGCCGCCGCCGATGCAAAGCTGTTCGCCGGTCACGTGCAGCACAGCACCTTCAGCACCCTGCAGGCCACCGGCCACTTTCTCGACATGGAGCACAAAGCCGCCTGCCGAGACAGCCGCAACGCACTGCTGGGCTTTCTGAAACCGACGCAACAAGAAAGCCGACCGCGTTACCACTACGTCCAGGACCACCATGCATTGGCAATCTGAAACAGAGTCATCGCGAGCAAGCTCAGCCCTGCAGCGTTAAACGCATTCCTGTAGGAGCGAGGCTTGCCCGCGAATGACCGCTACGCGATCGATGCTTTCGTTTCACCCGTGCTAAAGCCATCGCGCGCAAAGAAAAACTTCATTTTCACGCGCACATCTGGTACAAAGTCAGCCGCTCTGAGCGGGTGTCGTATAATGGCATTACTCCAGCTTCCCAAGCTGATAACGAGGGTTCGATTCCCTTCACCCGCTCCACTATTTCCAAGGCCTGCAGCGCTGTCCATCCTTTACCGCCACCCTCTGGGGGCCGTATTGGGGGCCGTTTGATTGCGGGCCTTTGTTCGTAACAAGGACTCCCGGGAGCCCGGATATGCAGCAAGACCAGCACCTCCCTCTCCCCCGATGCCCGCATTGCGAGATCGCCCTACCAAATTTGTTCCGTACCTCATCCTCAGAAACCAACAACAGCAGTCAGACCCAAAGACGGTTTTGGGTGTCGTATGTCTGCCAAAGCTGTGGCGGAATGACACTGACGGTCTCTCACTGGGATAACACCCTCAGAAAGTTTGGTCGTATCGTCGAAATTTGGCCTACCCCTCGCACCGTGCACAATGCAATCCCAGAGCGTGCGAGAACCTTCCTTGAGCAAGCTATTGCCAGCATTCATGCCCCCGCAGGCGCCGTGATGCTTACCGCCTCGGCCGTAGACTCGATGCTCAAGGAAAAAGGTCTGAAAACGGGAACGCTGTATAAGCGCATCGACCAAGCATCCGCTGAACACCTAATTACTGCAGAAATGGCCGAATGGGCGCACGAAGTTCGACTTGACGCGAATGACCAACGCCATGCAGATGAAGAAGCGGCGCTTCCTGACGAGGCTGATGCGCAGAAGGGAATCGATTTTGCCCTAGCTTTAGCCCAGTTCCTTTTCGTGTTGCCCTCCCGCGTGGCTCAAGGTCGAGCAAAAGCTTGATTGACGAGTGACCAAACAACATCAAGAACAGGGACGCAAGCGTCTGTCGACCTAGCTCCCCTGTGAGTCGCTACTCAAAATCCATGATGGTTTCAAAAAAGAGCGATATTAGTAATATGCCTCGGAAAAATCGTCTACAGCCCTTGTAGACAAGGACTCCAGAGGTTTTTAGGAAAAGCGATATTTGAGCGATAGGGAGGCGATAGTATTACCTTTCTATAAAGCTATATTTCCATTCTTTAAAACCCAATGAATCCGGGGGGTTGGCGGAAATATTACTTTTCATATCGCTTCGTATTACCTTGATTTGTAATACCGAAAGCCCAGTAAAACCAAGGTCTCCAGACCGATAAGCGACACCGTATCGCTGATATCGCTCTTTTTGAAAAGACCTCCACCCCCTTTAGAATCAATCTCAATAAAATCAAGTTTATTCATGGACTTGGCTGCGGATCTTTGCGAAAAAAGCATCTACACTGGAGGCTCAATCTCCACTCATTGGTGGATACGCAGCTCAGTTGAAGAGCAATGCGTATACCCAAGATGGGAAAAATTCTTACCGCTAGCAGGATGGACAATCGTTGTGGAACGCATGAAAAATATCTCGTGCTTAAATACACTCTCACGAAACCAGTCTCGGAAAAGATGCTAATGAGTGACTTTATTGATCCAGATGCAAACCGCAGCTATAGAACTTACATCCCACAAGAACTACTAGATAACTATTCGCTTGAACTCGGCCGCATGCTCCACAAGCACTCACAAGTAGAAACTATATTTGCACTTAGGCTCAATAGGCTTATCAGTGAAACTGCCGAGCCGACGTGGCCGCACCCAGATACTGATGAGTCACATTTCAAGCCTATACCACAATCGCAGATCGAAGAAATTAAGGAAGCAGCAGAAAAGAGTATACGCCTCGCTGCAATCCTTACTATGCTCACAGAAGGCCTAGATACTGAAAAGCGCTGCGTACTAATTCCAAAAATAATGAAAGTAATGGATTATGCAGAGGAAGATATATTAAAATTGAAGGCAATAATTACACATTTCCGAGCTATTTCTAAAGTCAGAAACCTTCTTGTTCATAATGGAGCGACTCCCAATATGACTAACAAAGAAGATTGGTTTTGCACGAGCAACAATTTTGTGCACAGCAATGGAAGCGTAAAATACTTCCAGCCTTCAACTCTTACTAAGATAAGAAACGATCTAGAGTTAATGGAGCATAAAATTTCGATGTGCCTAGATCCTGGGCTTCAAGATTATTATGACTCTGATCCGAATTGGAGCGCCTTTATTACCACGCCCGATGGAAAAGCTTGGATCCAAAGGATGAACGACCCATGGAGTTTTTCCCCAAAGCTAATGAAGGATCATATACCAGAGCCAGTTTCTCCTTCGAAGTAGGCCAAACTGTGAAACGCCGTAAATTCACTCCAACCCTTGCTGAATGTGGCTTACACAAGATATCACCGCTTTTGCATGGAGGCAGAAACCTCCTAAAAAAGATCGATCGCATTTTTAAAAACAGACCCATTCGGGAGTTTTCAGATTTTTCGCCCAATGAAACCGGGCATTCAGCCTTGCCACCGCCCCAATCAACTTCAATGTCGCTTTGCAAATGCGCTTCATTTATTTGCAATTCATTGCACAAAATGAAATGGCCGATTCCCCGGAGGGCCCCATGGTCCGCCTGGGCTGTCGGTTCATTTGCACAGCATCTCGACTTGCACAAAAAAAGGACGTAGAGCCCGTCGGCGGGAGGGGGATAAGTGCGTTTTCAGCTGTTTTTTTCTTTGCCCGACGTTTTTCGTCCGCTGCGCTCAACCGTCGCCCATGTCGGCTTTTCATCGGACAGACGTAGCCCGACCACATCTCATTGATATACTGGCTATACATACAGTATTTTGATGAGCTGATGAGGGCTATTGGTGATGAACCAGAAATACGTTGAGGTGCCGGCTGATAAGTCCAAGGCAATCGCGCTGTGGGAAGTAATGCTGCGGGACGATGTCGCGTTGCTCAATCACCCCGGGGCCCACCATAGAGCTCTGCTGATTCAGGCACACGACCTTCACCGAGCTCAGGTGATCAATCGGGATGATCTCAGCGATCTCCTGGAGCAGGCCGATGGCGCCCTGGCCTACGCGGTGGAAGCGCTGCTTGATGGTGAATGTGGCGAATAGATCGAGGCTCTCTCATGCATATGCTCGTTACCCCTATGCGACGCCAAGGCATCGCGCTCACGCCACAGGAACGCCGGCGCTTTCCTCCGATCAAGGGGAATGTGATGGTGAACTCAGAGAACAACCATGAGCTCGGTCGGAGCGCGAATATCGCTCGAATCAATGTGGGGATGCCTAATGACCCGGATCCTCTACCCCGACTACTGGACGCAACATTGGCAGGGATGGCAGTTACGGGGTTTGTATTGAGCGGGATTGAGTACGTTGACGGTTGCGCCTACGCGCAATCTTGGTGGTGCCGACTTGCATAGCCCTCCCCATTGATAAAGCCGCGGTATTGACCGAGATGCATCAATCAGAAGCGTTCACAAACGTAAGAAATCGTTGGCCTCACTGTCGATGACCAGCTAATGCCATAGATGCTTGATTTACCCAAATGATTGACTGCTAGACTCGCGCAACGAATAGGCCAAATGTTGTTCTGACGAAGTATGACCGAGGTGAAGCGTGGGGCTAAGGACTGAGTTGCTTGCTGTGGTGGATGAATTGGATCGTGTGCACGCTGGGGATTTTTGGAGTACCAAGGGGTCAAGTGAGGACTACATCCCTAACTTTGTCACTGCGGAAAATGGTCAGGAACGACATTTTACCCGAAAGGCCAGAGAGGCTATCACCCAGCTCACCAACACCCTTCATGTGAACAGATTGCCAGGCTCTTTGAGAGTCGAACTTGATATCTACACAACGCTTGTTCGTCAGGCAGTTGCTGACCTACATGCCGATGGTGAGTTTTCAGGGCTATCCGAGCAGGAGGATAATTCCGCTTCTGTCAGGTTGAAGCAGCTCGTCGAGGAGCGCCTTACCAAACTCGTTAAAGAATACACACATTACTTTCCTGCTTGGACTCTGGGCATGGAGAAAGAGAAGCCCTTCATAATTGGCCCAGTAACCTTTATGAGCCGCTCCGACTGGATCGATTCGGTCGACTTCCCACAAAATCTGAAGGACCGTTTTCTTAACGAGACAGAGGCAAATAATCGCTGGAAGGAGATTCTCAAGGAGGGGCTCAATCGTTCACATGATGCCTCCGCTTTAATTGGACTTGCCGAAATCATCTATGGGGTAATAGATAAGTGCCCAGCCATCCTCAAAGTCACTATTCGAGGCTATGAGCAAGATCTATCTAAAAAGCTAGCCAAGCTAACCTGCAAGACTGCCCTGGATGCTGTTTCCCTGGGGTTCGGCGCGCCGGAGCACTTCCATCAGCAAGCCCTCTATGAAGAACGATTACCCCCAGTTGGCAGCGACAGTCTGATCGAGACCAATGGCTTACTTTGGCTACCCGGTTTCGTATTAGGCAAGCGCATTTCATTTTTATCGAGCCAGCAAGTTAGTGAGGCTTTAGATGGAATGGGGAATATTCTGTCAGCGTTTGCATCAGCTTTAGACGGGCTAGTTGAGCCACACAGCCATAGTCATCCGAAGCTAGCAAGTCGGTGGGCTACTGCGCTGGATTGGTTCAGTGAAGGCAATCGAGAGTCAAGTGATGCGGTCGCTCTCGCTAAGTTAGGCACTTGCCTAGATGTGCTTGCCTGCGGGGGTAAAAACGTAGGTATTCGAGAAATGGTTATTCATCTCACCGGAGTAAGTGGAAGCGAGCAGGTTATCCAAGGCACTCGTCCACGCACTTTAGAGCAACTGGTCAAGGATATTTATGACCATGGTCGGTCGAAGATTCTGCATGGCACGCATCACGATAGGTTGGAGTCCTTCGCCAATGAACGGCGTCAAGCTGCATCCCTTGCGCGTATCGCCCTCATTGAATGTGCCGTGCGGCTCCAAGGATATTCAGGCGTAGATGAGGATAAGGCCTTTAGAACGATGCCCGCCGTATGACTTAATTTTGTTGAACGCATGATTACAGCCTAGATTATGAAAAAACCCGCCTGTTGGCGGGTTGATTTTCAATGTAATTACTACGCGGTAAGGCCGTATACATTAGCCAGATACGTGTTCACATCGTCAAACCCCACCTGATTACCCTGGGCGAACATGTCAGAGCTGAAAGCAATCATTTCAGCAAACTGACCTTCCCAGAACAACACACCGCTGGCCGGGCCACCGATAACGAACGGGGACGTTGCCGTGTCCGCTGCAGCCGTCACGTCAGCTGCACGCACGCCATTTGATCGGGCTTTGAGCTTTGCGCCGTCCCAAACGATCCACACCGCGTTCCATTGTCCAAAGGCAATCGGGAACTCGATAGTTGCTGCTCCATAGAGGAAGTTCATCTTCGCCACCGCATTCGCCGGGGTGGACAGCGCCGCTCGCACTGTTGAGCTGGAAAAACGCCCCAGGCAAATTTGCGTCGCCGCCCCTGGCAAAGCAGGCTTGATCATCACAAGGAGCGAGAATGGCTTAGTGGTGTCGAGCACACCGGTGGACAGTGGATAACGTGTCGTTGCCGCCGGTGAAAAGGCCAGCGCCGAGTAACCACCTGGTGCCGCGTTATCGACGAGGGCGGCCTGGTTGGCCGCGATCGGCTGCATGACCGCCATGGCACTCGGTCCGCCTAACGACAGGACTTTGCCACCGGCAAACGTTGCGTAATCCGCGTCCGCCTGGATCCACCCGGCGAAGCCAGGTGTACCTTTAATAAGTTCTACCAGCATCGGCTCTTGACCGGCGGGTTCAATGGACCAAGGGAGTTCGATTCCTGCAGGCATCTTGATTGTTCCTTACGCTACGAGACGTGAATGACGGGCCAGGTAATGGCGAATAAATTCAGGGACGTTGAAACCCTGTTCGTAATAGGCGCTGCGGGTGCGTGACACTGCGCACACATTGCCGCCCAACTGATACCAGCCAGCGACACCGGAACCTGCGTCCATGCCATAGCGGACAGCTGCAAGGTTTCCAGTAGGCACTGTGGCCAAGGTCAGGACGATGGTGTTCGCGCTGTAAGCGATGTTGCTGATTGGGGTGTCACCATTGCTGTCTCGGTACACAAACCCATCCTGTGCAACTTGAGGCGGCCAGTCGGTTTTCTTCACTACTTCGAAAGTCCCTGGGGGCAATGCCAGCGTGATGGTGACCACTGCTCCCACCCGAGAGACGCTCTGCATTTGCAACGGTGTCCAGGTACTTCCACGCTGGAGCTGCAACCGAAAATCACTGTAAACGTCGCCCATCATCATTCGGCCTTCAGCGGTCAAATGCTGAACATCGCTCACGGGGTACGGATACAACGTGCCTACCAGTTCCGTATCGGCGCGGTTGTTCGCGGCATCCAGCTGCGGATTGGCCACGCCGTTATCCGGCGCGACTCCCGCGATCTGCCAGAGGGCTATCTTTGGATCAAAGAGCTGGCCGGTACGTGCCTTTATTGCTGGTTTAACCGCGTCTGCCCAAGTGGCGTAGTCCGCTGCCCAGTTCGCCCCGGCCTCACCCTGTACACGGGTGATGTAGTGGCACTCGGTAGTCCGTTGGTACAGGGCTGCACACAGCACGGATTTCTCCGTAAACGTCATGAGGTTGGTCCAGTTGTTGGTTCCGGGCAGGAAACCGTTGGCGGGCGTGTCTCCCTGCCATGCCGTGTAACCGATCACGCCTGGCTGGGCGATGCCTTCGCGACATTGCTGTCTGGCCCAGGCAAACGCTTGCATGGTGATCGGGTACTGACCCAAAGGCGTCGCCGGGTCGTACAGTGGAACCAGATCGGTCAGCGTGGCGCCATCGACCAGCCCGTTACTTCCTTGCATCTGAAAACGACCGTTCAGGGATAGAACGCTATGGGGCCATTGCGCGCTGGTGAGTTTTGCACCCGCTGCAGCGCCTGTGCCTGCGCCTCCCTGGTTCGATTGACCAGCCCCGGGCATCAGCTCGATGGGAGCTGCACGACTGACGACCAACGTGTCATGAATGCCATTTCGACGTTGCAGCGCATCGTAGATCTGCCCGCCTCTGTCCTGGACTGCGGCAATGTTGTGCGTGTCGGTCTTGCGAATATTGCTGACGGCATAGGCACCGCGGACATCCGAAATCGGATAGATCAGATTGACTCCCACTCCCAGGAGCGCTTTGAGCTTGGGCGACGGAATGAACGTCAAACGTCCTTGAGGATCTGCCGACAACACCTGGTGCGGCGTACCGGCCGGATCGCGTGCATAAAAGAGCGTAAGCCCCGAAAAACCGGTGTGCCTAGCCGACTCTGATTTCGTCAACGTCAGGCCATTCATTTCGTGAACGCCATCTGGGCGAATCGCATGCACTTTTTTGCCATGGATCATATGAACCCACGGCGCCCGGAACGCATTCCGATGGAAGCGTTTCGATGTCAGCGGATAGGTCGAACGGGCAATGGCCTGCAGGCTGCTCGTGCTGGGGTATCCACTTTGCTCAACGGCTTCGCCGGCGACATTCTTGTACACGATCAAAAACTGGCTGCCCGCTGCAGAAGCGACCGTGAAAGTTTGGCCACTGACCGTCGTCGCCAACCCGTGCGCGATGTCATTTTTGACGCCGGCCACCAGTTGGGTGGCGTCCCGGGCCACTTCGGCACGATTCGCGGCGGACTCAGCCGCTTGGAGAGATTCGGACACGTCATTGAACTGCACGCGGATACGGTAATCGCGTGCGTCCTTGATCACCCGCAAGTCATACAAACCATTGGGTGCCGCAAATTGCACCAGGTTCTCTTCGGCTATGAACGGGTTCGAAAGGATCTCACCATTGGCCTTGAGCAATCCGTTGGCTTTGCTTTCGGTACCGCGCAAATACAGGTAGCAAGTCGCCCCAACGAGAGCGTTTCCTTGATCGTCCTGGGGAAAGAAATTCTTGAGTTCCAAATTAAGCTCCGGTGATGGGCTTAAGCTGCCCAGCAAACGTTAGGCCGGTACCGGCGTTGGTGATGAAGTTCGCGGCGTTGCTGGGGACGGGGCTGGATCCGTGCATATGGGTCGCGATCTCGGTATTCATCTGCGTGACCAGGTCAATCAAATCGCACAGCACCTGCAGCACGTTGACCGACTCAGAACCCAACCAGGTCTTGGCGGCGATGCTGCGGCGGGCGCCTTCGATCCGCTCCTGCAGCTCACCACCCACGGTCAGGTTCAGTTTTTGGGCCACGACCTGGTTGAGGTCGCGCCCGCTGGCCAGGTGCAGGTCATCCAATGCGACCAGGCTGGCGGATCCGCCCGACAGCAACTTGAGCGCGCCGATCGCCTCGATCGTCTTGATGCCCCCGACCGACTCGGTCGAATGGTCATCCACCTCCACTTTGCTGCTCTGGTGGCGCTCGGCGTTGGTCAGGCTCTCAACCTCCCGATCGATCGACTTGTCCAGGATCCGGCCGTCGGTCTGGCGCAGCCAGTTTCCGTCCGCATCGGCGCGTTGCTGGGCCGCTTCGCTGTGCTGCCATACCTGGTCACCTTTCGGCACCTTCGGCAGGCTTAGGCCATGCGGCAGAATCGCCTGGATAAACGGCTTGTTCGGTAGGCCATAGGCAAAGGACACGACCACGCGGGTTCCTTCTTCGGGGAAAGCGAAAAAACCCATCTCATCGCCCCCCATGGGCATGGGCAGCGGTACGCCGGCCAGCACCGGCAACTGCGAATCAGGCTCGTCGTCCTCGCCCAACAGTTCGAGGTCCACGGCAAAGCGCGGACGGAAGTCGTCGCAGATCCCGGCGCCGGCCGGGGCATCGGCCACACCCACCACACGGGCAAAGCGCGGCAGGTGATAACCGCCGGTGAGTTCGGGAAATTGTCGCTCTACGCTGCGGCGGATTGCGTCTTCCATCGGATCGCCATTTGGTTGCCGGTGAGCGTCACGTTGGTGATCCGCTCGCCTTGGTTGATGGATGCACCTGGTCGCAGCCCGGGAAGGGCCGCGATCATCGCGCTCTGATTGTTTTGGTAACCATTGAACAGCTCGACCGGCAGCTGCAGCGGCGATCGGGAACCGAAGAAGCTGTCAGCCCAACTGCCCACAAACACTTCGCCGTCGCCTTGCTGCTGCCACATGAAATCGGGAATCCCGAACACCCGGGCCAAGCTGTCCATCGCCTGGTAGCCGGCGGCCAGGTTGTAGAAGAACGGGGCTTTTAGCTTGGCGTAGGCCTTGTCAGGTACGCGAAAGCTCAGCCCGGTTTTCTGATTGATCTCGCCCAGCACCGTGTTCAGATCCGCATGACGCAAGTTGAGCGGCAAAGGGTTGGCCAGGATCGCGGCCAGCTCGCGACAGAACAGCACCTGCTCGATCGCGTTGGACGACGTACAGCGCTCGACGTAGCCGATGAAGTGGCGCTGCAGCGGGCTGTCGTTGTAGCCGATATCAAGGGTGACTAACCCCTTCACCGGTGCCGCTGTCTGGATGGTCAGCGTTGCTCGGCCTGGGGTTCGCAGTTCAAGGCGAACGTCATCGCTGACTAAGGGATACACCACACCGCCAATGGTCAGCACCTTGTGCAGTTTCATGCTCATGACCCACCGCCCAGGTAGTTATCCAGTTTTTTCAGGGTGGCTTCGAAGCCGGTCAGTTCCTCACCTGGTGCGCCGGTTTCGCTTGCACCTGGTGCAGTCACGGACTGCCCCGACGCACCTTGCTGGGTTACGCCCTTACCGGCCCGGCGCGTCTCGACCCGCTCAGGGTTAGAGAGTTTTTCCGACAGAGTGAATTGAACAAGCCAGGCCCGAAGAGAATCGTCTTCCCGGGCGCTGACGCCGTCGGAAAACTGCACCTGGCGCACGCCAAACGCGGACGCGGTATCGTTTACGACCCGGTAGGTTTTGAGTTGGCCACCGGTGCCGGTCGCTTCTGCCAGGCGCATCAGGTTGCGTAAATACGTGTTATCGACGAATGGGATCTGCAAGGTGACCGCCAGCGTCTTGGGCTTGAACCCTTTGTGGGCCGAATCGGTGTTGCTGGTCTGTCCGGACAGGTCGTCGCTTTCGATTCGCAGGTTGGCGGTGACCTTGAGGTTTTTGCCGCGCACCTGTTCGCCATCGAGCAATAAAGTCATAGGCCCACCAGTTCCCGAACAAAGCCCAAGCCTTTCAGGGATCCGACCAGGAGCAATCCGGCAGACAGCCCCCACTCGTGACCTGGTGCTTCGCCCTGCAGCAGCTGGCGACGCAACTCGGCGGCATTACCCGGGCCGATCAGGCGCGCGCGCATGGTGTCGTCTGCAGTACCGCCGGCGAACTGTGACTTGAGGTCGGCCAATTTCTTGGCCTGTGTTTGTGCCTGGTCGGCTTTGCGAGCAGCCAGCCGGCCAAGATCGGCCATCGGTGAACTGTCCGCGTAGCTCTCCAATGCCGATAGCTGACCGTTCAGGGCTTGCGTGGCGGCCTTGGTCACGGTGCAACGCTCCAAAGGCAGCGCCCCCCAGCGCGGCAGTGTGCCGGCAGTTGGCAGTTCCCACTTTTCAGCGTCCAGTGCGAACAGGTTTTTCGCTCGGCGTTCGGCGCGCTGCAGGTCTGGCATTGGCAGCACGGCATTAAATCGGGCCAAGGTCGTCGCGAATTTGTCGTAGCGTGTACCCAGGAACATCACTGCCAGGGCGTATTGCGGGCCGGCCGGACGTCCGTCGTCGCCGGTGTCCTCCAGCTTCTCGCCCATCTGCTGCAGCAGGTTGGGCGCGGACAGGTAGCGCTGGTATCCGCGCCCCTGCCCCACACCACTTTGAAAGGGTGTCACCACCAGGCAGGTCGGTACCTCGCCCAAGGCATCGGTGAGCCCTGCGCGGCCAGCGACCACGGCGGCTTCTGCTGCGGCACCGACCGGGCCGGGCGAGGTGGTGGCTAGGTCGGCCAGACCTTCCAGGCGTTGCCCGGTGCTGGTCAGTTCGCTGCTCGCCAGATCCTTGGCCGCCTCGAGGTCGCTGAGCCACTGCGTTGATTGCTCCGGCCAGCGCATGGTAATGGGTGCCCAAGTCATACCGATGCGGACTCCCATGCCACTGCGTTGAGGGCGTCCAGGTCCGAAGTCGATCGCGCCAGTGCTAAGGCTTGCTTGAGGTCGTTGGCCTTGCGCAGACGTTGCATTTTGAATTCGGTGAACTCGTCGCCGATCTGACGCAGCTGCTCGGCGGTGTGATCCAAGAAGGCTTTCAACCCAGATTGATCTTGGCAGGCGTAGTCACCACCAATGCCGCGCAAAATCATGCCGGTCAGGTTCAGTTGATCCTGCAGTTGGGTTTCGTAGAAAAAGCGATCGCCCAACACCGCCGACCAGAACCCGCCGGTGATCTCCTGCAGACAAGCCGTGTTCACCGCCGACAACTGGGCGACATAGCGCAGCTCGATCACGGCCGGGATATCGTCGACCCAATGGCCATTGCCCCATATCTGGCCCGGGCCTGGCACTTCCAGCGTGTAACCCGTCGGCAACGAACCCGCACGTTCGATCACCAGAGGCGCACAGGTTTGGATGTTGTAGGCCGTCAGCCCTTGGTAGGAGTCAACCAGCTGCCAGCGTCGACCATCCCAAAACGCTGCCTTTCTATCCGGTACCGCCGGCGGCGCGACTTCAACGCAACCGCCTGGAATCAACCAGACATCCGGTTCCAGCGGCGAGCGATCAGCCACGGTTTTGCCGGTGAAGATGCCCAGGTGATCGGTTTGGTAGACGTCTTTGGTATCCATGACAGGTCTCAGTACTTAATGCAGGCAAGGAAAGCGATGTTTTGCGGGCGTGTTTCTGCACCGCCGGTGTAGCCAACGGTGATGGAATGGCTGTGATCCGGGGTCGCAGCAACGGTGATGTTGTGAGCATGTAAGCCGGCAGCGTTGGTGGTGAAGGTCGAGCCGTCGATCGCGTTACCAATCTCGCCGGCGTAGCCGCTGTTCGGGGAGTTCATGGTGCTACCAGTCACGGTATGGGTGTGCTCGCCTTGCGCATCGGCGGAGGCCGTGTGTGCGTGGCTACCGGCATAGGCTGCACTGCCGCTGTGGTTGTGGCTGCGAATTTCGTCGGCCTGAGAGCTACCCAAAATCCGGCCGGCGTCGATACCCCGGCCATCGTCCAGAACGCGAATGAACTTGCCGCGTGGATCAGGCAGGTTGAAGGTGGAGACGCCGTCACCGGCTCCGTAGGTGGTGCCGATCTTGGCGAATAACGCGGAGTAGACCGTACGCGACACCGCCGCACCGTTGGCCCTGAACCAACCAGGCGGTGGCGTGGCCATCGCAAACGTGCCGATTCGGCCGACCTCGGAATCCGCAATGATCTTGCGCAGCACATTGAGCGCCTTGGTGGTCGCCAGGATCTCGCTACTGTCGGTGACTGGATCGTCGCTTTTGGCGTTGGGCAGCTCGCCCAGCTCGACGTCTTCTTTGGTGGTAGCGCGGGCTCGCAGGTTTTCGTAGTCGCCATTGCGCAACGCAAATTGCTTCACCAGGGCGCCAGTGATCGGCTCGCTCTGGCGCAGGTCGGTTATTTCCCCCGACGTCGCCACGCTGGCCAGCTCCACCACGTAGTGGGCGGTCCCGTTGCTGTCGACGTAGTCCGTTTTCGCCGCGCCGAATACCACCTTCCACGCGGCGACCGCGTCACTGCCTTCACGGGCCAGTGCCACGTCGAGCCAGGCTTTGGCCGGCAGCGCGGGCAATTGCGCCTGGACTGGTTCATCCAGCTGGACGCGGATCCCTTCAACGTAGGCAATGCCCGCCTTGACCTGGTACAGCCCAAAAATACTTTCCATCTGCAGGCTGTCGGCCAGATAGCAGACACGACCAAACACGTCGCGATTGCTCAAGCGCTCACGCAGATCTATGCCGTTCAGGCGCATTGTGAAGTCATGCTGCCAGGTACTGGCGTCGACGGTGATACCCGTCAGCGCCTGTGCACCGTTGAACTCCACCAGAAAGTTACGGGTGACGTTGTTGCCGATCTGCAGCGGCGGAATGTTCTTGCGCTTCTGCTGTATCGGAACGGTCGCGACCGCCAGCAGCACACCCTCGGATGCCTCCAGGCCGATCCAGTTAAAGTCCCAGTCACCGACGTCCGAGCCCACCATCAGGCTGTAGATCACCTGATTGGGGCTGACGTAGCCTTTGCGGTCATAGGCTTTGGTGAAGACGATTTGAGACGCTGGCGGCTTGCCGGCAGCTCGGTCGACTGGGGCGTTTGGATCAAGGTCTGGGATAAGCGCTAGAACGAAGCGAGCGATCTCAAGCTTCTCCCCCGCGCCTTGCTTTTGGGCAATAAGACTCTCGCCGGCAAGGGTAATGCTAGCTCCCATGGGTGCTCCTAAAAGGGTCGTTCAAAAAGGTGAGCAGTGCGAGCTCGTTGATCACGACCAGGCGGCTTGCGCTGTCGTCCAACGTGGCAATCAGGGTCTGTTGGTCGTCGTTGAAGTCGGCCACGCCAATGTTCAGTTTCACGGGGGTTATCGTGACGAAGTCGTAACGCCGGCAAGTGCGGCCGTATTGCTGCATCAGGACACGCAGCAGCACCGGGTTTTCGCTCAGCTGCGTGTCGGACAGCTGCAGCAGGACCACGTCCCAATCGAGCCCTGGTAGGCGCTCCTGGATCTCCACATAACCCACGCCCAGACGTTCGAAAATACGGGCCATGCCCGCGGTGCTGCCCGCATCTACGGCGTTGATAAACGCGTACTTGACCCGCAGGCGGTACAACCTTTCGGGCTCGCCGTGGAAGCGCTGAATGTCGCGCTGCCAGGCCAACAGATCGAGCACACTCAGGTGGCAGGTCTCGGCATCCATTTGCAGCAAGGGCCAGTGCAGCCAGTTTTCGACCTTGCTCCACCAGGCTTGCGCCGCCGCTTTGAGCTTGGCCAGCTCCGGCCCGTCAAGCCAGAAAGGTAGACTCAACTTAAGCATTCAGCCCCACCTCAACCCCGGACAGGCGCGGGATAGTCAGCTCGGAAATGATGTCCGTGTTGTCGAATTTCAGGGAGTCGATGCCAGGAAATTGCTGGTGCAATTCCTCACCCAAGCGGCTGAAGGAAAAACGGGATTGGGGGTGAGTCAGCGTTGGCTGATAGTCGCTGGCCGTGCTCTCGCGAAACGCGGCACGGATGTACAGCTCGATGTCGGCTTTCAACGCCGGCCAACGCTCGGTACCGATTTCGGCCTTGGGCCAGACTGTCAAGCTGACGGCGTGCAGCGTGGCGGGCATCTCCAGCACCAACAGGTCATCGCCGTGGCCATGGTTGCCTTGGTCGCGGATGTAGCTGTTGATTTCAGCCAGGAAGGTATCCGCCGGCGAGTCGGCTTCGAACAGCACAAAGGCATTGGCACTGCCGGGCCCCCGGGGCGCGTTGTGCTCAAAGTAAACGCCATCGGGCTGCACACCCGGGAACGCGGCAATCATGGCGCGATACACGGCGTCGGTGTGCCATTGGTTGACCGCTGAGAACTGGTTACGCACGCGCAGGCGCAGCTCGTCGTCGGGCTCGGTGTCGGCGCCGGGCTGGCTCAGCCAGCCGTCAGCATTCACCACCTGGACAACCCCGGGCACGGGCTCCGGGAGAATCGAAAAGTAACCTGGTGCGAGATTGAAGCCGCTGCCGGCTTGTTTCGCTCGGGCCAATACCCGGATTTGGGATTCGCCATCGGCAAAGCTGGCCGCTGCAACCGTCACCAGCTCGTACACGTTGCCGTTGATCGCTATCGACTGCACGCGGGTACCGGCCGGAATTTCCAACAGGCCGGCCAGCGCGCTGCGTGTGAACAGCAACGACCCTTCGGCCTTGGTCGCTGGCTTGCGGGTGACGTTGACCGCCCAGGCCAACATGTCGAGCCAGGCGCCGATGGCTGTCTTCACGAAGAAGTTCGGCAACACGGTGCCGGCGATAAAGTCGATCAACCACATGACCGGCTTGGTCACCAACGCGGTGATCACTCGCCAGAATGGCGACCAGGCGCTGGTGTTGCTCAGCTTGCTGCCTTGGGCAACGACTTCAAGCTCCCAGGCGGCGCGCAGCTTGGCCTCGGTGGTCGGAATGCCGGCGTCACTCAACGCCTGTTTGAAATCTACGTCACTCACAGCACTACCTCGACAGATCCGAATTCAACGGTTTTGGCCGTGACCAGGTACTTGCCCTTTCCTTCTTCCAGGATCCGGACGGTGCCCGGTACCAGGCGCACGTCAGCCTCCACCAGCAGTTCCAGCTGCTGGATGCAGTCGGCTTGACGGAAGCGATCGCGCTCGGCCACCAGCGTCACCAAGAGCGCGCTTTCGCGGATCATGTGTCCGATGTCCTGGGCAATGCTGGCCCGATCGTCCACCAGCAGCGGCTGATTCGACGGGTCCAGGGTCAGGTCGTTGTTGGTGATCAGCAGATCGATGTAGAGGCTCATCCGCCCACTCCCATCGCCACCATGTTCTCCAACTCCAGGGGGGTCATTGGCTTGGCGGTATGGATGTTCACGTTCTCGACGTGCGTACCTTTGTTCTCATTGCTGGAGTTCTGAATGCTGGTCAGCAGCCCGCCCGGGGGCACAGCGGAAGCCCGCGACGGGGAAAGGCTCGGGATGGCGGCGTTGATGGTTTGCTGGGCTTTTTGTGCCCCGCTGGCGGTATCGGCTGCGTTGATCGCAGCGTCGACACCCGGCACTTCGGGCAAACCGCCAAACCGCGCCTCGATGTTCACCCCCGGGATGCTGTTGATCATCTCGATCAGGCTGTTGATGGCTTTGTAAAAGACGCCGACGATGCTGTCCCAGGCGCCCTTGGCCATGCCTGACCAGCCGCCCATGGAGTTAAACCAGTCGGACAGGGTCTTGAACTGATCACTGACCCACTTGAAGGCCTCACTGTTGAGCAGCGCGGTGGTCCATTCGTCCCAGTAGTAGACGGCAGCGACCACCGCAGCGACTAACGCCACGACACCGACAATGATCAAAGCAATCGGGTTGGCCAGCAGCGCGCTATTCACCAGCCAGATGGCGGCTTGCCAAGCGAGCATCCCGACCTTGACCAAGCCCATCCAGCTGTACAGCAGCACCAGGCCGGCAACGAAGGCAATGGTCATGACGGTGTGAAACAGGAACATCGCGATACTGCGGTAGCCGGTCCAGGTCAGGAGCTTCCAGACTGTCAGCATCCCCAGCCACACCATTTTTGACATGCCTACAGCCAGGGTCAGCAAAGACATGCCGGCGATGATGCCGAAGATGGTCAGCGTGGTGATGCCGATCACGCGGGTGATGTTGGGAAAGAGAGTGACCCAGCGCATCAGCGCCTTGCCGATCGCCACCATCTTTTCCATAAACGGGGCCAAGACTGGAATCAGCACCTGACCAAACAGGGCGCGCATGCTTTCCACCAGGGACGCCCATTGCGCCCATGGATCAACCATGGCCTTCGCCATCTGCTCGGCATTCTCCAAGCCCCGGACTTTGCCCAACTGATCCAGGCCAATACGCAGCCGATCGGTGTCCTTGGCCAATGCCGTGATCACGCGAGCGCCCTCGCCGCCAAAGGCCTCAATCAGCTTGGTACCGGCCGACGCGCTGTTCAGATCACCAAACTTGCCCTCCAACTTGCCGAGGATGTCGAGCATCGGCAGCAACTTGCCGTTCTGGTCGACAAACGTCATCCCCAGCTTTTCCGAGGCGCTGCCGATGTTCTCGAAGAATGATTTGTAGATCCCACCGGCGTCCCCGCCTTCCATGGTGCTGCTGAGCGAGCCGATCACTGCGAACTGCTCGGCCAGGTCCACGCCCGCCGTGGTCGCGATCGAGCCGACCTCCTTGAAGGCGTCCTTCAACTGGGCACCGTCGGTGCGGAACAGCTTCACCGCCAGCGCGGTTTGCCCGCCCAGTCGCTCGACCCATTCGGTTTTGCCGAAGGCGTCAGCCTGGCCCTTGAACAGGTTGTACATGGTGCCCACGTAGGCGCTGGTGGTTTCCGTATCGGCCTTGGTCGCCTTGGCGAGCACGTTGCTGGTGTTGGTGATCGAAGTCAGCTGGCTGGCGGTCAACCCTTTGATGGCGCCGTCGATCATGGCCGCTGATGCCACAAAGTCCCGGGCGTTGGTGGCGTAGTCGACGGAGAACTCCAACGCCTTTTGATTGAGCGCGGTCAGAGCGTCTTCAGCCACGCCCAGCGACCTGACCTCGCCCAGGGCGCGATTCATCTCCAGGGCAGGCGCCAAAGACTGGGTGATCGCCACGCCGGCGCCGACCATACCG
Source organism: Pseudomonas sp. NPDC086112 (assembly GCF_044746425.1). Classification (NCBI taxonomy): domain Bacteria; kingdom Pseudomonadati; phylum Pseudomonadota; class Gammaproteobacteria; order Pseudomonadales; family Pseudomonadaceae; genus Pseudomonas; species Pseudomonas sp. NPDC086112. The sequence goes on along the minus strand of NZ_JBIVCD010000011.1, from coordinate 97,126 downwards.
CCCAACCCCAGGCCCATCGTCTTGATATTTTTTTCGCTCTGCTCGGCAAGATCGGAGAATCCCATTTTCACCTTGCCCAGGGGCGCGGTGACCTTGTCGGTCAGGCTCAAGATGAAGGCCAGGCGGGCAGCGCGGTCAGCCATGTGTATTTATCCGTTCAGTGCATGGGCGATGCCGTTAGCCACGGCGATTTCCATACGTTTCCAGTGTTCGTCCTCCAGCCACTTGGCCGTGCCCATCACCTCGGGTGTGGGCTCTTGACCAGGAAGCCAGCGACTGGACAAGGCCATCAGTTGACCCAGTCCGTCTTCGCTCAGGCGCTCAGCGTGGTCGAGTGCTTTTTTACGATGATTTCAACGTCCGGCGCGTACTCCTCCAGCAGCGCACCGGCGATCTGCATCGTCATCACCGGGTTGGCCATCAGCGAGCGCAGATCGGTGCGCTGATCGGCTGCCACGGTGTTGCTGAGCAGGTTGTGGGAGGGCGCGACCTTGTTGTTGGCGGTCATGGCGTTGAAGTACTTGGTCACGTCCTGCGGGGTCATGGAGAAGGTGAATTCCTTGTCGCCGACTTCCAGGGTGATTTCGCGTTTATCAGTCATCGTGTTGTTCCATTCAGCTTTATGGGTAATGGTCAGCGCAGGCAGATCCGGCGCACGTGGTCCTGCAGCCCCAGGATCATTTGCCGACTGAGGGCGAGTTGATCTCTGAGGGTGAAATAATCCGATCGAGCGTCTGCTGCGAGTTCGGCGGGTCCTGCATCAGCCACGCCGCCGGCGCCGGTCTGCTCGGGTTTGGGGCTGTTGCAGGTGGCTTTGACGCGCAGCCGCTGACGGCCAGCGTCAACAGCGAGGCGCAGGCCATCGTTTTGATTGAGCGCATTGCTCAGCTCCTGGGTACGTTGAAGATCGATCTCGTCGCGGTCAGCCAACATCTCGCCGCCGATTCGGGCCGCTTCGCGCAGGCCTGTAACCTCAAACTGTGCGCTGTCGCGGTCGCGGCGAGCGGCGCCGAGTTGGTCAGTCACCTGATCAAATGCAACCCACACGAGCAGGCCGGACAGCAGGAGAAACGTGGCAAGGCGCAGTGGCGGAATGGTCATTGGGCACACAGCTCCGCTTCTGCCAACCGCCGCGCATGCAGTCCGCGAACGAACTGTTTGCGGCCCTGGGCGTCGGTAACGAATGCCCACACCGGTGTTTTGCCATCCGGGGCCCAGGCGATCGCTTTGCAGCCGTCGGCGATACGTCCGGCATTGATCAGGCCGACCGCTCGACTGGCGCACGTACTCGGCACGCCAAAGTTGTGCGCATGACTACTCAACGCGTCGAAGGTGTTCTGCCCCACTTGCTGATTGGTGATGCAGTCAGCCAACTGCAGCTGCCCTTTCTCGATCACCAGCTGCTCCACCCGGGCACAGCGAGCGTCTGACCAGTAGTCACCGATCACGACCGGGTAAGGGCTGCTATGACGGGTGATGCCTTTGCAAACGGTCGGCAGTCCCCGGGCTAGCTTGTCGGCATAGACCAAGTTCTGGCCGTTGCCTTCCCAGGTGCCCAGGAAAGCCAGCAGCCCAGAACTGCACAGGGCGATCGCGCCGGCGGTGATCTTGCCGCGCAAGCTCATGGCAGCAGTACCCGCAACAGCGTCGGACCGAACATCTGCAGGATTGCCCACAAGGTGCTGGCAATCGCCAATGCCCAGGTGATCTTGCTGCCGATCGCGGACACGACAACGGTCAGCTTCTGCTGGCCGACGTTGAGCTCAGACAGCTGGCCAGACATGTGTTCGAACTGCTGTTCCAGCTTCGTGACGCGTGTGGGCACCAATTCATGCCGGGTCTCCAGCTGTCCCAGACGGTAGGCAATCATGGCGATCTCACCCTCTACGGCGGTCAACCGGCCATGCGCCGAAAGTGGTGCAGCGATTTTCTGCCGCAGACTGTTTGTCATCGGCGGGTTCCTTTCTCGAAAGTGGTCTGGCATGGCGTACAGCGTGTGATCCCGCCAAGCGCCTGGCGCGCAGCAGGGATCTCGTCCCCGCAAGTCGCACAGTGGGTTCGGCTCGGTCCCGTTGGGCGCGGCTGGGCGAGTTGGGCAGCGATTGAACGCTCACGCTCCAGCTCCTCGATCGCTTTGGCGTTGTCGAGCCAATCCCCCATCAGCGCAGGCCCTCGATCTCGGCTGCAGCCAGGTACGGCACGCCGTTAATGCGAATGAAGTCCGGGCTGGTGACGTCAAACGGCACCCTGTGTTTGGACTTTTCACCGCCTTGCGGATCGATGTTCAGCAGGCTGGAGACCTTCAATTTGCAGCCGAAGGCCTCAACACGCAGTTCCTCCTCGCCGGCCTTGGCGAAGAACACGGAGTCGAAAGGTTCAAGTTCGCGAAAACTGCCGGCAGTGCGTGCGGCTTCAATCAGCAGGTTGAAGTTGCTGGTGTCGAATTCCATTTCCCCGCTGGCCGAAACGTCACCGTCAACGTGACCATTGGGGACGCCCCCGCTCTGCGCCACGGCCGTGTTGTCCGTGATGTCGAGGGTGCAGTTTTCAACGTGGACCAGCAGATCGCCCAGGTTCACGTCGAAGTTCTTGCCGCCAATACGTGACATGGGGGGTTACTCCGAATCGTCGTTGGAAAGGTCGAGGGCGATGTTGGCCGTCAGGTCTTTGGGGCAGTTGAGCGGCCGGATCTTGATGTAGAGCTCAACCTTGGTTTTGCTGAGCCACACCAGGACGATGTCGCCGTCCTTGGGCGCCTCGATCTCACCAGGGAAGACCTGGCCGGCGAACGTGGCGGACTTGGCCATCTGGCGCAGTGGTTTCATCAGCGCACTGATCGCGGCGGCCATACTGTTGGGGGTGTTGTTAAGTCGGCGATCGGCGACGCGGCGGATCAGTAACGGGCGCACTTGGCGCGCGGCTTTGTCAGCCAGGCGCAAGTACTCCACCACCTGAAAGTCACTGGCCGGGGCATCGAGCATGTTGCCGTCGCCCCAGAACACGCCCGGGTAATCCGGGTAGGTCTGCGACACGGAGAAACGCGCCTTATCCAGCTCGGCACGGATCGCCGATGGCAGCGGTACGCCTTCGACGTCGGCCGGAACCGCGCCCAAGCCCAGTACCGCACCGGAAGCCACACGCATGGGGCTGTCGGCAATGCTCACGGCCGCGTTGGCCAAGCGGCCAGCCAGCACGCCCAGGTCATTGCCGTGCAGCTGAGGTACGACCAGGACACGCGGCGCGGACAGGTCGGCAGTGATGGCCCGCTGCTCGAGCAGGTATTGATCCCAGGTCTGCAGCACGGTGATGCCGGCGCTCGCCGCCATGACGAATGTGCGGCGGCCGTAGACGTTGTTCAGCGAGATCGCCGCGTCATGCATGGCCGACAGTTGTGCAGCAGTGGTCACCGGTTTGGTGATCACCACCGCCTCGACCGAAAACCCCTGCTGCTGGGCCTTTTCCAACGCTTCGGACCACTCACCGTCCGCCGCGATCGGCGCCGCCAGACCGGCCCAGCGATCGCCGCCGTTCAGTCGGGCGGCAGTGATCTGGGTTTTCAGGTCGCTGGCCGGAATGCCCAGTGCGCTGTCCAGGTCGCTATCGGTGTTTAATGGGATCATCTGACCGATGCTCTTCGCGCCGGGGCCGATGAAAAGGAAATAGCGCTCGATCTCAGTCACGGCACCCTGGCCCAGATTGAGATTGTTTACGCTGACTTTGCCGAGTGCCATGCAGTGCCTCGCTAGCGGGGTGAATTAAGGATTTGTTGGAGCACCTGGTTCAACAGCAAGCCCGTATCGCGCTCGGTGCTGACGCCGATGAACTGGCGCTTGGGCAAGGTGATTTCCCAGCTCTGCGCGCCGCTGCTCTCGGCTTTTTCATCGCCCAAGATTCGGATCAGCAGCCCCGCCTTGGCGTAATTCACATGCTCCTGAATCCAGGCCACTGACGGCCGGGATAAAGATTTTTTGCCTTTCTGGCGAACCTTGAAGCCCAGACGACGCAGGCGCTTGGCCTGCTTTTCCGTGGCAGCCAGGCCCACGGGAACGGTGTTCCACTTGCGCATCTGGGCAGCGGTGCGGCGCTCGCTGACGCCGTTGTGTTGCTGTGCGGCGACCCAGCTGGTTAGCGCGTTACGCCAGCCCAGTTCGGCTTCGTCAGCGCTCACACGGGTGACGATCATCAGCTTGGCCAGGCCGGCTTCCATCTTCTTCTTGCCTTTGGCCGGCCCCTTGCGCGCCTCGAAAGGCGAGCCGTCCAGGTTCTGCTGGTCCCTTGCCCGCTTGCGGCTCATCGTCCGCACGCGCTTGGTGACGTTGTTCAGCAGACGCCGGCGCAGCTGCGGCGGCAGGCTGAGCAACGCCAGCTGCTCACGCACGCCCAGGTAGCCCCGGGCATCGAGCTCGAAGGTGCTACGCGCCACGGGTGCCCACCTCGCCGTGCTCGGCAATCCACAGGTCAAACGGGACAAACGCCCATGTTTTGCCGAAGGCCTCGATCTCGCCGGCGGGATCTTCAGCCAGGTATTGCGGCTCGTTGAACTCGAGGGTGATGTCCACGTCGGCCAGATCGTTGTCGAGCATGGTGATGTCGAACTTCGGCGCAGGCAGTTCGTCGCGATCGCGCTCCTGGTCATTGGTTTCAAGCCAACTACCCACCAGGGCCATCAGGCGTCCGGGGTGATCGGCAAAACGCTCCAGCGCGATCGTCGCGCTGTAACGCATGTCACCCATGCGCAGGCCGTCGAGGTCAGGCTTCCAGATCAGTTCCAGGTTCACCTGGTCGGTCCAGCTGTCGAGCTGTTCCGGCAGCACCAACTGCCGCTCGATCAGGTACGTGGTGAGGGCGCGAAGTTTGATCACAGGAGTGCCGCCGTGATGCGACCACGACCCTGCAGCGACCGGACAGCCTGCTGGCTGAACTCCAGAAAGGTTTCGCCACGCTCGGGCAGCTCTTTGCCTGTGTTCTCCGCACTTTCACGTCGAGTCACGGTAGCGAACTGAGTCAGCAAGCTGGCTTTGGCACGGCAATACACGGCGCGTTTGTACGTCGCTGCGTGAAATGTGCGCTCGGGCAGCACCATAGGGTCAGCAGATTCCACGGTGGTGACGCCTGCGTTTTGCCAAGCCGCCTTGCGCTTGGCGAGGTCACCGTTGACCTCGATCATCGCCGTGGTCAGATCAGTGGCCAGCATGTCTACCAGGTACTCCGCCGGCAGGCGGTAACCCTTCTGGAACTCAGCCAAGGAGAGGTCCGGCCAGAAGCCGTCGTTCTCTATCGCCTGCTCCACAAAGGTGGTGGGTTTCCCGGAAAAGCTCATTGCTGGGCACTCGAATAGGGGCGGGAAAACTGTTTCAGTGGGTCAGGCCATAAATGGTTGGCTCACATCCACAGTTTCTCGCCGGGGGGGGTAGTCGGTTATTCGGGGGCTTTCTCAGCCAGTTCTTTTGTCAGAGCCTTGCGAGCACCTTCCAGGCGCGTGCCGACACCAATGCCTTCGTACAGCGCTTCCGCACGTTCGAAGTGGGTGATGGCTTTCGCAAAGTCGCGCTGGTCCAGAGCCAGGATCCCCAGCTGCTTGTGATAGCGGGCCGGAATGCGCTCAAAAAGCTTCCATTCGCCATCCACCAAGGGCAGCAGGTCGGAGAGGTAAGGTTCGGGGCTGCGCTTGGCCTTGTACTCAGCCTCAGCCCAGTCGATCACCTCATCCGCGACGAAGGTCGGCACGTCACGCTTGAAGCGCTCAGGCAGCTGCTGGTCTTGCCCCATCGCGAAGTTCGCCAGGTCCAGACCGGCTTCGAACTGCGCGGTGTCGAATAGCCAGACCAGGACCTGCATCACTACCGAGTTCGGGAAACTCAATCCGGAATCGCGGTAGCGCTGCACATAGTCCAGGTACTTGGGCAGCAGCTCGTCCCGCTTGAGTTGCTGACGCAGTTCGCGGCTGTTGATCGCACCGATGCGTTCCAGGTCCTGCGCCAATGCGTCTTCCATCAGCTTCAGATGTTTTTTGCCGTTGGCTGGACTGGACAACGCGGTGGCGGATGAATAGGCCATCACTTCGGCACCGGCGCGGGCAGCTGCTGGACCGTCGGCCTGAATGCGGCGTTTGTGCGCCAGTGCCAGGCTCATCAGATCAGCTCCACTTTTTCAGCGGCCGCGAACTTCTCCAGCTGCTCGATCACGTAGCCTTCGTTGCGACCGTTGTAATCCTCGACACGGGAACGTTTCGGGTTCTCGATCAAGTGGCGACGCCAGCTGCTGTCCTGGAAGTAGATCGACAGGTTGTCCCAGCTGGTGACAACGACGGCGTTGACCGGGAAGTGCGGCACGGTGAAGGTCGGCAGACCGCCGTAGGTCGCAATGACCTGGGCACTTTCAATGCGTTCTTTCTCGGTTGGTTTGCCGGCCTGGTTGGAATACAGCTTGGCCTTGTCGCTGGCCAACAGATCACTGCCGACGATGGCAATCAGGTCACCGCCGTCACGGAACACGGAGTCGATCATCTGCTTGACGTCGTGCACCAGGGCGTCGAGGTTTTCGTAGTCGCCGCCAGCACCGAGGGTGATTTTCCCGGCGGTCGCGCCTTCCTCAAGAACCTGCTCAGGGATTTGCTCGCGAGCGATTTGCAGCCAGCCCTTGTTCACGTCCTGCAGCATCGGGTTGGTGGTCAGATTGGTCTGGGGGGCTGCGGTCAAGCCGTGCCAGCCAATCATGATGCGATCCAGAGCGATTTGCTTCTGCACTGCCGCCGAGTAGCGATCGGCAAAGTCCGGAAACTTCGCCCAGCTGTCGATCTTGGCAAACGGCAGGCCAACGTCCGACTCAGTGTGGAACAGCTCGTAGCCCAGGCCGTTCAGGTCAGAAACGTCTTTCGCTTCGCGGTCGGTGGTCTTGGTGTTGGTGCGGCTGGTCACTGGACCATTCACACCGAACATGACCTTCTCGCCCTTGATCTCAGTCACCGGCACTACGTTGATACGTTCGAGGAAATCCGCCCGCTCGGTGATCTTGTCGTTCAGTTCCTGGGCAATGCTCGGCTCGACGTTGAACTGGCGAGTCACGTCGACACCGTAGGTTTCGGCGATCGCTTCACGCAGCGAGGTGTATTGCTTCAGAGCACGATTGCTCAAAGATTGCTGGCTCATGTCACAGCACCCGCTTTTTGATTTCGGTGGAACCGGTGGTTTTCGGCAAAGGCTGACCGGTGGTGGTGTTGAAGGCTTTTTCCAGCAGCGCTTCAATACGATCGAGACGCTTGCTGTCGCCGCCCTTCTTGGCAAACTCGCGATCCGCTTCGGCTTCCGTCACGATGGCGTCGACAGCTTCTTTCACGTCATCGACTTCAGTGGTCGCCGGGTCGGTGACTTCAACAGTCGCCGGTTCGATCACAGCGGCGAGGCCGGTGACGACGAGGCCGAGTTGTTCGATCAAGGCCTTCAACGCCTTGGCTGTAGCTTCATCCATTGGGGGGTTGCTCTCGGTAGGGGTGGTCTGGGTCGTTTCGGTGGGGGTGTCGTCAACAGCGAAGCGCTTAAACAGGCGGGTCAGCAGGTTGGTCAACATGCCAATCTCGCCCTTGGGCTCCTCATCACCCAGCACGCCAAGAGGTACAGACGCGGCGTAATGCACGGGCTCGCCGGTTTTGCGGGAAAAGTAGAGTTCCTGGGTGCCCAGGCTGGCCGGCGAATCGGTCACGGCAAGGCCGGACAGGTAGGCTTTGCCGCTGTTCGCGAAGTTCGGGGTAATTTCGATGCTGGTGAACAGCTTCTCGCCCTGGTCATTGAGGCAGAGCAACTTGTTATTAGGCTTGAGCTGGGCTTCCAAACCGACTTGGCCCGGTTCCAGATCGTCCGCTTCTTCCACCAGGCGTACCGCGAAGACGGTCCCGTAGGAACCGGGCCAGCGTTCGTGTTCACTCCAGATCACCGCCGTGTATTTGGTCGGGCTGTAGGTCTCAGCGATATCACGCAGTTCCTGGGGAAGGATCTCGCGACCATCAGCGGTGGTGCCGCTGGTGGCGACACGTTTCCAGAACGAAACAAGGGAACGGGGCATGGGCGATAACTGCGCTCAATCGGTGACTTGAGCCGCCACGATATGCACCGGCTCACCACCAAACAAACGGTTCACTTTTGCTTTGGTCCTATTTCGCGGATATAGGTCAAACCCGGATTTTAAGCCCACGTTTACAGCGTTTTCGCCGCATAGACTGCGGGCATGCCATACGCCCCCGAACTTAAAGAAGCCGCTAAACGCCTCTATTTGCGCCGCTGCAAGCCGCGTGAAATTCAGGCGCAACTGTCCCTGCCCAATATCCGAATCATTTACTACTGGATCCGCCAGGGTGAGTGGGACGACATGCTGTCGGACGAAGAACCGCTGACGGCTGTTGGCCGGCGAATCACCCTCCTCCTGGACAAATCCACGTCGCTGACCAAGGGCGATCTAGACGAGCTCGATCGCCTGACTACCGTCCGCGATCGGCTGTTGAAGCAATCCGCAAAACCGGTACCAGCGCCGATCGGTGATCCGCCGGCGGACGATGGCCAGCGTAAAGAAGGACAACGGAACGAGCGCCGGGAGCGAGGCGATCGCAACGACAAGGGCGGGAAGAAGCGCGAGAAGAAGGCAAAAAACGAAGTCGGCGAACTGACCGAGGTGGACTTCCTCGACAAGTTCATCAGCAAAATGTACGGCTACCAGAAGGAGTTGTTTGCCGCCAAACAGAACCCGCTGACTTGCCGAATCCGGAACATCCTGAAAAGCCGCCAGGTGGGCCTGACGTACTACTTCGCCGGCGAAGCGTTTATGGACGCCGTGCTAACCGGTGACAACCAGATCTTTCTGTCGGCCAGCCGCGCCCAATCCGAGATTTTCCGCAGCTATATCGTGTCGTTTGCACAGGAATGGTTCGGCCTGGAGCTGACCGGCAACCCCATCGTGCTGAGCAAAAACGGCAAACCATGGGCGGAATTGCGCTTCCTCAGCACCAACAGCAGCACCGCACAGGGTCACCATGGCCATGTCTACGTTGACGAATATTTCTGGATCCGCGACTTCGAAAAGCTCAACACCGTCGCCAGTGCCATGGCCACGCACAAGAAGTGGCGTAAGACCTACTTTTCCACGCCCAGCGCCGTATCGCACCAAGCTTACCCGTTCTGGACGGGTGAGAAATTCCGCAACAGCAAACGCAAGAACGCCAAGGATCCCTGGCCGAGCGAAGCCCAAGCCGCGGCTGGCTCGCTGTGTCCAGACGGGCAATGGCGCAAGGTCATCACCATCCTCGACGCCATCGCCGGCGGCTGCGATCTGTTCGACCTCGAGCAGCTGCAGCTGGAGTACGACGAGGACAAATTTCAACAGCTGTTCATGTGCAAGTTCATCGACAGCACGCAGAGCGCCTTTTCCCTGGTCGACCTGGAGCGCTGTTACTCCGACCTGTCGTTGTGGACCGACTACGACCCCGATGATCCGCGCCCGTTCGGCAACAGCCCCGTCTGGATCGGTTACGACCCGAGCCGCACCCGGGACGATGCCAGTTGCGTGGTTATCGCCCCGCCGCTCGAGGACGGCGGCAAGTTCCGCATCCTGGAGAAGCACAGCTGGCGCGGGCAATCGTTCAAGTACCAGGCCGACCAGGTCAAGAAGCTCACCGAGCGCTTCAACGTGCAGCACATCGGCATCGATACCACCGGCATCGGTTACGGCGTGTTCGACCTGGTACGCGACTTCTACCCGCGTGCGACCTCGATCCACTACAGCCTCGAAACCAAGAACACCCTGGTGCTCAAAGCACAGGACACCATTCAGGGCAGCCGCATCGAGTGGGACGCCGGCTGGAACGATATCGCTCAGGCCTTCCTGACGATCAAGCGCGGCACCACTGGCGGCGGGCAGGTGACCTACAGCGCATCACGAACCGACGCCTCCGGTCACGCCGATATTGCCTGGGCGATCATGCACGCCCTGGCCCATGAACCCCTCAATACCAACAAACAGCGGCGCAGCCGCTACACATTTAGCGGATCAAGCACCCATGGGCAAACCAGCAAAAAACCAGCAGCAACCACCGGCAACCGGTCCGATGCGGACGTTTTCATTCGGTGCGCCGGAACAGGTTCTGACCGAGAACATCGGGCACTATCTGGGCGTGTTCGCCACCCACGACGGACGAACCTACACGCCACCGGTGTCACGCCAAGGCCTGGCCAAACTGCTGCGCGCCAACGCGCACCACGGCGCCATTCCGGGGTTCAAGCGCAACCTGTTGCTGCGTGAGTTCGTATCGTCCAAAGGCTGCTCGATCAAGACCATGAGCTGTGCAGCGCTGGATTTTATGGTGTTCGGCGAGGCGTACTTCCGCCGTAACCGCAACGCGTTCGGCCAGGTGCTGGAGATGGACCACCTGCCGGCGATCAACATGCGGGTCAAAGTGGGTGGCGGGTTTGTGATGCTGCAGAAGGACGGCAAAGAGTTGGAGTTCAACGAAGACGAGGTTGAGCACGTCATGAACTATGACGTGGAACAAAACATCTACGGCGTGCCTGAGTACCTAGGTGGCATGCAGGCACTGCTGCTCAATGAGGCCGCTACCCTCTTCCGCCGGCGCTACTACAGCAACGGTGCCCACGCGGGCTACATCTTCTACACCAACGACCCAAACCTGACTGAGGACGACGAAGAGTCGTTGCGCGAACAGATCAGCGCAAGCAAAGGCGTGGGCAACTTCCGCTCGTTATTCGTGAACATCCCGGGCGGTACCGAGAAGGCGATTCAGATCATTCCAGTCGGGGATTTCCAGGCCAAAGACGAGCTGGAGAAGGTCAAGAACATCACGCGCAACGACGTGATCGCGGCCTGGCGCATGAACCCCGCATTAGCCGGCATCATCCCGGAAAACAACGCAGGCTTTGGCGATATTGAGAAGATCGATCGGGTGTACACCAGCAACGAAATTCGCCCGATCTGCCAGCTGTTCAACCAGTTGAATGACTCGTTACGCGAAGATAGGCGATTCACCTGGAGAACTCAAAAAGACACAGTTGATTCCACTACGTAATCCGCACAAGCAAGAGTTTGCCACTGCATATTGTGGCAAGATAGTGGCGATTGACAGCCCTGGGGAGGGACACAATGCGAGTTATTTGCAAATGCGGACACAAAGGGCGAATCGCTTCGCGAGACCAGTTATCGGAGGATTTTGCGAAGCTCTATTGTCAGTGCCTGGATGCAAAGTGCGGGCACACGTGGGTTGCGAATCTGACGTTCTCCCACACGTTAAGCCCGTCGGCTCAGTCCTTCGAAAGAATGTTGTTCGACCGTTTGAGAGACATGCCCAGTGCAAAACAGCGTGAGTTGTTTGAGCAGTTGGGATCACAAGCGAGGGCATAAGTCGCAAACCGCCGACTCAAAGATGTCGGCGATCGATTACTTCGAATGATCTATTTCAGGCACAACGACTGGGGCTATCAACTGCAGACCCTTTTGGGTTGGTAACCAGAATTTCAGTAACCCGGCGGACTTGTTGCTGGTCCAGCTCACCCAAACGACGGTAGAGCTCGATCAGACGGCGTTCAATTTTCGTCAGACCAGGCCATTCGAATTCGGTCATTCCAACGCGGTCGCGTTCATTTGTCGTGCGATCCAACATGCTTACTACTCCATAAGTGCATTGCTGAATCGATTATCCGGAAGGGAACTGGCTTTAGAAGTTAATTCCTATGGCGGGCGGCGTCGTCGGCCATGGCTTGCAGGAAACGACGAATGGCTTCCTGATCGAACGGCGTGATGCTCCTGTACTGCGTCACGAGTCGATCTTCTATCTCGGAAAGCGCGTCATTTGGCAGTGTGGCGCGAACACCATTGACGATAAAAGCCACGTCGAAACCCAGCTCACTGGCAGCCAGACTCAGGTAAGACGCCGGAGCATCGCTAGCACCAGACTCATAGTTGCCTTGGGTACGTTTCGAGATACCGAGCTTTTCTGCGAGCTGGTCTTGAGTCAGCCCCGCCTGAGCACGCAGTTGTCGCAGACGCGCGCCAATCTCTTCTGAGAGAGTCAAATTTTTTCCACTCTTATATTTACATTGGCAATCTTTTGCCACATCCTGCGCCTGCCATCACACGAAAGCGCAAGGAATTGCACTATGCCCAACACCACCACCCCCGAGCAAGCCCGCAAACAAGCGCGTGAAGTCTTGGAAAAGCGCGGTCAGTCCGCGAAAGACTTTGCTGTATTGCACAACCTGAATCCCAGCACCGTCTACGCGGTGCTGAGTGGCCAGAGCCGTTGTCGCCGTGGGGAGGCACATCGTGCCGCCGTACTACTCGGTATCAAAGACGGCGTGATTGAACAGTAACGGCACTGGGCTACAGGGAAAAGCAGAATATGGAAGACGCAGTTCTAAAGACTCGCCGAGAAGTTGTCAGTGCAATTATTTGCAGTTACCCGGGTGGACGGGAATGTGCTGCAGCGCGCATCGGTTTGGCGCTGAAAAAATTCGATAACCACGCCTATGAGAACAACAACAGCCGACCACTGACCGACGCTCAGCTTTTTCAATTGGAGCAAGAGTCCGGCACTCAGCATTTGCCCACCTACGTTGCGGCTATGTACGGCGGTTTGTTCGTTCCAATCCCAGATCCAGAAACTATGGATAACGTCGAGATGTACACCCTCTCGGTACAGGTCGCCGCCAAGCGCGGCACCGTTGACCAAGAGATCGCCAAGGCATTGGCGGATGGATGCATCACCAAACCCGAGGCGGAACACATCCTTAATGCTCACAACCTACACATGGCGGCACGTCACGCCGAGGTGCTCGCATCCATTGACCTGTACCGCAACAAATCAGGGACTATCCAATGACTGACCAGCCTGCAGTACAGCAATATCAGGACATCCTCAAAGCCGCCGCGCTTGGGTTCCTGGAGCGCCACCGATGCGAACATCTGAGCGACGATCAGCAGTTGTTCGACCGCGCAGTGCAGCACCTGGTTACCGACTATGACGTCCTGACGACGATGGCTGAAAAGATGGTGCACTTGGCCTGCAGCGATATGTCAGCGGTACGCGATCGGCATCGTCTGGACATTGTCAGCAGCACGTCGGCGCACACCGTCATCATCGACCCTGCCACCGGTAGCGCTTGGTCCGTCCCGGTCAGCGTTATCTATGAACGCATTCTCAACGCACCGGACAACGGTCGCTTCCGCGTAGCCGCACCGTAACACCCACCCAATAAACCGCCTGCCCCACCCCCGTGGGTTTGGGTGAGCTGCGTCCGAAATTGAGGTTTGACGATGGAAAACGCCATGAACATCAACGCAAAACTGACGCCAGGTCAGGCCCAAGCGCTCTTGGCCAGTCTGCGCGAGCAATACCGTCTCAGCCTCAATGATCTTTGGTACGCGGACCAATATCGATTGATTCCCGATGGCCTACGCCACGGATCAATTCTTGCCAACAGCCCTGTGATGGCCGCGCAGAAACATCTGATCGGCGCCCTCACCCAAAGCCTCGGCCTCAGCCTCAAAGTAGCGAAATAACCATGAGAGACGATCTGCGTCACGACGTCCTGCAGCGTATCGAGTCCGAATTCGGCCTTAAACACCGTGTCCCCACTAACTACATGCGGGGTGGCACTTGTCCCAAGTGCAACAAAAAAGAGCTGTATACCCGCTTCGACAGTCCGTGGCAGCTCATCTGTGGCCGTCAGGAAAAGTGCGGCCACACGGTGCATGTGAAAGAGATCTACGACGACCTCTTTGAAGATTGGAGCAAGCGCGTTCCCGCCACCGAGAACGCCCCTACAGCGACAGCGCGTGCATACCTTGAGTTTGCCCGCGGCTTCGATATTTCACTTATCGGAGGTTGGTTTACACAGGATACGTACTACTCGGCCCAGCACGACGCTGGCAGTTCGACGGTACGATTCGCCCTAGAGAAAGGCGGATACTGGGAACGCCTGATCGACCGGCCTGCGCGCTTCGGCAAGATGAAGGCCCGCTTCAAGCCGGGTGAGTCATACAAAGGCGTGTGGTGGTGTCCGCCGTGCGTCGACGTGCTAGAGGCGAAGGAAATCTGGATTGTCGAGGGCATCTTCGACGCCCTCGCCCTGGTGCACCACAACATTGCCGCCGTATCGGCGATGTCCTCCAACGCCTTCCCGGCCGACTCTCTGAAGGCGTTGGTAGAAGCGCGCCCGGGAAATCTTCCAAAGCTGGTTTGGGCGCTTGATAACGAACCAGGTGCACACGCTTACACCAAGCGCTGGGTCCGTATGGCACGTGAGCTGGGCTTCACTTGTGAGGCGGCGCAGATCCCCCAACGGGATAACAGAAAGGTCGACTGGAACGATCTGCACCAGCGCTGGCAGTTCCTGGACGAAGGCGAGAAGCGTGATGCTCAGTTCGACAAAGACATCACCACTGCACGGCACCACGGCGCCCTGCTGATCGCTGAGAACGCCACTGAGAAAGCCTTGGTGATGTTTGATTGGAAGCGCCGTAGCGAATTCCACCTGGAATACGGCAACCGGCTGTACTGGTTCAAGCTCGACCTGGAGAAGTACAACAAAGCTATTCAGGAGCTCGAGGACAGCGACCACCACGACGACCAGCTGCTGAACAACAAGCAGATGCGAACCAAGGCCATGCAGCAGTGCGGCGCGCTGCAACGTATCGCCACCTGTAATCCAAAAGCACTGTATTACCAAGAGAACAAGCTTACAGACGAATCCTGGTACTACTTCCGGATCACGTTCGCCCATGACGCTGCGCCAATCAAGAACACCTTCACCAGCTCACAGATTGCCTCGTCTGCAGAGTTCAAGAAGCGCCTGCTCGGCATTGCCCCAGGCGGGATGTTTACTGGTACCACCCAACAGCTAGACGCCTTCATTGAAGAGCAAACTGATGCCCTCAAGACCGTTCAGACCATTGACTTCACCGGCTACACCCGTGAGCACAGCGCCTACGTCTACGGCGACGTAGCGGTCCGCGATGGGAAAGTGTTCAAGCTGAACGAGGAGGACTTTTTCGACATGGATCGGCTGAGCATCAAAACCCTCAGCCAGTCGGTGATCCTCAACCTGAACACGGACCTGGAGAAGTTCGACACCGAGTGGCTAGACATCATCTGGCAATGCTTCGGTGCCAAGGGTCTGGTCGCGCTCGCATTCTGGTTCGGGTCACTGTTTGCCGAACAGATCCGCCAGCACCAAAAGAGCTACCCCTTCGCCGAGATCATCGGTGAGCCAGGCGCCGGTAAGTCCACGCTGATCGAGTTCCTGTGGAAGCTGTGTGGTCGCATCGACTATGAAGGTTTCGACCCAACCAAGGGCACGCCTGTCGCTCGAGCGCGGAACTTCGCCCAGGTCGGCAACCTGCCGGTGGTACTTATCGAGTCAGAGCGAGAAAAGACCGATGGCAGCCAGACCAAACAGTACGACTGGGACGAACTCAAAACTGCCTACAACGGTCGGAGCGTCCGTTCCACCGGCGTAAAGAACAACGGCAACGACACCCGTGAACCTCCATTCCGTGGAGCCGTGGTCATCGGCCAGAACCATGCGGTGAATGCTTCCGAACCGATCCTGCAGCGCCTAGTGCACATCGCCATGACGAAGGACGGGCAGACGCCGCAAACCAAGTTGTTGGTGGAAAAGCTCGAGCGCATGCCGGTCGACCGCGTGAGCGGGTTTCTGGTCAAGGCAACGATGAAGGAAAGCATCGTGATGCAGACCGTCCGTGAAAAAGTACCTGTCTACGAGCAGAAGCTCCTGGCCCTTCCGGAGATCCGCACCGTCCGAATCGCAAAAAACCACGCTCAGCTGCATGCCTTGGTTGACGCCCTGGTTCACGTTGTCCCACTGAAAAAACACCAGGTGGACGCGGCCCACTCCGAGATCCAGAGCATGGCCAAGGAACGCCAGCTGGCGATCAACGCTGATCACCCGATCGTCGTCGAGTTCTGGGAGCTGTACGAGTACTTGAACAGCACTGCAGGTGGGCTCAACCACTCCCGCAATGACGGCCTGATCGCGGTAAACCTCAACGACTTCGCCAAGGAAGCCGCAGAGAAACGCCAGAAAGTACCGGATCTGACCGAGCTCAAACGCCACCTTAAAACCAGCAAGTGCCCTAAGTTCCTGGAGACCAACCGAAACGTCTGCTCAGCATGGGATACCGATGCCGCCAACAAACCGAAAACTGTGCGGTGCTGGATTTTCCAGGCTGCCTGACATTACCAAGGGAAGAAACACAGATGAAAAGGCGCGATCAACTCGCAAAAACCACCCAATGACGAAAAAACTGGATCGATTCATGAGGGAAAGAGAAGTGTTGGACGTAACCTCCTTTTCCAGAACCACGCTCTGGCGGGAAATCAAACGCGGTCGATTCCCTAAGTCGGTTGTAATTTCGGCAGGGCGCGTCGGCTGGCGAGAGTCGGCGATCGAAGCCTGGCAAGTCAATCCTGGAAACTGGCAAGGCAATGCCAACATCGAGGCCGCATAAGCGGCCTCATCTACACGCTTATCGCGATCCAAAGTGAAGTGTTATTTAGCTTTCAGGAGACCATCTGTATCCAGCCAGAGATCTAGTGACGCAGTCAGATCGTTCCAGAAAGAATTCAGCTCATCTATTGATGCCTTCCGCACCCATGCCTGATCCAAATATTCGAACACGTCACATTGAGGGGTTGCCACAAGTGAGCCAAAAGCGGCGTCATCGAGAAGGGTCGCCGATATGAACTGCGTCACCTGGCTCACGATCCCTAAAGCTTCGATCACCTCGTGATAGTTGGCTTGTACAGGGGTGCCAGAGGCTCGCTTCTCTGGATGTGCGAACACCTTATCCGCCATAGTGCAAACCTTCTTCACCACATCGGAATTCAACATCGCTTTGAGTCGATCGAAAATCTCCGCCGATATTGGTTGAGACCTCCCGGCTTTGCGACTGCCGTCAGCTATCGAGTCGAAAATATCGTGGCGCAACTTCGAGTTAAAACCAGCATCAGGCCCCGTTGTTGATATCCAAGTAGCTTTCCCAAGAGACTTTGGATCCCGCGCAGCAAAGCGGCGGAGCTCAGCTGCTTCGTGATCATAAGAAAGTCCGTCGTAGCAGACGAACATTTCCCTTGAAATAAGATGCTTATTGGCTTCCAGGTCCAACAGGACCCGCTTTATCGAGTTCGAGTCCTTGTGATGGTCTACCAACCTGCGAATGCCAAGCGCCGCGATGTGAGCGTAACCGTCGACAATGAGATTCCACATTGCGCCGTTCACCTTCCTCTCGCTCTCGATCCTTCGAGCTTCGTTTAACGCATGAAAGACAGCTGAGTTCCATGTCAACTGGTGTATCTGGTTTGCGATCGAGTTCTCAGCAGAACCCCGAATGGCCTCTAAACACTTACTCCGCAGTTGCCTGTAGTGGTCTAACGCTTTCTGCTGTGACTTATCGACATCACACTGATCTACCGGATAAAGATAATTTTCGATTGGCATCTCACTCATCCTAAAGAATTTACGTTTTCAGCGCGTTGAGCCATCAACTCTTATCGTCCCGACTCCACATTCAGCGCAATAACATTCTTTTGCAGCCACTGTGCCCAACGTTGAAGGCCTCGTTGTTTTTCCGGGAAATAGCCGTAGCGATCATAATGTTTTGAAGAAACATCATTGAAAGCATGACCTTGAATTCTGTCCCGAAGCTCCTTGGTAATCCCAGCCGCACCCATCAACGTTTTACAGGTACGACGCAAGTCCCGCAGGGTAAAGGGTCCATTGAATTTGTCCGGATGCCGGCTGCATAGTTTGGTCACCGCACGGGACAGTGAGTTGGCATGCAGCGAACTGTCCGGCACTTTGCCCTCGAACGGGTAAACGCTCGTCGCATTGATTTCATCCATGGCCTTCAGGCTCTGGCGCATGAGCTTGTTGTAGGGCACGACGTGCAACGAGCGTTCGCCTTCGGCCCCGCGACCTTTCTTGTTGCGAATGATCAAGTGGTCTTTCAGATAGTGCCGACGCTCGGTCGCGAGTAACTGCTCCGGACGCTGCCCACCAGACGCGATCAAAAACTTAATCAACTCTGCTGTGACCACGCTCAACTGTTCAGGCAGCATTTGCCAAAGGTGGGCAAGCTCCGTGGTGGATAAGGCTCGGTCGCCAGGCTGCTCCCAGTCGGCCTGAACCGGGACGCTGGCCACCGGATTACTTTTGATTCCAAATTTCACATCGTCTTTATGGTAACTGCGCGGGTTGAACTCCTGCTCCAAGGCAACTTGGAACGCCGCGTGCAGCTGTGATCGAAGCCGATTGCAGTAGGTGGTCACACCATTCGCGATCATCTTGGCGATGATGTCTCGGATTTCACCTGGGCCGACCAGAACAGCCGGGAGCTTTACCAAATTCGGAAAGGGTTCAGAAACGTAATGCTTGAAAGACCACTTCACATCCTCAGCCGAAGCGGCGCCCTCGCCCGTCAGCTTGGTGATGTAACCGTTCATCACTTCCTGAAAGGTGCCGGCCGCGATCACGACTTCCTTTTCAGCGCGGCACAGATCCCTGGCGTCAGCTAAACCGAGTGTTGGCCAGGTACCAAGCTTGCTCTTGATTTTCTTGCCGCTGCTGAATCGCTGGAAGTAGAACTCCTTCGTCCCGTTCGGACGCACTCGCAGAAGCAGCACACCCTCACCTCGGGCTGTACGGCCATCCGAGACTGTGTATTCCTTTTCCGCAGGCTTCATTGCCTTGATTTGTTTCTCTGTGAGCATTTGGGGGCCGTAGCTGGGGGCTGTATGACTGAAATATGGGGTAAACCGATGAAACAGACTGAAATCGCGATTCACCCTTCAACCCCTGTAGTACGGGGCTATCCGGGACATAAGCATACATCCGGCGCCCAACTGAAACACCATCCGCCCAAGATTCCCAAGCTGATAACGAGGGTTCGATTCCCTTCACCCGCTCCAATCGAATTTTTGTCTCACGTCAGTTTTTTTGGCGGGGGATGCAGGAACACAAAAAAACCGGCCTCGATGGCCGGTTTTTTTGTGCCTGGGATTTGGTGGAATCGAGCTCTGAGGCATCTCCCCATTTTCGCCTGTTGTCCGCTGATCGATGAATAAGTGCTCTCCGGGCGTTAGCGACTACCCTGAAGTCTGTTAGCGTTTTTTTCGAAAACCCCGGATTTATTATCAAATTTCATCAAGCGTTAATGTTTTCATCTCTCCGAAAATTAACGTTTTCGCATATGATCGATCTTCTGTTAGCGTTTTTCTTGCCCCAGTAAAGGATTTCGTCAATGCAAGTCGGTTTCAAGACCCTCGCGAACCGGTACGACATCGCACTGGCACAACCTCTACGAGTCGACTCGATGATCGGCACTGTACGTGTCAGTCGCGAAAGTGACGGAAATGTGGAAAACCGGTATCCGGCAAGCTATCGGCCCGCAGACGATTTCGCAGGACACTTCGAATTCGGCCTCAAATACGAAGAGATCCATCTCGAGTTCTTCGCCCGCCTGTTTGCGGCCATAGGTCCGCAGCCTGTCGAAGACTGGTGTCGACGGGAGCCATTCGGCCAGTACGCCCGTCGCACCGGGTTCCTCTATGAATGGCTGACAGGGGAACGTCTGAATGTGCCAGACGTGACCAATGGCGGCTATGTTGATGTACTTTCGCCACAAGATTACCTGACTCGTCGCGAAGCACTGCGAACGCGGCGCTGGCGCGTCAATAACAATCTGCCGGGGACGGCTGAGTTCTGCCCCTTGGTTCGTCGTACGGCGCCAGTGCAGGAAGCTCTGCAATTCGATCTGCGCGAGGCATTGGATGAATTGGATCAGGCCTTTGGCTCCGACATCCTGATGCGTACCGCCAGTTGGCTGACGTTCAAGGAATCGCGTGCGAGCTTTCTCATCGAAAAGGAAGCCGACCAGGCCGATCGCATCCAGCGGTTTGCCCATGTCATTGCCCAGTACTGCGGACATATCGAGGACCCGTTGAGCAACGACAGTCTCCAGTCCCTGCAGGCCGGCATTCTGGGGCGTGACGCCATTGGGCTGGGCCTGCGGCGCTCCCCTGTGTTTGTGGGTCAGGCCACGATGCGCGAGGACATCGTGCATTACATTGCCCCCCATTTCGCGGATCTTGCGCAGCTATTGGCAGGACTCAACGAGTTTGAGGTCGCAACGCGTGGTGCAGAGTCAGTGGCACGTGCCGCTGTGTTGGCATTTGGCTTCGTGTATATCCATCCCATGCGCGATGGCAATGGCCGGATTCATCGCTTCCTTATCAACGACACCCTGATTCGGGATAAGGCAGTGCCCGACGGCGTAATACTGCCGGTGTCAGCCACAATCACGAGTTCGATCGACTTCAGGGCCGGCTACGACCGTACGCTCGAAGTGTTCTCGCGACCGTTCATGCGATGTTACGCGGCGGCCTATCGGTTCGGCGAACTCGTGACCTACGAGGACGGGACTCGCAGCAACTTCATCTTCGATGAATACGAAGACGCGTGCTTTGCCTGGCGCTATCCCGATCTGACCGAACACGTCCTGTACACCGCACGCGTCGTCGAACACACGATTCGAAAGGAAATGGCGGATGAAGCCAGAGTACTGGTGATCTTTCAGCGAGCTCAGGAGCAGCTGAAAGAGGTACTGGAAATGCCGGACGTGGATGCGAACCGCATCATCCGCTCCATCAAGGAGAACGGCTGGGTGGTGTCCGGCAAGCTAAAGAAAGGGTACCCGCAGCTTGAAGATGAGCGCATGGCGGGACGCGTCGTGGAGGCCGTGCGTTCTGCGTTTGAGGATCGAGAGATGGGTGCAGGCGAAGAAGGATCTTTCGGCGAATCTG
Organism: Pseudomonas sp. NPDC086112; assembly: GCF_044746425.1. Lineage (NCBI taxonomy): Bacteria > Pseudomonadati > Pseudomonadota > Gammaproteobacteria > Pseudomonadales > Pseudomonadaceae > Pseudomonas > Pseudomonas sp. NPDC086112. The sequence continues at coordinate 76,251 of NZ_JBIVCD010000011.1, read as the reverse complement.
GATAAGGCGCTGGGGGTGGATTAGAAAAAACCGGCTTGATGGCCGGTTTTTTGTGTCTAGGGTTTGGTGATCCTCCAGACCTTGACGCTGCCCGCCCCGCATGCTAGCGAATGCTATACTTCCTACGAATTGCATCAAGTGTGCAGCGTTCCCCACGTGCACAGACATCGACTGTAAATCTCAGTTAACGGCTGCAGGACAAGGGAGGTCTACAGCCAACACGAGATGGGAGGTGTGGCATGAATCGGCACTATTACATCAGTGACAATCTCGATGATCTCGAGGCCGTTGAAAATGAGCTGGAAGCCAACGGCATCAATACCGAACAAATTCATGTGCTCAGTGAACAAGTTGCTGATGTTGAAGAACATCACCTCCACGAGGTTAACTCGTTGATGAAACAGGATGTTGTTCACTCTGGCGAGATTGGTGCGTTGGTCGGCGTGCCGCTCGCGGCGCTGGTCCTTGGCGGCGCCTATTGGATGGGCTGGACCGAATCCGCCGCAGGCTGGGTGCCTTTTATCTTCCTGGCCATTGTTATATTTGGCTTCTGCATCTGGGAAGGCGGCTTCTTTGGTATCCAGGTGCCTAATGCTCACTTCCGCAATTTCAAACAGATGGTAGAAGAGGGAAAACATATCTTCTTTGTGGATGTTGAACCGAATCAGGAACCGGTATTGGACCGGGTAATCGAACATCATCCAAAGCTGACGATCGCCGGCACGGGAACGGCAGCCCCTCACTGGACAGTGGCCTGGCAGCACAAATGGCATCAGTTCAAGCGAGTGATATCGGGTTAGCCCTGAAGACTCATGGCCATCCTGGAAGCTGCTTACTGGCCGAAGGAAATGACCCGGCTGAGGAAAACATAGTCCGCCTCGGTGGCCATCAGTCCGACGAGCACCAGTAAACATAACGGTGGCACCAATATGGCGTAGACCATGGCCAACCGTTCCCAAGCCATATGCATGAAGATGGAGACAATCAAACCTGCCTTCAACAACATGAAAGTGATAATCAGGGACCACCGAAGGTAGCCATGGAAGTGGAAATAGTCGACAAGGTACGACAGCGTGCTGAGGACGAATAACAGCCCCCAGATTTTAAGGTACAAGCTGATTGGATGTTGCTGACCCTGAGCATGTGCCATCACCCGTGCTCCTCTACCATAAATAGAAGAAAGCAAAAATAAACACCCAGACCAAATCCACGAAGTGCCAGTAAAGCCCGGCTATCTCGACGTTCTGATAGTTTCCGGAGCGCTCATAATCTCCCCGCAGTACTTTCAACGCCACAATGCTGAGGTAGATGGCGCCGATTGACACATGCAGTCCGTGGAAACCGGTAATCATGAAAAAGCTGGCACCAAATTGCGCCGCCCCCATGGGGTTCCCCCAGGGACGCACCCCTTCTGCGATGAGCTTGCTCCATTCAAATGCCTGCATGCCGACGAAGGTCACACCCAAGGCAGCGGTCGCCAGCATCAGGGCAGTGGTTTTCGCGCGATCACGGCGATAGGCGAAATTAACGGCCATGGCCATGGTGCCGCTGCTACTGATCAGCACAAAGGTCATGATCGCGATCAGAATAAGCGGGATCTCTCTACCGCCGATCGTCAATGCGAACACTTCACTGGGGTTTGGCCAGGCGGTGGTGATGGTCATGCGTACCGACATGTAGCCGGTTAAAAAACAGGTGAATATGAACGTATCGCTGAGCAGGAATATCCACATCATCGCCTTGCCCCAAGGGACCTGCTTGAAGGCCTCTCTATCCGAGGACCAGTCGCTGGCGATGCCCTGCCATCCCGGTGCAGGCGGTGAGTCTGGTGGATTGGATGAACTGGATTCGACTGGGGCAAGTGGGGGCGATGCCATGGCTTTTCACCTCAGGCCGCAGAATCTGGCGATCGCTTCATAGGTTTGCGGCGTGCTGGCCAGCAAAGCGAACAGCACGAACCAAAGACCCAGTAAGTAGTGCCAATAGGTGGTACAGAGTTCTACACTGACGCGCAGTTGCGGCAACGGCACGCGACGCAGGAGTTTAGCGACGATTATGCTCCAGGCTATCAGCCCGCCCAGCAGGTGGAGCCCATGCAGGCCGGTCAACAGGTAGAAGAAACTGTTGGCCGGATTGCTGGCGACAAAGTAGCCCCAGGCCACAAACTGCTGCCAGACCCAGAGTTGCCCCACCAGAAAGGCAATGGCAAATACGCCCCCCAATGCAAAACCAATGACCATAGCGTCCAGCCGAGCCTGCCGGGCGGCCATACGCGACCACTGCAGTGCAATGCAGCTGAATACCAGAAAAGCCGAATTCAGCCATAACGGCCAGAGATTGGCTAACGGTGCCAAGGGGTCTGTCAGGGGGAGCCAGTCAGCCATTTGTGAACGGGCAATAAAGGCGAAAAGGAAGAGAAAGAATAACGAACTCACCACGACCAGGAACAAGCGCAGGCCCACTCTTGCGATTTGGCCTCTATCGGCACCCTCGGGGGCCTGAATACCCCCAGGGTCGCGACTCCAACTGCCGCCGGGGTCAGCGCCGTCGGCGTTTCTCAATAGCAGCCTTTTCATGTTTTAACGTCCGCTATCTTGGTTCCGGCACTCAGTTGCCGCATCTGCTCCAGCTCCTCGGCGGAGACCGTCTGCGGAACGAAATCCTGTTCTATCCCCGGCACACTGTAGTCATAGGCCCAGCGATGCACGACCGGCAGCTTCGCTCCCCAGTTACCGTGTATCGGCGGGGTGTTCGGCGTTTGCCATTCCAGACTGGCCGCCCCCCACGGATTACTGCCTGCGGGCTTGCCCTTGAATGCACTCCAGGCCAGGTTGAACAGGAACAGCAGCTGTGAGACGCCGACGGTCAATGCGATCACCGTAATGAAGGCATTCAACTCTTGCGCCGACTGCGGGATGAACGCGTAGTTTTCATAGGCGTAGTAGCGGCGAGGCATGCCCTGGAAACCGAGGTAGTGCATGGGGAAGAAGATGGCGTAGGTACCCAGAAAGGTAATCCAGAAATGCAGCTTGCCCAGGGTGTCGTTCAACATGCGCCCGGTGACTTTCGGGAACCAATGATAAATGCCGCCGAACACCACCAGTACCGGTGCGACCCCCATAACCATATGAAAATGGGCGACGACGAAATAGGTGTCCGAGAGCGGAATATCCACGATCACATTGCCGAGAAACAACCCGGTCAGACCGCCGACCAGGAAGGTGACGATAAAGGCCAGGGCAAACAGCATCGGCACGGTCAGATGAATGTCGCCGCGCCACAGGGTCAGCACCCAGTTGTAGACTTTCAGCGCGGTCGGCACCGCGATGATCAAGGTGGTGACGGCGAAGAAAAAGCCAAAATACGGGTTCATTCCGCTGACATACATATGGTGCGCCCAGACCACAAAACTGAGTACGCCAATCGCAATAATGGCCCACACCATCATCCGGTAGCCGAAGATATTTTTCCGCGCATGCGTGCTGATCAAGTCGGAGACCAGACCAAACGCAGGGAGAGCCACGATGTAGACTTCCGGGTGGCCGAAGAACCAGAACAGGTGCTGGAATAATATCGGGCTGCCACCCTGGTGATCGATCTGCTGCCCCAGCGAGATCATCGCCGGCATAAAGAAGCTGGTGCCCAACAGCTTGTCAAACAGCATCATGACCGCACTGACGAACAACGCCGGGAAGGCCAGCAAGGCCATAATCGACGCCATGAAAATGCCCCATACGGAGAGCGGCATGCGAAACAATGTCATGCCGTGCGTGCGCGCCTGCAACACCGTGGTGACGTAGTTCAACCCGCCCATGGTGGCTGCAACAATAAAAATCGCCAGTGAGACGAGCATCAGAACGATGCCCCACTCGACCCCAGGTGTCCCCTGAGAAATGGACTGCGGCGGATAGAGCGTCCAGCCCGAACCGGTGGGGCCGCCAGGAACAAAGAAACTGGAGAGCAACACCACTACCGCTACCAGGTAGAACCAGTAACTCAGCATGTTGACGTAGGGGAAGACCATGTCGCGGGCGCCGACCATCAGCGGGATCAGATAGTTACCGAAGCCACCCAGAAACAAGGCCGTCAGCAAGTAAATGACCATGATCATGCCGTGCATGGTCATCGCCTGATAGTAAGCACTGGCGTCCATGAACTCCAAAGTGCCGGGAAAGCCAAGCTGTATGCGCATCAAGCCAGACAACACCACGGCGATAACGCCCACGAATAAAGCCGTCAAGGAGTATTGAATGGCAATGACCTTGTGGTCCTGACTCCAGATATATTTGGTCAGGAAGCTTTTGGGTTCGTGTAGCGCTTCTGTTTCGGCTTGCTCCGCATAGGCCATCACGTCATCCTCCTGTTCGAAGTTTCGGTGCATTCCTGGCTGCTTTACGGCTACTTCCCTGGCTCCGCCTTGCTCGCATCAGCGTCGGCATTCGCTTTGGATTTGATAAAAGCGATCAGTGCGTTCAACTCCTGATCACTCGGGGTAAAGGCCGGCATGACGGCTGCATAGCCTTTGACGATTTTGGCGCCGGGATTAAGAATCGAATCCTTTATATAGCCCTCATCGGCCTTGATACTCGTACCGTCGGCAAGGGTTACGGTCTTGCCATACAGGCCCTGCCAGCTGGGGCCGACGCCCTTGCTGCCATCGACACTGTGGCAGGCCAGACAGCCGAGCGACTCGGCCAGCCGCTGCCCCTGCGTCGCCAAGTCGTCACCTCTGTCCAACTTTTCGCTAGCAGAAGGCTCTTGCTGCGCGGCACCCAGCGACTTGATCAGGGCGACGACAGCGTCCAGTTCATCTTCAGTGAGAGTATAGGCCACCATGACTGGCGGGTAGCCCTGCACCAGCCGGGCCTTCGGATCGAGAATCGACTCTTTCAGGTAGGCCTCATCAACCAGCGCACGGGTGCCATCGGCAAACTGTTCAGTGCGGCCGTACAGCCCCTTCCATCCCGGGCCGAGACTGCTACTGCCATCCTGGCTATGGCAGGCACCGCAGCCGTATTTTTCGACCAACAAGCGACCTTTTTCCAGCACGCTGTCCTGACTGGGTTTGGCAGCTGTCGTTAATGTCTGCGCAAAAGTCGGTTGGCTGTTCAGCCATTGATCGAAGGCGCCCTGCTCTTCCACGATCATCTGGCCGCGCATGTTGTAATGACCTACGCCACAATATTCAGCACAAAGGATTTCATATTTCCCGGTTTTAGTTGGTGTAAACCAAAAGTACGACACCATCCCCGGCACCATGTCCATCTTGCTGCGAATTTGCGGGATATAAAAATTGTGCAGCACATCTTTAGAGCGCAGTAAAACCTTCACAGGCTGATCGAGCGGAAGGCGAACTTCATTGTTTTTTATAAGCACATCGTCCTGCCCGACAGGATCCTTGGGATCAAGGCCGAGGGGATTGGTAAAATCAACAAACTTGATATCCGATTTACCCAGTTTCCCGTCCTGGCCGGCAAAACGAAAGGCCCACTGCCACTGCTGGGCGACCACTTCAAGTTCATAAGCATTTTTCGGCACATGGATGAAATCACTGTAAACCACCAGGCCTGGCGCCAACATCGCGGCAATCCCTATCGAGGTCACGATAATCAACCATGTTTCCAGTTTTTTACTTTCTGGCTGATAGTGCGCCCTGGCACCCTCCTTGTGACGATAACGCATCACGGCTACCGCCATAAATACCGTGATAGCAATGAAAAATATTCCACTGATGATCATTGTGATAAACAGGGTGGTGTCTATAGATCCCCAGTTGGAAGCTGCCGGTGTCGCCTGCCAAGGCGCTAGTAGATGGAACAACACGGATGCAATAACGATTAATATCAAGATAATTGCTATTGCCATTTTCTGTTCATCCTATTCCTGTTGTTCACTGGTTATGCAAACGCATCGCCACTGACGTCCAAGCAGGGCAGAAAATACCGTCCCATTCGGCGGTAAAGTCAGCAAGAAGTATAGTGCACGGACGGAACAAGTGCTTTTTTGAACAACCTGATGCAGGGATGTTCCAACGAATATTAAGCTAATCGTTTAAAGCGATTCGCTACATACAACTATGGATATTCAGCATTACGTTTCTATGGACTAAACGGGCGTAGCGCACAGCAAGCGAGACCAGGTTGCCAGCTATACTCAATCCTGATGACGGGATGGCAGAACTGGCCAGAAGCGGATGGCTTGAGAAGACACGAGAGCTACAGAGTCCAGCAGTCCACGACGGAGGTTTCGTCATGAGTAACCTGACAATCGAAGGCTGGTGCAAACCCAGCGGCGCCCCAAAGTCCACCCCGGTGGGTGAGATCAGCTTTGATGTCGATGGCCCCCTCCATCTGAGTCTAGAGCAAGCTGAAGAACGTCTACAGAAGACTCATGAGCGTGAAGCCATGGTTGATGTCGACATGAGCTCAATGGATTTGGTCTTGCCAGAGGGATACGGCCCCTTGTCCGACTGCCAAATGCGCGTCTACTTGCAGCACGGACGCGGTCAGTTCCATTTGGTCGGGCATCGAGCGAGCGATGGAAGCTTGATCTATACCAACGCGGTTTTGATTGATCAGCTGATTTAGAAGCTACTACTCAATTTCAGTCAGTTAAGCGAGCAACCGCTTTTCGTAGGAGCCAGGCTTGCCGGCGAAAGCGCTCTTAAGGACGCCTTCGCCGGCAAGCCTGGCTCCTACACTTCCGATTCGCCTGACATTGATCCGAAGTGGCCGGTTTTTTATGCATGAAATTTGATCTCCCTTCCTCTCCAGCGCCTTGGCAAAACCCTGCAATACAGAGAGCAGGCCTCCGCCAAGCCATCGCCAAATGCCCTCCTAGACTCATTTCATACCGCTAGCACATCAGTGCTTAGGACGCATTGGTGGTTATAGTGTTGATTAGTGAATTTCAGTAGGTATAGTAACCACAAGCAGGGCCTTCGGAGAATGACAAACATGCTTTACCCAATTGCGATTTCCATGGGCGATGACGAACACGCCTGGGGTGTTGAAGTACCGGATATTCCGGGTTGTTTCTCCGCTGGGGAGGATCTGGATGACGCCATGGCCATGGCGCGCGAAGCCATCGAAGGCCATTTCGAAATATTGGCCGAAGACGGATCACCGATTCCGCCCGCCAACAAAGTAACCCTGCATGCGGCCAATCCGCAGTACGCAGGGTGTACGTGGGCCGTGGTGGACATCGATGTCACCAAATACCTGGGCAAGGCCCAGAAACTCAACATCACCTTGCCCGGCTACTTGCTCAACCGCATCGACGAATACGTACTGCATCATCCGGAAGAGAAAAGTCGCTCCGGGTTTCTGGCCTCGGCGGCGCTCAAGGTGTTGCAGCAGGGCTGATGGTTCGAAGGTTGGTCAACCAAAGGGACAAACGACCAGGCATGTCCCTTTGTACGTCAGCGCGTCGCCACCATGAACAACCGTGGAAACGGCAACAGCACAGAACCATCGCTCAGCGCCGGATAGGCCTGCTCGATCGCCGCCTGATACTGCTTGAGATACTGCACCCGCTCCGCTTCATTCAGCGGCTCAAGAAAAGGCCGCAAACCGCTGCCCTTGAACCACTCGACCACGCCCGATGCGCCGTCAGCGAGGGGATGATAGTAAGTGGTGCGCCATACATCGACGCGGGTGCAGTGGGCACGCAGCATCGAGTAGTAACCACCCGCATCCTCCATTTCCGTTCGCAGGCCTGCGGCCCTTGCCAGTTTGTCAGCCCAAGGGCCGTTCGCTGCGACCTCGCGCATCAACCTGTGCGACGGTTCGTTGAGGTTATCGGGCATCTGAATCGCCAGGCTGCCGCCGGGCGCGAGCCTGGCCACCAATGACGGCAGCAACCGGGCGTGATCGGGCAGCCACTGCAATACCGCATTGGCGAAAATCACGTCGAACGGGCCGGCATCGTTCCAGACATCAATGTCTGCGGTGTCGAATTGCACCTGAGGCAAGCGCTGGCGGGCGGCCTCGATCATATCGGGCGAACTGTCCACCCCTCGCACCGCGGCATTGGGAAAGCGCTGCACCAGCAACTCGGTGGAATTACCCGGGCCGCAACCGATGTCGATTGCCGATTGGACGTCCATTGTGGGGATGGCGGCCAGCAAGTCACGCGCCGGGCGCGTTCGCTCATCTTCAAACGCTACGTATTGTTTGGCGGACCAACTCATATCGTTCTCCTGTCGGTGCAGGTTGTAGCCAGAGGCAGACAACCGGTTCGCTACGATACATCGACCGATGTGCTCTGCCCTATCCCGACTTTTGGAGGGCGTAGGATCTGAGTGAGCCTTTTCTTATCGAAAAATCATCGAAAGTCATAACCAAAAGGACCGTTCGTCGACCGAAGGGCGAAGCGATTTTGACAGTATAAAAATGACATCTATAGTCCTACTCGCGGCCTGTTGGAAGGAACCCAACCCGTCATTTCAAGGCAAGGAGCAAGGCCAGCTCGCACCCGTGATCGAGTGGGTTCCCCAGTAGTGTGTTCGCAACGGCCGCAAGGCAAAGCGTTGTGCCTGGTAGGTAGCCAGGTAATCACTATCAAAGGAGCTTTACTATGTCTCGAGTCACGGATGTACTTGTTTCGATCGACACCGAAACCATTCTGAAAAACTACCCGAACATCAGCAAAAACCCTGCTGCGCCGACGCTGATCGACGTCAATCATGTATACATGGTGACCAATCAGAACAACGTGGTGAGTGGCCAGGCCGGTGGCGAGCTCAATCTGAAAGCGCAGGTAGGCGATCTGATTCGCTGGCGCGAAACCAGCCTGTCGCAGAGCTTCGAGACGGCGGTGATTTTCTACAAGTTCATCGGTAACGTAGGCAACGAGCTGATCTCCACACCCACGCCGCGCAAGGCTACCGCCTGCGTCGCTGTCCCTAACACCAGCAACCCATCGGTGCCCAGCTGCCAGAAAGTCGATAACTATTACTGGTCCTCGGAAACACTTTCGTGCGGCAGCGTGACCTACCACTTCCACTTTCTGATCGTGGATCGCGACTGCAAAATCGTCGGCTGCTGCTCGTGGGATCCGTTCATTACCATTCGTAACTGATGATGGGCCGGGCCCCTTGGCAACGAGGGGCCTACCGGGCTCGTTGCCGCCTCGGCTGGAATGGATTTCTTGCGTGACCGAAGCGGCTATCGATATGCGTCAACATCATGAAAGGAATCCATGATGACTTCCGAACCGATTACCTCCCCTTCGGCGAGCGTCGTGACAGCCAACAATGTGCTGCTGATCGTCGATGCCGAATCGCTGCTTTCCCGTTATCCGCAACCCAGTCTTGAAGCGCAAAAACCGACGATGATTGAAGACGGCTTCATCTTCGCCATCAGCGGTACAGAAACAACAAAAAACACCAAAAATGACAGTAAAGTGACGCTAACAGCCAGTAACAGCCAAGTCTTCCATCTCCGCGGCAGAACCGTCAGCTTGCTGGCCGAACACAGCGTTGTCTTTCACAACATTTCGGTGGTCGATACGGGGATCCTTTCGCCACCCAAACTGGTCGTCAACGGCGAGCAGACAGTCCCCGCGCCCGACCCCGCCAACCCGACCCAACCGGGTAGCCACAAGGCCGATGATCACTACTGGGAGTGCTCGCAACTGAGCACGGGCGTGACAGCCTGCGAACTGAACTTCATGCTGATCAACCAGCGCTGTGAAGTGTTGGGGTACTTCAGCTGGAAGACTGAGGTGACGTTGTTGTGAATAGATAGATACAAAAAAACAACGCCAGTTCAGGCGCGGAACCTGTGGGAGCGGGCTTGCTCGCGAATGCGGTGTTTCAGGCGACATCAATATTGACTATGCCGCCGTCTTCGCGAGCAAGCCCGCTCCCACATGGATTCACACTTATTTCTTGGCATGCAACGATACAGCAGCCACTCACCGCTATTTACTATCCGCCCCCTTCTCCTGCATCTGCACCGATGACTTGGTGCCATCAGTATTGTCTTTAGTCTCGTTATCCGAGTTATCGAAGCAGCCCTGCAACGCAAGCAGGCAGCAACAAAGGTAAAACGTGCGAGCGAGGTTCATGCGGGTCTCCAGTTTCACAGGCTTGAAGTAGTGACCCCATGTCGGTGGAAATGGTTGCGACTTTTTCGGCCCCGACGATCAGCCTCTGACAGAGGGTTTACGCATCCATGCGCAGGCACTATTCAGCAGAATTTTCGTTATGCCCGTGCTGTCTGAAAATCAGGCGCATTCCTATAAGGAGCACGGCAATGAAATTCGCAAAAATTGCACAGAAACTCTCCCTGTGGGCCGGCCTGCCCCGTACATTTCTGGGGGCGATCGTTCTGATTATCCTGTGGGGTTTGAGCGGGCCGATTTTTCATTTCAACGATACCTGGCAATTGATCATCAACACCTCGACCACCATCATCACTTTCCTGATGGTGTTCCTTATCCAGAACACCCAGAACCGCGACACGGACATTTTGCACTTGAAGATCGATGAGTTATTGCGAGTAACGAAAGAAGCGCAGAACGCGATGCTGGGTCTCGAATCGCTGGATCTCAAACAGTTGGAAGAGTTGAGAAAGAAATATCGTCACCTTGGCGAGGGCGAAACGATTCCTCTGGACGGCACTGTCGTCCCGGAAACAAAGAAACAGGATTGAATGAATGTTGACTCATGCCCCGCGGGTGACCGGTGACGTCACCCGCGCCATTGGTGCTAACGACTGGCTTGCAGCTCTCTGGCCATTTGCAGGTGGTTTTGCAGTTTGGGCAAGGTTTCTTCGGCGAACGCTTTGATTTGCGGCACGTCCGTGGTCTGCGCTTGTTGTTGAAGCTGCTCGATGGTCTCTTGGGTGGTTTTCACCTGACTGGCGGCGTACGCCTGATCGAAGGACGCATCGTCCTTCACCTCCGGAATCAGGGTTTTGGCCTTGTCCATCACCTCTTCGCGTGGCGCGACCGGTAAATCGAGTTGCTTGGCAATTTTCGCCAGATGCTGGTTGGCGGTGGTGAGGTCGTTGATCACCACGATGGTGTAGTCCTTGACCTCTTTGGATTCGGTTTTCTGGTGCGCCAGGCGGCTGGCTTCGATGTCGGCCATGCCTTTGGCCGACGCTTCGTTGATGAATTCAGCAGCAGACTGGGCAAAGGCACTGTTGGCAAACAGCCCCAGTAACGTGACAAAACTGGCATTGCGTAATCGGGTGGCCATCCGGCTCATGGTCGCGCCCTCCTTCTTTGAAAATTCAAACGGGAGCTTGCGCCCCCGTCTTTTAATAAAAACCACTTCACTATTACCGGGATTTCTGACCACCTTTGCGGCCCATGCCGCCTTTCGCGGAGTCTTTATCAACGGTCGTCGTGGTGGTTTTCCCACCTTTGCGACCGGCTTCAGACGCCTTCGTTCGATCATGGGCACTACCCGGACTCGGATTTTTTGAAGTAGGCATGGTTTTCATCCTCTTGATGATGAGAGCAGCGAGCAGCCGCCCGCATAGAATAAGAATTTCCATAGTCAAAAAGGTTTAGAAAAACTGGCAACGCTGCGACGAACGGTGACGGGCTTTCAGGCCCCGAGACGCAGGTGATGCTGGCGCTTGGCGCTGTACATCGCCTCGTCGGCATGCCTGAACAACTGATTTTCTTCAGTCCCGTGTTCGGGGTAGCGCGCAACGCCAATGCTCGGCTGGATGTTCAGGTTATGCCCGTCCAGGCGCAGGGGCTGAACCAGTACCTGACGGATCTTTCCCGCCACACGCTCGGCATCCTCTGCGGCATGGATGCTGTGCAACAACACCACAAATTCATCACCGCCGATGCGCGCCACGGTATCGGTTTCACGCACGCAGCCCTTGAGCCGATTGGCGACCGCTTGCAGCAGCATGTCGCCAACCGTATGACCGTGGGTGTCGTTGACATGCTTGAAGCGGTCGAGGTCGACGTAGAGCAAAGCCATTCGACCGGAGTCTGTTCGGGCCAGCTCCAGCGAGGCTTTGAGGCGTTCGCGCAGCAACTCGCGATTGGGCAACTGAGTCAGTTGGTCGTACTGGGCCATGCGCTGGAGCCGGGCATGCAATTGCTTGCGCTCGATAGCGGTCGCGACCTGGGCGCAAACATACTGCAGCAGCTCTTTGTCTTGCTCGGTATAACGCTCGCCGCCCGGTACGCTTTTAACGATCAACGCGCCAATGGTGCCGTTCTTCGAACTCAATGGCACGCCCAGCCAGCAGGGCGAATCCTGGCCCGCGACCAGTGCCGCAAACCCCGCCGGCGGATTGTCCTGATCCGGAGTCAGCAGGATCGGCAAGCCGCTGCGAATCACTTCACTGCAAAGACGCCCGGTCACAGTCCCGGGCTCCTCGGGTTGCGGTTCACGGTCGTCGACGTGATAGGGAAAATTCAGCTGCGCGCAGTGCTCGTCATACAGCGCCACGGAGAAATTCAACGCCGGGAGCCATTCGCCGATGATCGAATGGACGCGTTTGAACAGCGCCAGCAAATCTTCCGCCGCATGGGCCGCCTCGGAGATTGCGTACAGCGCCGCTTGTCGGGACTCGGCCTGTTTGCGCTCGGTGATGTCGCGCGCCACGGCAATGCGCAACTGATCGACCTCCGACCAGCGCGCCGACCAGAGAATGTGCGCCACCCGGCCATCCTTGCGCAGGTAACGATTTTCAAAATTGAGCTTGGGTTCGCCGCCCATGATCTCCCGCGCGGCGTCGAGGGTGCGCTGTCGGTCGGCGGGATGCACCAGGTCGATCATCGGCTGGCCGACCAACTCGTCGGGGGTGTAACCGAAAATGCGCTCGCAGGCCGCGCTGACAAATACGAAGCGACCTTGTTTATCCACCGCACAGACGGCGTCCAGCAAGAGGTCAATGTAGCTCGCCAGTGGGGCGGAATTTCTGGTTTCCATAATGCCGAGAGCGTGTCCGGACAATGCAACATTGAACAACCCTCCCTGACCGGTCATACGCCCGAGCGATGACTGTGCAGCCGACGCTTCCCTGCGATCAGCCTCAAGCCTTGTTCGTCACCAGCCCCGGCAGCGCATGCGCCAGGGCATTGATGGCAAAACCGATGAACATTACCCCGCACAACCGGGTGATCGCCAGTTCATGACGCTGATACAACGTGCGCACCTGACGCGCCCCGACGATGCCTATGAGAATAGCGTAGGCCAAAAGGCCACCAACGAAGCTCAGGATGATCAACCAGGGCAACATCGACCAATGCAGCAACTCTGCACGGCTGGACAACAGCGCAGTAAAGGTCGCCACTGCCACCGGATAAGCCTTGGGGTTGGTCAAACCGAACAGGATGCCGTGCCAGAATGGCTGCCGCGCCGGCCCCTGAGGCGCCTCGACGCTGCCGCGACGAGCCCGCACCGCGCGCAGACCCAGCCAGAACAGGTAGAGCCCGCTGAGTACGCCCAACACATCGAACGCGGTGCTGCCGATTTCCCGCGCACCGACAATCGCGATCAGCGCCGTGCTGCACCAGACCACGTCGCCCAGCAAATGCCCGCACAGAAACCCCGCTCCGGCCCGCCGCCCGCGCGCCGCGCCGATGCCGAACACCGCCAGCACACCCGGCCCCGGCGTGATGCCATAAATGAAGCCCGAGGCGAGAACGGCCATTAGCAGCGATGGAGTCATGGGAATTCCTGTTGAAACGCCGGATGAATGGACGCAAGTCTATCTCAGCCCCCCAAGGATCGACTCACTGATCGTCGAAGAACTTCATCCCCGCATACGGCCGTTGCCGACAAGCCGTCAGCCGCGACGCCAGATCCCCGACATGCGCCTCAAGCTTGTGCCCGTCCGGGTCGAGAAAATAGAACGATGCGCCTTCGCTGCGGTTGTCCCGCCACTCCTGCACGTTGGCGGATCGCAGGTGTTCGACGAACAACGGGAAGTCCGCTGAATCGATACTGAAGGCGTAATGGGTGTAGTCAGCGGTGGCCGTAGGTTCGCGTAGCGGATCGAGAGAAAGACACAACCACAGACCGGGTAATGAGAGATAGGCGCCGGTGTCCCACGTGGCTTCAAGCTGGAGTTGCAGATCGCGATAGAACGCCACGCTGCGGTTCAGGTCGGTGACGGCGAGGGTCAGGTGGTTGAGGCCGGTTAGCATGGGTTTAGTAACCTATAGGCTGGGTCCGACCGAAGCGTACAACTTAAACGTCCTTGAGCGTATAGCCGCTGGGGGGTTGTTGCTGTGAGTCAGTCTTCACGAGCAAGCCTGCTCCCCCATTTTGATCTGTGGAGAATCGAATATCGCGTCCGACACAAATCCCTTGTGGGAGCGGGCTTGCTCGCGAAGAGGCCCGCCCAATCCGACAAATGACTATCAGACCACCCCCGCGCCACTGCTCAAACAACATCCGCCTCACCGGCGACAGGGTCGCTTCATCGCGCACCACCAGAATCAATGCGCGATCCGACCAGTCATCCGTCAGCGGTACCGCGTGCAAACCGAACCGTGCCCTGGTCAAAACGCGCTGCGGAAAATCTCCTCGATCTGCCGCTGATCCGCCTTCCGTGGATTGGTCAGTCCACAGGCGTCTTTCAAGGCGTTGCTGGCCAGCACCGGGATGTCGTTGAGCCTGGCACCGAGCTCACGTAAGCCGGCGGGGATTTCCACGTCCTTGGCCAGAGTGCGAATGGCCGCGATCGCTGCCTGAGCGCCCTCTTCAGGGCTGAACCCGCGAACGTCGGCGTCCATCGCACGAGCAACATCGGTCAGGCGCTCGGCGCAGACCAGCGCGTTGAAACTCTGCACGTGAGGTAGCAGCACCGCATTGCACACACCGTGGGGCAAGTCATAGAAACCGCCCAACTGGTGAGCCATCGCGTGAACGTAACCGAGGGACGCATTGTTGAACGCCATGCCGGCGAGGAACTGCGCGTAAGCCATGTTTTCCCGCGCGATCATGTCACTGCCGTCGCGTACGGCCAGGCGCAGATTATTGCTGATCAAGGTGATGGCTTTCAGCGCACAGGCATCGGTAATCGGGTTGGCCGCCGTGGAGACGTAGGCTTCGATGGCGTGGGTCAGTGCGTCCATGCCAGTGGCGGCAGTCAGGCCCTTGGGCATGGCGACCATCAGCGCCGGGTCGTTGACCGACAGCAGCGGCGTGACGTTGCGATCGACGATGGCCATTTTCACGTGACGGGATTCGTCGGTGATGATGCAAAAACGGGTCATCTCGCTGGCAGTGCCGGCGGTGGTGTTGATCGCGATCAGCGGCAACTGCGGTTTGGTTGACTGATCGACGCCTTCGTAGTCACGAATCGTCCCACCGTTTGTGGCACACAAGGCGATGCCCTTGGCGCAGTCGTGAGGCGAACCGCCGCCCAGCGACACCACGAAATCACAACGACTTTCCTTGAGCAGGCCCAGGCCAAGTTCGACGTTGGCGATGCTCGGATTCGGCTTGGCGCCGTCGAAGATCACCGAGTCGATGTCCTGGATCGCCAGTTTCTCGGCAATCATCGTCGCCATGCCAGCCTTGGCCAACCCGGTGTCGGTGACGATCAGCGCCTTGCGAAAACCATACTTGCGAATGGCGTCCATGGCTTCGTCGAGGCAACCGGTGCCCATGATGTTCACAGCGGGGATGAAAAACGTACTGCTCATGCGCGAGTCTCCTGGCTGAAGCCGAATCAACAGCACCGATCCGGCGGGTGCGCACAGGATCGACCCATTAGTCGTGCGGTAACTTGATCTGGCTCAAGTCCGGGTCGTGATAAAGTCGCCGTCCATCAGACCTTTTGCTTTGAGACAACGAACGCAATGACCGATTTCCAGGATGTCGATGCCCAACTTGAAGACTGGAACGCCTTGCGCACCACCGCCTCTTTCGGCGGCCTGCTGGTGGGTAACGGTGCCAGTCGTGCGGTATGGGACGACTTCGGCTACGACTCGCTGTTCGAAAACGCCCGCACCGTCGAAGAAAAGCCTCTGAGCCAATCCGAATTGAGCGTGTTCGAGGCGATGCAGACGCGCAGTTTCGAACAGGTGCTTGGGGCGCTGAAAACCACCAGCCGGGTCAACAAGGCCTTGGCCGTCAGCTCAGCGGCACCGCGCAATCGTTATTACGCGATCAAGGAAGCGCTGATCAATACCGTGCATGCGGTGCACATCCCTTGGCGGTTGGTGGTGCCCTCGACGCTGGCGACGATCAATCAAGAGTTGGGCAGCTATCGAACGGTGTTCACCACCAATTACGATTTGCTCAACTACTGGGCGATCCAGCACCGGCCTGAGACTATTACCGATCTGTTCCAGGGCACCGAGCCGCGTTTTGACCTGAGCCTCACCACGACCGACAAAACCCGGCTGTTGTACCTGCACGGCGGCCTGCATCTGGTGCGCAATCAGGACGGCACCGCGCGTAAATTGATGTCGACCGAAGGTACGTTGCTGGGCAGTTTCGCCATCAACAATACGATCAAGACCCTCGACGATGTGCCGCTGTTCGTCAACGAAGGTCCGACCCAGGACAAGCTCAAGACCATTCGCAGCTCCGATTACCTGTCGTTTTGCTACGACCAGTTACTGGGCCATGGCGATGGGCTGTGCATCTTCGGGCATGCCCTTGGCGAGCAGGACAGTCACATCATTCATGCATTGCGTCAGGCGAAGCCGAAGACAGCGGCGATCTCGATTTACCCGCGCAGCAAGGCGTTCATCCAGCATCAGAAGCGGCATTACACGAAGGTGTTTGAAGGGACGGGAGTGGAGCTGCGGTTTTTTGATTCGAAGACGCACGCGCTTGGTAGTCCGAAGCTGACTGTACCGGTCGAAGTTTAGCGGCGCCGCGGGGCCGGCCTCTTCGCGGGCAAGCCCGCTCCCACAGGGATTTGTGAACGCTGCCAAACCTATGTGGGAGCGGGCTTGCTCGCGAAGGGGGCTGAACATTCAACGAAGATGCTGAATGTCAGACCGCTTTCGCGAGCAAACCCGCTCCCACACTGGATGTGTATTGGACTTATCAAGCGGTGTGTTTAGAGCACCGGCAAGGTCTTGTCCTTGATCACCGTGGTCGGGCCGTTGGCCTTGACGCTGGCGATGCCTTTATCCCTCGCGGTATCGGATGAGTAGGACTCGCTGCTGCCGATGATCTCGTGATTACCGGCCTTCAGGTTGAAATAAGGGTGACCGTCCTTGGTGGTTTTTTTCTCGTAGCGTTCGTCCAGTGGACTGTTGGCCTGAACCGAGGCGATACCGCCATCGGCCGCGCCGCGCGTGGTGTACAGCTCACTGGTCAGAATGGTTTCGGCATTGGCCGCTTTCAATACAAACTTGAATTGACCGTTGACGGTTTTGCTCACTTCGTACCATCCAGACATGCTTCTACTCCTTGGCGATTGAGAGGTTTCGCGCTTCAGAGTAAAGACCAAGTCAGGATTTCTGTCGCCTGTACCGGCCCCTTCGCGGGCAAGCCTCGCTCCTACAGGTTTTGGGTCGGACGCAAAAATTCGCGGTCAACCGAAACCTGTGGGAGCGAGGCTTGCCCGCGAAGGCGTCCTCAAAATCGACACAAACCGCTCTATTTCACCGCAGCCCGTACCACCGACAACTCAGGTGTCTGCACCCGTCGCTGGCTCAAGTAGCGCATGCAGCTAACCCGCAAGAACGAGGCGAAATTCACCACTTCGCCGCGGTAGTCCATCACCTCTTCATACAGCTTGGCGATCAACTGATTGGTGGTCATGCCGTCGACCTCGGCGATTTCGCTGAGGATGTCCCAGAACTGATTCTCCAACCGCAGGGTGGTCACCACCCCGCAGATGCGCAGCGAGCGGGAGCGCGACTCGTAGAGAATCGGATCGGCCTTGACGTAGAGCTCGCACATGGAAACGTCCCTCGTTACAGCGTGATTTTGGTGCCCAGCAACCCAAGGAAACCGGCCAGCCAGCTCGGGTGCGCCGGCCAGGCCGGTGCAGTGGCCAGATTGCCTTGAACGTGACCTTGCGTCACCGGGATATCGATGAACGTGCCGCCAGCCAGGCGTACTTCCGGGGCGCACGCCGGGTAGGCGCTGCACTCGCGGCCTTCAAGAATGCCTGCCGCGGCCAACAGTTGCGCACCGTGACACACGGCGGCGATCGGTTTGCCAGCCTTGTCGAACGCTCGCACCAGGTCCAGGACTTTTTCGTTCAGGCGCAGGTACTCCGGCGCACGACCGCCCGGCACCAGCAGCGCGTCGTAGTTCGCTGCATCTACCTTGGCGAAATCGAAGTTCAGGGCAAACAGGTGACCGGGTTTTTCGCTGTAGGTCTGGTCGCCTTCGAAGTCATGAATTGCCGTGCGCACGGTCTGGCCGGCTGTTTTGTCCGGGCAAACGGCGTGTACCGTGTGGCCGACCATCAGCAGCGCCTGGAAGGGCACCATCACTTCGTAGTCTTCGACGTAATCGCCGACCAGCATCAGAATTTTTTTAGCCGCCATGGGGAGGACTCCTCTGGAAAATGCGTGGGCATGCAGGAGTATTCAAGGTAGTCCTTATCCAGCGGGGTGGGTAATAACCAGTTACTACCTGATGGACCGCGTTATCGTTCTTCGCGGGCAAGCCTCGCTCCTACAGGTCTTGTGCCGTTCTTGCGGCCGATGCAAAACCTGTAGGAGCGAGGCTTGCCCGCGAAGGCGTCCGCAAACTGTACGGATAACTCTGCGCCTATCTGTAACAGAGCAGCGCCTGCGGTTTATGGCTAGATAAAGAAACTTCCCCGCCATTCTTAATTCTGGTTGCCATCATGTCCTCGCGCGAAAACACCGGCATGGCCCTCGGCCTGCTCGGCGTCGTTATCTTCAGCCTGACCCTGCCCTTCACCCGGATCGTCGTGCAGGAACTTCATCCGCTGCTCAACGGCCTGGGCCGTGCGTTGTTCGCGGCGATTCCGGCAGCGCTGTTATTGCTGTGGCACCGGGAGAAGTGGCCCACCTGGAAACAAGTCAAAGGCCTGACGCTGGTGATCGCGGGGGTCATCCTTGGTTTCCCGGTGCTGTCGGCCTGGGCCATGCAGACCTTGCCCGCCTCCCATGGGGCACTGGTCAACGGCCTGCAACCGCTGTGCGTGGCGCTGTATGCCGCGTGGCTGTCCCATGAACGTCCGTCGAAAGCCTTCTGGGCCTGCGCCGCGTTGGGCAGTGCGTTGGTGCTCGGTTATGCGCTGATCAGCGGCGCGGGCAGTATTCAGGCCGGTGATTTGCTGATGCTCGGCGCGATTGCCGTGGGTGGGTTGGGTTATGCCGAAGGCGGCCGGTTGGCCAGGGAGATGGGTGGCTGGCAGGTGATCTGCTGGGCGCTGGTGCTGTCGACGCCGCTGCTGATCGGGCCGGTGGTGTATCTGGCGCTGCAACATCAGGGCGAGATCTCAGCCAAAACCTGGTGGGCGTTTGGTTACGTCTCGCTGTTTTCGCAGTTCATCGGGTTCTTTGCCTGGTACGCCGGCCTGGCCATGGGCGGCATTGCCCGGGTCAGTCAGATCCAGTTGCTGCAGATCTTCTTCACCATCGCGTTTTCGGCGCTGTTCTTCGGTGAACACGTCGAGCCGATTACCTGGCTGTTTGCCGCCGGGGTGATCGTGACGGTGATGTTGGGGCGCAAGACGGCGGTGCAACCCGCGCGTGTTGCCACGGCCTAACCCTGTAGGAGCCAGGCTTACCGGCGAAGGCGTCCTCGCAATCGCCTTCGCCGGCAAGCCTGGCTCCTACAGAATTAGCGGCGACCGTCATCCCGCAACTGCCGTCCCATAGCAGCGATCAGAGGTAACCATCAGCCCGCAGCAGGGTTTCCAGGCAATGTTCGCTGATGTGGTAGAAATCCTTCAGTTCCTGGATCTTCACCAACAGCTGAGCCGGGTCCACCGGTTCAGCGCGTTTGACCGCCAGGATCATCTTGTTCTTGTTGGTGTGGTCCAGTGAAATGAACTCAAAAACCTTGGTCTCATAACCGCAGGCTTCCAGGAACAGTGCACGCAAACTGTCGGTGACCATTTCCGCCTGCTGGCCCAGGTGCAGGCCGTATTGCAACATCGGCTTGAGCAGCGTCGGGCTCTGGATCTGCAGGCGGATCTGCTTGTGGCAGCACGGTGAGCACATGATGATCGAAGCGCCGGAACGAATACCGGTGTGAATCGCATAGTCGGTGGCGATGTCGCAGGCATGCAACGCGATCATCACGTCCAGCTCGCTCGGCGCGACGCTGCGCACGTCACCGCATTTGAACACCAGCCCCGGATGCTCCAGCTTCGCCGCCGCGCTGTTGCACAGGTTGACCATGTCTTCGCGCAGCTCGACGCCGGTCACCTCGCCCTCGGCCTTCAACGTGTTGCGCAGGTAGTCGTGGATCGCGAACGTCAGGTAGCCCTTGCCCGAACCGAAATCCGCCACCCGCACGGGTTTGTCCAGCGCCAGCGGCGACGAGGTCAGCGCATGGCTGAAGACTTCGATGAACTTGTTGATCTGCTTCCACTTGCGCGACATCGCCGGGATCAGCTCATGCTGCGCGTTGGTCACGCCGAGGTCTTTGAGAAACGGCCGGCTCAGGTCGAGGAAACGGTTCTTCTCGCGGTTGTGCTCGGCGGACGGCACTTCGCGCAATTGCTGAGGTTTGCTCTTGAACAGCGAAGATTTGCCCTTTTTGCTGTATTCGAGCTGGGCTTCGTCAGTCAATGACAGTAAATGCGCATTCTTGAACGATGCGGGCAACAGCGCAGCAATGGTCGCCACGCCCTCGGCAATTGGCAGGTTCTTGGTGATGTCGCGGGTTTTGTAGCGGTAGACGAAGGACAGGCACGGCTGATCCTTGACCGTCAGTTGCTTGATGATCAGCCGCTGCAAGTCCGCTTCGCCACCGACGTATTTGGCCAGCACCAGTTTGATGAAGGCGTTCTGGTCGAGGCTGGTTTGCAGCAAGTCGATGAACTGGGCGTGATGATCCGGCGCGAGGCTGGCGGGAGTGGCGGTGACAGACATGGGAAAAAACGGCCTCGGGCGGTGCGGATCGGGGAATGGTGGGTATTTTAGGGGGGATGGCCGTTCGGGACACGCAGTTATTTGCCGAACGGTGCGATCCGTAGCAGCTGGCGCAGCCTGCGTTCGGCTGCGCAGCAGTCATAAAATCAAAATACGCGGTGTATCAGATAGACCGTGCCAAGCAAATTTACGACTGCTTCGCAGCCGAACGCAGGCTGCGCCAGCTGCTACAAGGAATGAGTCGCAGCCAAAATGCTGGTTGTCAGCTCAACACCACCAACCGATTCGGCAACTCATTGCGCACATGGGTCACCGGCACATGCACCTTGAGCAACTCGCCGCATGCCTCGATGCATGTCACAAACCCCTGCAACGTCTGCCCCTGTTTCACCTGTTGCGTAAACGCCGCCACAATCGCGTCCCAGTTTTTGTTGTCCAGCCGTTTGGAAATACCTTCATCCACCAGAATCTCCACATAGCGCTCGGCCTCGGAGACGAAAATCAGCATGCCGGTGCTGCCGACGGTATGGTGCAGGTTTTGCTCAAGGAACTGCCGACGCGCCAGGTTCGACGCCCGCCAGTGACGCACCGAGCGCGGGATCAGGCGCGTGGTGACTTTCGGAATCCGGAACACCAGGCACAACACGATGAAACTGAACCATTGCACCAGCAACAGGCTGTGCATGGTCAGCCAGCCCGTCAGGTAATGCACGATACCCGGCACCACCAGCGCCAGCAGACTGGCCCAGAGCAGCGGGATATACGCGTAATCGTCGGCGCGGGCCGCAAGCACCGTCACCAGTTCGGCATCGGTATCGCGCTCGACCCGGGCAATCGCCTCGGCGACTTTGCGTTGTTCGTGTTCAGTCAGTAATGCCATGTTTATGAATGCCTGCTCGCTATTGTTGTTTTTACCTGCAGTGTTATCACCAGCCGCCCGACGAACCGCCGCCCCCGAAACTGCCCCCGCCGCCGCTGAAGCCCCCGCCGCCACCGCCGCCGAAACCTCCGCCGCCGAAACCGCCTCCCGAGCCGCCACGGCCTCCTCCGCTTGGCAGAATACCGAACATCTGGCCGATGAAGATCGTCAGGATGAACAGCAACACCAGGAACACGAACAACCCCGGCGGCCGTTCAACGGAATCACTCTCCTGATCACCACGCGGTTCAAACACTGTCGACGGCTCGTCCAGTGGATTGCCGCCCAGCACCACCAGCATCGCCGCGACCCCGTCGCTGATGCCTTTGCTGAAGTTGCCGGCCTTGAACGCGGGCGTGATCACCTGATGGATGATCACCGAACTCTGCGCATCGGTCAGGCGCCCTTCCAGGCCATAACCGACTTCGATCCGCAACTTGCGCTCGTCACGCGCGACGATCAGCAGCGCGCCGTTGTTCTTGTCCTTCTGGCCGATGCCCCAATAGCGTCCCAGCTGATAACCGAAATCCGCGATGTCGGCGCCCTGCAAGTCCGGCAACGTGACCACCACCAACTGCTCGCCGGTGGTTTTTTCGTGGGCGTTGAGCTGTTGCGTCAGCTGCTCGCGCACCGCAGGCTCGATCATCTGGGCGTTGTCCACCACCCGCCCGGTCAATTCCGGGAACTTCAACTCGGCCTGGGCCGTCAGGGTAAACACCCAGAACACCAGCACCAGGCCCACTTTCAACACGCGCATTGGCAACCTCATCCTTGGTGACGCTTCAAGCCCGTTCCGGCGCTTACTGGAACTTCACTTCAGGCGCTTTCTCGGCATCGGGGCTGGTAGCCTCGAAGGTTTCGCGGATCGGCAGATCGCTATACAACACGGTGTGCCACAGGCGACCGGGAAAGGTGCGGATCTCGGTATTGTATTTCTGCACCGCCAGGATGAAGTCGCGACGCGCCACGGCGATGCGGTTCTCGGTGCCTTCAAGTTGCGATTGCAGCGCCAGGAAGTTCTGGTTGGCCTTGAGGTCCGGGTAGCGTTCGGACACCACCATCAACCGACTCAGGGCGCCAGTCAGCTGATTCTGCGCCTGCTCGTACTGTTTTAGCTTTTCCGGATTGTCCAGCGTGCTGGCATCCACCTGAATCGAGGTGGCCTTGGCGCGGGCTTCGATCACCGCGGTCAGGGTTTCTTGCTCATGTCGGGCATAACCCTTGACGGTTTCCACCAGGTTGGGAATCAGGTCGGCGCGACGCTGGTACTGGTTCTGCACCTGGCCCCAGGCGCCCTTGGCTTGTTCGTCGAGGGTCGGGATATTGTTGATGCCGCAGCCGGTCAGCAGTGTTGTCAGCCACATCAAGGCTGCAACCTGCAGGCTCGACCGATAGTGAAGTCGTACATTCATCTGGTTGATGCTCCCTTGCACATTCCGTTGATGAAACAACCTGCGAACTTTGAACCCGGCTCTTGGGGCATAATCTGCGCCGCTACTGGATTGCAACGAGCCAATGGGCTAAAAGATGCCCCGGCGCTAACACATAAGTGTGCTGCATTCACCTGAACAACAATAGTCGCTCCCAAAATTTTGGCTGACCGGCGTGTATTCACTGCCGTTTAGGCTTTTGAGAAAACCATTCATGAAGAAGCTGTGTTTGCTGGGCCTGTTCGTCAGCCTGGCCAGTCATACCGTATTGGCCGCCACGACGCCCGCACCTATAGAGAACAAGGACGCTTTCATCAGCCACCTGATGAAGCAAATGACCCTCGATGAAAAGATCGGCCAGTTGCGCCTGATCAGCATCGGCCCGGAAATGCCGCGGGAGATGATCCGCAAGGAGATCGCTGCCGGCAATATCGGCGGCACGTTCAACTCGATCACCCGCGCAGAAAACCGCCCGATGCAGGACGCGGCCATGCGCAGCCGGTTGAAGATCCCGATGTTCTTCGCCTATGACGTAATTCACGGCCACCGCACCATTTTCCCGATTCCACTGGCCCTGGCCTCGAGCTGGGACATGGACGCCATTGGTCGCTCCGGGCGCATCGCCGCCCAGGAAGCGGCGGCTGACAGCCTCGACATCACCTTCGCGCCGATGGTCGACATCTCCCGCGACCCACGCTGGGGCCGCACGTCCGAAGGCTTCGGCGAAGATACCTATCTGGTTTCGCGGATCGCCGGCGTCATGGTCAAGGCGTTCCAGGGCACCGGCGCGAACGCGGCCGACAGCATCATGGCCAGCGTCAAGCATTTTGCCTTGTACGGCGCGGTCGAGGGTGGTCGCGACTACAACGTCGTCGACATGAGCCCGGTCAAGATGTACCAGGATTACCTGCCACCGTACCGCGCCGCCATCGACGCCGGTGCCGGCGGGGTGATGGTTGCTCTGAACTCGATCAACGGCGTGCCGGCCACCGC
This sequence comes from Pseudomonas sp. NPDC086112, assembly GCF_044746425.1. Taxonomy (NCBI): domain Bacteria; kingdom Pseudomonadati; phylum Pseudomonadota; class Gammaproteobacteria; order Pseudomonadales; family Pseudomonadaceae; genus Pseudomonas; species Pseudomonas sp. NPDC086112. The sequence continues at coordinate 51,924 of NZ_JBIVCD010000011.1, read as the reverse complement.
CAACACCTGGCTGATGAACGACCTGCTGCGCAAGGAATGGGGCTTCAAGGGCCTGGCGGTCAGCGACCACGGCGCGATTTTCGAGCTGATCAAGCACGGCGTCGCCGCTGACGGGCGCGAAGCCGCGAAGCTGGCGATCAAGGCCGGCATCGACATGAGCATGAACGACACCCTCTATGGCAAGGAATTGCCAGGGCTGTTGAAGGCCGGTGAGATCGAACAGAAAGACATCGACAACGCCGTGCGTGAAGTGCTCGCCGCCAAGTACGACATGGGCCTGTTCAAAGACCCGTACCTGCGCATCGGCAAGGCCGAGGATGACCCGGCCGACACCTACGCCGAAAGCCGTCTGCACCGCGCCGAGGCCCGTGATGTGGCGCGTCGCAGCCTGGTGTTGCTGAAGAACCAGGGCGACACCCTGCCGCTGAAGAAAACCGCGAAAATCGCGCTGGTCGGTCCACTGGCCAAGGCGCCGATCGACATGATGGGCAGTTGGGCTGCTGCTGGCCGTCCCGAGCAATCGGTGACGTTGTTCGACGGCATGACCAATGCGCTTGGCGCACAGTCGACTCTGATCTACGCCCGTGGCGCGAACATCACCAGCGACAAGAAGATCCTCGATTACCTGAACTTCCTCAACTTCGATGCGCCGGAAGTGGTGGATGATCCGCGTTCGGCCAATGTGTTGATCGATGAAGCGGTCAAGGCTGCCAAGCAAGCTGATGTGGTGGTGGCAGCGGTGGGCGAATCCCGTGGCATGTCCCACGAATCGTCAAGCCGTACCGACCTGAACATTCCGGCCAACCAGCGCGAGTTGATCAGGGCTTTGAAAGCCACCGGCAAACCGCTGGTGCTGGTATTGATGAACGGCCGTCCGCTGTCGATTCTCGAAGAGAACGAGCAAGCTGACGCGATTCTGGAAACCTGGTTCAGCGGCACCGAAGGCGGCAACGCCATCGCTGACGTGCTGTTCGGCGACTACAACCCGTCGGGCAAACTGCCGATCACCGTCCCGCGCTCGGTGGGTCAGATTCCGACCTACTACAACCACCTGAGCATTGGCCGGCCATTCACTCCGGGCAAACCGGGCAACTACACCTCGCAGTATTTCGAAGACACCACCGGGCCACTGTTCCCGTTCGGCTTCGGCCTGAGCTACACCCAATTCAGCCTGACCGACATGGCCCTGTCGTCGACCACACTGAACAAGACCGGCAAGCTCGACGCCAGCGTCGTGGTGAAGAACACCGGCAAGCGTGACGGCGAAACCGTGGTGCAGCTGTACATCCAGGACGTGACCGGTTCGATGATCCGCCCGGTCAAGGAACTGAAGAACTTCCAGAAAGTCATGGTCAAGGCCGGCGAACAGAAAGTCGTGCACTTCACCATCACCGAGGACGACCTGAAGTTCTACAACGCCCAGCTCAAGTACGCCGCGGAACCGGGCAAGTTCAACGTACAGATCGGCCTGGACTCCCAGGACGTGACGCAGCAGAGCTTTGAGTTGCTGTAATCCCCGACACACCGCAAAACAAATGTGGGAGCGGGCTTGCTCGCGAAGACGGCTTAGCATTCAACGAAGATGCTGAATGTCAGACCGCTTTCGCGAGCAAGCCCGCTCCCACATTAGGTTTAGGGTGTTGCGAAAATTGGGCTCAGCCCCGCCGATCCAGCAGATTCACCACCAGCCGATCCACCCATCCCCACACCCTCTGCTTGACCCGCCGCCACAACGGTCGGCGCTTCCATGCTTCGAGGCTGACTTCCTGGCTCAGGGCAAAGTCATTTTCGAAACTCGCCGCCACCGCCCGGGTCAGTTTGGGGTCCAGGGCTTCGAGGTTGGCTTCCAGATTGAAACGCAGATTCCAGTGATCGAAGTTGCAGGAGCCGATGCTCACCCAGTCATCGATCAACACCATCTTCAGATGCAGGAAACACGGCTGGTATTCGAAGATCTTCACCCCGGCCCGGAGCAGACGCGGGTAGTAGCGATGCCCGGCGTAGCGCACCGACGGATGATCGGTGCGTGGCCCGGTCAGCAGCAGACGTACATCGACGCCACGAGCCGCCGCCCGGCGCAGTGAGCGACGGACTTTCCAGGTCGGCAGGAAATACGGCGTGGCCAGCCAGATTCGGCGCTGGCCACTGTTCAGCGCGCGAGTCAGTGATTGCAGAATATCGCGGTGTTGGCGGGCGTCGGCATAAGCGACCCGGCCCATGCCCTCGCCCATGACTGGCACTCGCGGCAAGCGCGGCAAACCGAAGTGTGCAGTGGGTTTCCAGGCGCGCCGATAACGGTTGGCGATCCATTGGCGGTCGAACAGCAACTGCCAGTCGATGACCAAGGGACCGGTGATTTCCACCATCACTTCGTGCCATTCGCTGGTGTCTTCGCCCGGGGTCCAGAACTCATCGGTGACCCCGGTGCCGCCGACCACCGCCAGGCATTGATCCACCAGAAGCAGCTTGCGGTGATCGCGATAAAAGTTGCCCACCCAACGGCGCCAGCTCAGGCGATTGTAGAAACGCAACTCAACACCGGCGGCCATCAGGCGCTGACGCAAGGTCAGGGTAAAGGCCAGGCTGCCGTAGTCATCGAACAGGCAGCGCACCCGCACGCCGCGTTCGGCAGCCTGGACCAGCGCCTGAACCATGGCCTCGGCGCAGGCCCCCGCCTCCACCAGGTACAGTTCCAGTTCGACTTGTTCTTCGGCACGGGCAATCGCCACCAGCATTCGCGGAAAAAACTGCGGGCCATCGATCAGCAGTTCAAAGCGGTTGCCTTCGCGCCACGGGAAAATTGCGCCGCGCATCTCAGCGCGCCGTGAAAATCAGCACCGCACCCACCGGCACCGACAGACTGATGGCCGACAAACCGGCAACCTTGCGCAAGCTTTCCAGGCCCGGGGCCAGGTCGAAGTCTTCAGCGTTGATCACCAAAGGTTCAAGAGTCACCACTTGGAAGCGCCGGTCATCGAGACGGGTCGCCAGCAGTTCGGCGTTGTATTGGTGTTGTTTGCCATGCAGGTTGACGGTCAGCGGCAAGCGCAACTCCAGTTGCGCACCGGGCGCCAGGTCGTTGATCGGCCGTAGATCGATTTGCGTGCTGATCAGCGCTTCAGGGAACGTCTGGATATCGAACAGCTCCTTGCGCATGCGTTCGTCGCGCAACGGAATGCCGCTGTTGACCGACTCCAGCTCGACCTCCACCTGCGCGAGGCCCTTGGGATCGACCTTGCCGTGCAGCACCAGAAAGCGCTGCACTTCGGAGATGTTGGCGTTTTTAGTGCTGATGAACGACAGCCGCGAGGACTCGCCGTCCAGGTACCAATTGGCCTGGGCCGACACGGTGACACCGGCCAGCAGCAGGGAGGCGAGGGTTTTGCAGACAAAGCGGTTGAACATAGAGACTCATGGGCAGATAAACCTGAGCGAACCTTAACTGGCCTGAGGCAGGTTGCAAACTTTCTGTTGCTCCGACCCAACCTTTGTGGCGAGGGAGCTTGCTCCCGCTGGAGTGCGAAGCGCTCCCAAAATCAGACAATGAGTTCTTCCAGTAAGACCTCGGCCGCTGGCATTACGACTGCTTCGCAGCCGAGCGGGAGCAAGCTCCCTCGCCACAAAAAAACTGACCGCTTTCACGGTTGCAGGCGACATCCCTGCCGTTCACCACCCCAAACAGCGCTATGGCTGCGCCCCATACCACCCACCGTCACGCGCTTGTTCGCGGCGTCATCGACGAACCCGCTGGTGGGCAAATACTGCTTCACATAGCCCTGGCAATACTCGGCCGGATTGTTCATCACATAGCGGCACGAGCAGTATTCCTTGGCGGTGTAGGCGCTGATGATGTCCGGGAAAGCCCATAGCGTCACCCGCTCCTGCCAGCCCCAGCCAAGCAAGGCGATCAGCAGCACCAGCAACAGCGTGCTGAACGGCCGACGGCGAATAAAGCTGCGGCGGCTCATGGCTGCACCTGCATGGCAAACGCCTTGAGCGCGAGTCTGAGCAATTCGTTGTGCCGATAACTCCCATCGCGATCATCGCCGTAGCGCACGATCACCAAGTTTTCGCTGGGAATCACGTACATCGCCTGACCCCAATGGCCCAGCGCGGCAAAGGTTTCGACAGGGGCGTCGGGCCAGGGTTGCGTCGCGCCATCCACGGCGCGATTGAGCCACCAGTGACCGCCGGGCACCGCTTCATCCTGGTTGGCCTGATAGCGGGCGAAAGGTTCACGACTGAAATCGACCCAATCCTTGGGCAGCAATTGCTGCTCACGCCAACGACCGTCGCGCGCCATCAACAGGCCGACCCGCGCCAGGTCCCGGGCAGTGAGATAGGCGTAGGACGATGCGACAAACGTGCCCGTGGCATCCGCTTCCCACACCGCACTACGAATCCCCAAGGGTTCGAACAGCGCGGTCCATGGATAATCCGGATAACGGGCCGGGCCGACGATGGTTTTCAGCGCGGCGGACAGCAGGTTGCTGTCGCCGCTGGAATAGCGGAATGCCTGACCGGGTTTGGCGTACTCGTCGTGCTCAACAGTGAACGCGGCCATGTCGCGGTGTCCACGGGTGTAGAGCATGGCCACCACCGAGGACTTCAATGGGGCATATTCGTAGTCTTCCTGCCAGTCCAGGCCCGAGGCCCAGTGCAACAGATCGGCCATGGTCATGGCCGAGTGTTTTTCCAGCGCAGGATAGAATTTCTGCACCGGATCCTGGAGTTTGAACAGCCCTTCGCCATAGGCCACACCGAGCACCGCGCCCATCAGGCTTTTGCTGATCGACCAGGTCAGGTGCGGCGTTTGCGCAGTGGTCGGGCCGGCGTAGCGTTCGTAGATCAGTTGGCCGTCGCGGATCACCAGCAAGGCATCGGTGCGAATGCCTTGGTGAGTGGCATCGTCGCGGGATGGGAAAGCGTAGTTTTCCAGAACCTGAAGTGCCGGGCCGGTGACTTTCGGGCCGGGCGACCATTGCTCGGCCGGCCAGTTTTCGGCCTGGGCTGTGAGGCTGAGCAGCATGAGAATCAGGGACAAGCCTTTGAACATGAGGGGCGCTCGGAGGGATGAACCTGCAGAGCCTAGTCGAGCTTGATGACAGTTTTGGAATTTGCGTCGTCCAAGAGATCGCCTTCGCGAGCAAGCCCGCTCCCACAGTTGATCTGCGGTGTTCACACATTTTGTGCTCACCACAAATCCCCTGTGGGAGCGGGCTTGCTCGCGAAGGGTCCCTTCAGCCTTACAACAATCCCGCCAACGCCTTGGCCAACCGCTTGCCCCGCGCCCCTGCCGCCAAATCCATCACGGTCTGATCGCGCTGCCACATCGCCGCCCATTGTGGCGGGCCATCGGCCAGGGCCTGATTCACTTCAGCCTTGAGCCCGTCGAACTGCGCAAACAACCCGCCCAGCAACACATGCCCGGCCGGATTGTTCGGCGCCTGGCGGCTGACTTCCGCGCACCCGGCCAGCAGCGCCAGCAAGCGCAGTTGCAAGGTTTGCGGCCAGTCGCTGTCTTGGCCAACGCCAAACAGCCACGCAATCATGGCGCTCAGCACATAGATGTCTTCCAGGGTTCGGAACGGTTTGACGTAAGCGTCCCAGCCATCCCCTGCGAGCAATTCACACAGCGCGTTGTCGAGAAACAAGCGGCCGTGGCTGATGTCCGGCATCAGCGGCATGGGCGCGAGCTTTTCCAGACGCACACCCGGTTCGCCGGGGTAAACCACCGCAAGGTTCAAGCGCGGCACTTCGCCGGGTTCTTCACTGCGAGCAGCGACCAATAGCCAGTCGGCGGCATCGCCAGCGGTGACGAAATCCTTGCGCCCGCTCAGACGTAAATCGCGCAGCCGGGTCTGCATGTCCGCCACCCGCAAACTGCGCTGTTCGGTCGCGCACAACGCGCCGAGGCTCAGTGGCGCGCTCGGCCAGAGCATGCGCAACGCCGCCTGATAGCCCACCAGAAACGCCAGCCCCGGCGTCGCCATCAGCCGTCCGCCGGCCACCGCCAATTCGAACGGCGACACCGCGCCCAACTGTTGCAACAAGGTTGCAAAGCCTTCACCCAGGTCAGGGTCGGCGGGCAGGCGATCGCGGCGTTTCAACAGGGTTTGCCAGGGCATAAGAGGCTCCTCATGGGCTGTCATATAAGCATCACCAAAGCTTCATGGCGATGACACCGGGGCTACATAGCCTGACTTTGCACAACACGGCTGCATAAAGAAAGTCGATCGGCTGCAACCCAAGACGGGTGGCCAGCCCGCACGGAGACTCACAATGACTCAGATCGCCCGCATCAGCGACACCGGCAATGAACGCCGCCTGCAAGCCGAACGCCTGGTGGGCGCCGAGGCCTTGCAGGAAGCCCAGGCCTTGCGCTTCAACGTGTTCAGCGGCGAATTCAACGCCAAGCTGAAAGGCGCGGAGCTGGGTCTGGACATGGATGACTATGATGTTCACTGCGCCCACATCGGCGTGCGTGACTTGAACACCGGGCGCCTGGTGGCGACCACCCGCTTGCTCGACCACACAGCGGCCAGCAGCCTGGGCAAGTTCTACAGCGAAGAAGAATTCCGCCTGCACGGTCTGGTCCATTTGAAAGGCCCGATCCTGGAAATCGGTCGCACCTGCGTCGACCCGGCCTACCGCAACGGCGGCACTATCGCCGTGCTTTGGGGTGAACTGGCCGAAGTGCTGAACCAGGGCGGCTACAGCTATTTGATGGGTTGCGCGAGCATTCCAATGCAGGACGGTGGCATCCAGGCCCACGCGATCATGCAGCGCCTGCGCGAACGCTACCTGTGCACCGAACACCTGCGAGCCGAGCCGAAGAAGCCATTGCCGACGCTCGATATTCCGTCCAACGTCATCGCCGAAATGCCGCCGCTGCTCAAGGCCTACATGCGCCTGGGCGCGAAAATCTGCGGCGAGCCGTGCTGGGACGAAGACTTCCAGGTGGCCGACGTGTTCATCCTGCTCAAGCGCGACGAGCTCTGCCCGCGCTACGCCAAGCACTTCAAGGCGGCTGTGTAATGAGCCGCTTGCGGGTGTACGCGCGAATTGCGCGAGTGCTTTTGGTGGTGGCGCTGGGTTTGAGCATGGCCAGTGTGTTCGGGTTGTTCGAGCGACTGGGAATTGCCCACTCGATGGTCCGTCGCCAGCGCTGGTCGCGGTTTTTCATGGCTCGGTTGAGCAATGCCCTGCCCTTTCGCGTCACCGTCCATGGTGAATTACCAAAGGCGCCAATGCTCTGGGTGAGCAATCACGTGTCCTGGACCGACATTCCGCTGCTGGGCATGCTCACGCCGCTGTCGTTCCTGTCCAAGGCCGAAGTGCGCACCTGGCCGGTGGCGGGCTGGTTGGCAGCCAAGGCCGGCAGCTTGTTCATTCGCCGTGGTTCAGGTGACAGTCAGTTGATCCGCAAACAGATGACCCGCCATCTGGAGCAGGAACATCCACTGCTGATGTTCCCGGAAGGCACCACCACCGATGGCCGCTCGCTGCGTACGTTTCATGGCCGCTTGCTGTCCGCGGCGATCGATTCCGAAGTGGCGTTGCAACCGGTGGCGATTCGTTATCTGCGCGATGGCGAGCTCGATACCCTGGCACCGTTCATTGGCGATGATGATTTGCTCTCGCACCTGATGCGCTTGTTCGCCAATGATCGGGGTGAGGTGGAGATTCATCTGCTCAAACCGATCGAGTGCCAGGACCGGGAACGTGCGGCGCTGGCGTTCGAGGCGCAGCAGGCGGTGCAGAAGGCGTTGTTCGGGGCGATTGCGCAGACACAACAGGAGCCGCTACGCCCTGCGATCGCGGCCTGACACAAATCCCCTGTGGGAGCGGGCTTGCTCGCGAAAGCGGTTTGACAGTCAGCACATGTGTTGAATGTGAAGCAGCTTTCGCGAGCAAGCCCGCTCCCACATTAGATTCGCGGTGTCGCAGCGAATGCCTGCAACTCGGGATAGAACAACCGGAAATCCTCGCTCAACGGTTCATACAACCCCCGCAACTCCCGCATCGCCCCCGCCAATTCCTCCGGCCGGGTCAACCTGCGCGAAATCCCCCGTAATACCTGCTCAAGCACTTCGAATTCCTGATATGAACCCAGCCAATCATTGGCCACCATGTGCGGTGCAATCCGCGCCAGGCGCTCCGGCAGCTGCGGTTCGGCGGACAGCACCCGATAAACGTGCGCGGTGAACTGCTCAAGCGGTTGATCTGCGTAAAGCGTCCAGTCCCGCGCCAGGCAGTGGTCGAAAAACACATCGAGCACAATCCCGGCGTAACGCCGGCGCGTGATGGAAAACCGCGACAAGGCGATGTCCACCCGCGGATGGCGATCGGTAAACACGTCGATGCTGCGGTGCAACTGAATGGCCGCTTCGATCTCCGGATCGAACTGCCCTTGCAGCCGTCCTTTGACGAAATCGCCATACAGACTGCCGAGCATTTGACCGGGGCGCTGGCCACCGAGGTGCAGATGTGCGAGATAGTTCATGCGCGCAGCTTAACACTGCGCCATCCATATCGTTATAACCCGATATACCGATTCACGCGGTCATCAGACCAAAATCATATTGGTATATCGCGAAGTACCGATTTAAAGTTCGCCTCATCGCGATATAGCGTTTTACTCATCACGAGCCCAAACCATGACCATCGACCTCGACGAAATAATAAAAGCGCTGGCACACCCAGTACGCCGAGACATCCTCATCTGGCTGAAAGACCCCAAGGTCCAGTTCCCGGAACAACTCCACAACCACGAGTACGGCATTTGCGCCGGACAGATCGATCAACGCTGCGGCCTGTCGCAGTCGACCGTGTCCGCCCATTTGGCGACCTTGCAACGGGCGGGACTGATCAGCAGCCAGAAAGCCGGTCAATGGCACTTCTTCAAACGCAACGAGGACGTGATTCAGGCGTTCCTCGACGCCATCGACAAGGAGCTCCGCGCTCCGACAAGGAACTGACAATGCCCCTCTCGCTACTCATTCTGGCCTTGAGCGCCTTCGCCATCGGCACCACCGAGTTCGTCATCATGGGCCTGTTGCCCGAGGTGGCGGCCGATCTCGGTGTGTCGATCCCCGGCGCCGGCTGGCTGGTGACCGGTTACGCCTTGGGCGTGGCCATCGGTGCACCGTTCATGGCACTGGCCACCGCCAGGCTGCCGCGCAAGGCCGCTTTGGTAGCGTTGATGGGCATTTTCATTATCGGCAACCTGCTCTGCGCCCTGGCCAGTGACTACAACGTTTTGATGTTTGCCCGTGTGGTCACCGCGCTGTGTCACGGTGCCTTCTTCGGCATCGGTTCGGTGGTGGCGGCAGGTCTGGTGCCGGCCAACAAACGTGCATCGGCCGTGGCCCTGATGTTCACCGGCCTGACTCTGGCCAACGTTCTCGGCGTGCCGCTGGGCACCGCGCTCGGTCAGGAAGCCGGCTGGCGTTCGACCTTCTGGGCGGTGACCGTGATCGGTGTGATTGCACTGATCGGCCTGATCCGCTTCCTGCCGGCCAAGCGCGATGAAGAGAAACTCGATATGCGCGCCGAACTGCGCGCCCTCAAGGGCGCCGGCATCTGGCTGTCCTTGAGCATGACTGCGCTATTCGCTGCCTCGGTCTTCACCTTGTTCACCTATGTCGCCCCGCTGTTGGGCGAGGTCACCGGAGTCTCGCCACGCGGCGTGACCTGGACCTTGATGCTCATCGGCCTGGGCCTGACGGTCGGCAACATCATCGGCGGCAAGTTGGCTGACAAAAGCCTGGCCGCGACGCTGATCGGTGTGTTCATCACCATGGCGGTCGTGTCCACCGTGCTGACCTGGACCAGCATTGCCGTGATCCCGACCGAAATCACTCTATTCCTCTGGGCCACCGCGTGCTTCGCCGCCGTACCCGCGCTGCAAGTGAATGTTGTGACCTACGGCAAGGCGGCACCGAATCTGGTGTCGACCCTGAACATCGGCGCTTTCAACGTCGGCAACGCACTCGGTGCCTGGGTCGGCGGCAGCGTCATCGCCCACGGCTTCGGTCTCACCCGCGTGCCGCTCGCGGCAGCCGCACTGGCTGTACTTGCCCTGCTGGTGACCCTGATTACTTTCCGTCAGAGCGGCAATGCCGAACTGGCCCCTGTTACTAACTGATCTTTAACGAGGGTTGTATTAAATGACGACTATTTTCGATCCGATCAAACTGGGCGACCTCGAGTTGGCCAACCGTATCATCATGGCACCGCTGACCCGCTGCCGCGCCGACGAAGGCCGTGTGCCGAATGCGCTGATGGCCGAGTACTACGTGCAGCGCGCCTCTGCCGGTCTGATCCTCAGCGAAGCCACGTCGGTCACGCCAATCGGCGTGGGTTACCCGGACACTCCCGGTATCTGGTCCAACGACCAGGTGCGCGGCTGGAGCAACGTGACCAAAGCGATCCACGGCGCTGGCGGCAAAATCTTCCTGCAACTGTGGCACGTGGGCCGGATTTCCCACCCCTTGTACCTGAACGGCGAAGCACCGGTCGCGCCGAGTGCCATCCAGCCCAAGGGTCATGTCAGCCTGGTGCGTCCATTGGCCGACTTCCCTACCCCGCGCGCCCTGGAAACCGCGGAAATCGCCGACATCATCGACGCTTACCGCGTGGGTGCCGAGAACGCCAAGGCGGCCGGTTTCGACGGTGTGGAAATCCACGGCGCCAACGGTTACCTGCTCGACCAATTCCTGCAAAGCAGCACCAACCAGCGCACCGACAACTATGGCGGCTCCCTGGAAAACCGTGCGCGCCTGTTGCTGGAAGTGACCGATGCCGCCATCGAAATCTGGGGCGCGGGCCGCGTGGGTGTGCACCTGTCACCACGTGCCGATCTCCATGACATGGGCGACGACAACCTGTCCGAGACCTTCACTTATGTCGCTCGCGAATTGGGCAAGCGTGGCATCGCCTTCATTTGCTCGCGCGAAAAAGAAGCCGGCGACAGCCTCGGCCCACAACTGAAAGAAGCCTTCGGCGGCCCGTACATCGCCAACGAACGCTTCACCAAGGACAGCGCCAACGAGTGGCTGGCCAGTGGCAAGGCCGATGCGGTGGCGTTCGGTGTACCGTTTATCGCCAACCCGGACCTGCCGGCGCGTTTGAAGGCCGATGCGCCGTTGAATGAAGCACGTCCGGAACTGTTCTATGCGAAGGGGCCGGTCGGTTACATCGACTACCCGGTGCTGTAAACATCCGCCGTTGAAATGCAAAAGCCCCGACTCGAAAGAGCCGGGGCTTTTGCATTTTGCATAGAGAAGATCAAAAGATCGCAGCCTTCGGCAGCTCCTACAGATCTTGTCAGCGCTTGCGCTGTCCCCAGGCGACCGCAAGACCGCTGAGGCAAATCACCGTGATCCCGATCACGCCGAAGCTGTCCGGGGTATGGTCGAAGATCAAATACCCGTACATCCCCGCAAACAGGATCTGCCCATAACTGAACGGTGCCAACATCGCCGGCGCTGCATGGCGGAAGGCCTGGGTCAACAACATGTGACCGAGCATGCCGCAAGTGCCCAGCCCGATCATGAACAGGCCGTGCAGCAACGTTGGCGTGCTCCAGAAAAACGGCAACAACGCAGTCATGATCAGGCTGTTGAGAATACCGGTCAGAAAGTTGCTGGTGGTCGGGCTGTCGATACCGCTGAGCATGCGGGTGAGCAATTGATAGAAGCCAAAACACAGCGCCGAACACAGCGGCAGCAGAATCGCCGGGGTGAACAGCGCCCCACCAGGCCGCACGACGATCAACACGCCAACAAACCCACCCAGCACCGCCAGCCATTGGTTACGCGTCACCCGCTCATGCAGCAACGGCACAGACAGCGCCGTCACTAATAGTGGAGCAAGGAAGTTAACGGCCGTGGCTTCGGCCAAGGGGATGTAACGCAGGCCGGTGGTAAAAAACAGGCTGGTGCCGATCAGGCACAGGGCCCGCAGAAACTGCAACCCGGGCCGTTTGGTACGCACCACCGCTGAAAAACCAGTGCGCGGCACGAAAATCACCAGCATCAACAAGGTGTGCACCACGTAGCGTGCCCACACCACCATCACGATCGGGTAAAACCCGGACAGGTATTTGGACAACGTATCGTGACTGGCGAATAACAACACCGCCAGGCAAATCAGTGCGATACCCTTTATCGGCTGCTCGGCGCCCTTGTAGCCCGGGTTGTTAACATTCATTCACAGACTCGACACAAAATTCCTACAAAATACGTAGCTCGCTACCTATCAACTCGGCGAACGTACCTATATAAAAGCACCCCATTACAAAAAGGCGAGTGAAGCGAGGGCGTCTTCTCGCTTCAAGTCTTGACACAAATGGATCCAATTACGCATTTTGTTTCATTTGCGCAGACTGGGACTCAAGCGCAGCATATCCAACCCTGTATCGACACAGCGCTCGGCTTCGGTGTGCAGTTGAAAACTGTCGGGAGCCAATAGCCACTGATACAGAATGCCATCGACGTACGCATGCAGGCTGATGGCCGCGCGAGCAGTGTCAAGGTCTTCCGGCAACTGCCCGCGATTCACCGCATTACTCAGGGCCAGCGCGATTCGCACATTGCAATCGAGACTGACCGTTCGGCGCTGCTGGCGCAGGTCGCACATTTCATCAGTGAATTCGCACTTATGAAACAGAATCTCATTGATGCGTCGGGTTTTCGGGTCCAGGGCAACTTGATGAAACAAATGAATCAGCAGCTTGCGCATGCAGCCCAGCGGATCGAGTTCATCTTCGCTTTCACTGGCCTTGGCCATTTCATCCAGCGGCTCATGCAAGGTATCGAGCATCGCCTGCACCAGATCCGCCTTATTACTGAAATGCCAGTAGATGGCCCCGCGAGTCACGCCGGCCAGGGTAGCGATATCCGCCAGCGTCGTGCGGGCCACGCCCCGCTCGTAGAAGGCTTTTTCTGCCGCTTCGAGTATCTGGCTTCGGGTTTCTTGAGCTTCCTCTTTGGTACGACGGACCATGGCAGTAAAACCTCAATCAGGGGTGCTTCAGCGACGTCTGAATATCAGCTGAAGAAAAGTGGGGCGAGCGCTCTCGGGCTTCGTCTGCGGCCTACAATTCAAACCTTTGGATGGCTTTTGTAACCGTGTGGATACTCCGCCAAGCCTTTACAAACAACCATGAACGTAAGTATATTCCTTAGCAAGCTACTTATCCACCCGGCAAAAAATTTTTAACCTTCCACATTTCTTGTGCGCAATTGCGCGCCTGACCCGAGGATCTTCATGCAATTCAAGCCAGCTGTTACCGCTCTGGTTACTGCCGTCGCCCTGGCATCGCTGCTCAGCGGATGTAAAAAGGAAGAGGCGGCACCTGCCGCACCAGCCCCTCAGGTCGGCGTCGTAACCCTGCAACCTCAAGCCTTCACCCTGACGTCCGAACTTCCGGGGCGCACCAGCGCGTTCCGCATCGCCGAAGTTCGCCCACAGGTCAACGGCATCATTCTCAAGCGACTGTTCAAGGAAGGCGGCGACGTCAAGGCCGGTCAGCAGCTTTATCAGATCGACCCATCGGTCTATGACGCGACCCTGAAAAGCGCCGAAGCCAACCTGCGTTCGACCAAGTCGATCTCCGACCGCTACAAGCAACTGGTCGACGAACAGGCTGTCAGCCGTCAGGAATACGACACCGCGCTGGCCAACCGCCTGCAATCGGAAGCGTCCCTGCAAAGCGCCCAGATCAACGTGCGCTACACCAAGGTTTACGCACCGATCTCCGGTCGCATCGGCCGTTCGTCGGTGACTGAAGGCGCGCTGGTCAGCAATGGCCAAACCGACGCCATGGCCGTCATCCAGCAACTGGACCCGATCTATGTCGACGTCACCCAGTCTTCGGTGGAGCTGCTTGAGCTGCGTCGCGAACTGGAAAGCGGTCGCCTGCAAAAGGCTGGCGATAATGCCGCCGCGGTCAAGCTGACGCTCGAAGACGGCAGCCAGTACCAGCTGGACGGCAAACTCGAGTTCTCCGAAGTGTCGGTTGACCAGACCACCGGCTCCGTGACCCTGCGTGCCGTGTTCCCGAACCCTGATCACACCCTGCTGCCTGGCATGTTCGTTCACGCTCAGTTGCAGGCTGGTGTGGACAGCGCGGCGATTCTGGCCCCGCAACAAGGCGTGACCCGCGACCTCAAAGGCTCTCCGACCGCGCTGGTCGTCGGTCCGGACAACAAGGTCGAACTGCGTCAGCTCAAGGCCAGCCGCACTGTCGGTAACCAATGGCTGATTGAAGACGGGCTGAAGGCAGGCGATCGCGTGATCACCGAAGGGCTGCAATTCGTCAGACCTGGCGTTGAAGTGAAAGCCACTGAAGCCACTAACGTTGGCGCAAAGAGCCCGGCCACCGCACAGGCAGCTAACACTGCTGCCGGCGGCAAAGGGGAGTAAACCATGTCGAAATTTTTTATCGACCGTCCGATTTTCGCCTGGGTAATTGCCCTGGTGATTATGCTGGTCGGGGCTCTATCGATTCTCAAACTGCCGATCAACCAATACCCGAGCATTGCGCCTCCAGCTATTGCGATCTCGGTGACCTACCCGGGCGCATCTGCACAAACCGTGCAGGACACCGTGGTGCAAGTGATCGAGCAACAGCTCAACGGTATCGATAACCTGCGTTATGTCTCCTCGGAAAGTAACTCCGACGGCAACATGACCATTACCGCGACCTTCGAGCAGGGCACCAACTCCGATACCGCGCAGGTTCAGGTCCAGAACAAGCTGAACCTGGCCACCCCACTGCTGCCGCAAGAAGTGCAGCAACAGGGCATCCGCGTGACCAAGTCGGTGAAAAACTTCCTGATGGTCATCGGCGTGGTATCGCGCGACGGCAGCATGACCAAGGACGACCTGTCCAACTACATCGTGTCGAACATGCAAGACCCGATTTCGCGCACCGCCGGTGTCGGTGACTTCCAGGTCTTCGGTGCCCAGTACGCGATGCGGATCTGGCTGGACCCGGCCAAGCTGAACAACTACAACCTGACCCCGGTGGACGTGAAAACCGCCATCGCGGCGCAGAACGTCCAGGTCTCGTCCGGTCAACTCGGCGGCTTGCCTGCCTTGCCCGGCCAACAGCTGAACGCGACGATCATCGGCAAGACCCGTCTGCAGACCGCCGAGCAGTTCAAGGCGATCCTGCTGAAGGTCAACAAGGACGGCTCGCAAGTACGTGTCGGCGACGTTGCGGAAGTCGGTCTGGGTGGCGAAAACTACTCGATCAGCGCCCAGTTCAACGGCGCCCCGGCTTCCGGTCTGGCGGTGAAACTGGCCAACGGCGCCAACGCCCTCGACACCGCAAAAGCCCTGCGCAATACCATCGACACCCTCAAGCCTTTCTTCCCGGAAGGGATGGAAGTGGTGTTCCCGTACGACACCACCCCGGTGGTGACCGAGTCGATCAAAGGCGTGGTTGAAACCCTGGTCGAAGCGATCGTGCTGGTGTTCCTGGTGATGTTCCTGTTCCTGCAAAACTTCCGCGCCACCGTCATCACCACGATGACCGTGCCGGTGGTATTGCTGGGTACGTTCGGGATTCTCGCGGCGTTCGGCTTCAGCATCAACACCCTGACCATGTTCGGTATGGTATTGGCCATCGGCTTGCTGGTGGACGATGCCATCGTCGTGGTGGAAAACGTCGAACGGGTCATGAGCGAAGAAGGCCTGTCACCCAAGGAGGCCACCAAGAAATCCATGGGGCAGATCCAGGGTGCCCTGGTCGGTATCGCCCTGGTGCTGTCGGCGGTACTGCTGCCGATGGCGTTCTTCAGTGGCTCCACCGGTGTGATCTACAAGCAGTTCTCGATCACCATCGTTTCGGCCATGGCCTTGTCGGTATTGGTGGCATTGATCTTCACCCCGGCGCTCTGCGCAACCATGCTCAAGGCGATTCCGAAAGGTGAGCACGGCACGCCGAAACGCGGCTTCTTCGGCTGGTTCAACCGCAGCTTCGACCGTGGCGTCAAAAGCTACGAGCGCGGCGTGGGCAACATGCTCGCGCACAAGGCTCCATACCTGCTGGCGTACCTGATCATTGTGGTCGGCATGATCTGGCTGTTCACCCGTATTCCAACGGCGTTCCTGCCGGAAGAAGACCAGGGTGTACTGTTTGCGCAAGTGCAGACACCGGCCGGTTCCAGCTCCCAGCGTACGCAAGTGGTCGTGGACGAAATGCGCGAATTCCTGCTGCGTCCGAGCTCGGAGGGCGGTGAAGGCGATGCAGTGGCCTCGGTGTTTACCGTGACCGGCTTCAACTTCGCTGGCCGTGGTCAGAGTTCGGGTATGGCGTTCATCATGCTCAAACCGTGGGAAGAACGTAACGCCGACAACAGCGTGTTCAAACTCGCGGCCCGTGCCCAACAGCACTTCTTTACCTTCCGCGACGCCATGGTGTTTGCCTTCGCACCACCGGCTGTACTGGAACTGGGTAACGCCACCGGTTTCGACGTGTTCCTCCAGGACCGCGCCGGTATCGGTCACGCAAAGCTGATGGAAGCCCGTAACCAGTTCCTCGGCATGGCGGCGCAAAGCAAGGTCCTGTCGCAAGTCCGTCCTAACGGCCTGAACGACGAGCCGCAATACCAGCTGGAAATCGACGATGAGAAGGCCAGCGCTCTGGGCGTGACCCTCACCGACATCAACAACACCCTGTCGATTGCCCTGGGCAGTAGCTATGTGAACGACTTCATCGACCGCGGTCGCGTGAAAAAGGTTTACATCCAAGGCCTGCCTGGTGCTCGCATGAGCCCCGAAGACCTGAAGAAGTGGTACGTACGCAACAGCGCCGGCACCATGGTTCCGTTCTCGTCGTTCGCCAAGGGTGAGTGGATCTACGGTTCGCCGAAACTGGCCCGTTACAACGGCGTAGAAGCGATGGAAATCCTCGGTGCCCCGGCGCCAGGCCATTCCACTGGTGAAGCGATGGCCGAAGTCGAAGCCCTGGCCAAGAAGCTGCCGGCCGGTGTCGGTATTTCCTGGACGGGCCTGTCGTACGAGGAACGTCTGTCCGGCTCGCAAGCGCCAGCGTTGTACGCCTTGTCGCTGCTGATGGTGTTCCTGTGTCTGGCGGCGCTGTATGAAAGCTGGTCGATCCCGATCGCGGTGATGCTGGTGGTACCGCTGGGGATTATCGGTGCGCTGATGGCCACCAGCATGCGTGGCCTGTCCAACGACGTGTACTTCCAGGTGGGGCTGTTGACCACGATCGGTCTGGCGGCGAAAAACGCCATTCTGATCGTCGAGTTCGCCAAGGAACTGCATGAGCAAGGACGTAGCTTGCGCGATGCCGCGATCGAAGCCTGCCGGATGCGTCTGCGACCGATCATCATGACCTCGCTCGCGTTCGTGCTCGGTGTAGTTCCGCTGGCCATTTCCACGGGCGCAGGTTCGGGTAGCCAGCATGCGATCGGTACCGGGGTGATTGGCGGTATGATCACAGCCACTGTGCTGGCGATCTTCTGGGTCCCCTTGTTCTTTGTCACCGTGTCGTCCATGGGCCAGCGCAAAGTCGCCGATCAGGATGACGCTATTGAACCTTCTAAAGAGGCTGGCTAATGAGCAAGTCGCTACTCTCCATCGCAGTCGCCGCCTTCGTGCTGAGCGGCTGCTCGCTGATACCCGATTATCAGCAGCCTGAAGCACCGGTGGCGGGCCAATACCCGCAAGGCCCGGCCTATTCGCCGGCCCAGGCGCCTAACCAGGCCGCTGCCGAACAAGGCTGGAAGCAGTTTTTCCACGACCCGGCGCTGCAACAGCTGATTCAGACCGCGCTGGAGAACAACCGTGACCTGCGCGTCGCGGCGCTGAACATCGACGCTTATGCGGCTCAATACCGCATTCAGCGTGCCGATCTGTTCCCGGCCGTTTCGGCCACCGGCAGCGGCAGCCGTCAGCGAGTTCCGGCACGGGCCTCGCAGACCGGTGAAGCAGCCATCAGCAGTTCCTACTCGGCCACCGTCGGCATCAGCGCCTATGAACTCGACCTGTTCGGTCGGGTTCGCAGCCTGAGCGAAGAAGCCTTGCAGAAGTACTTCGCCACAGAAGAAGCGCGCCGCAGCACGCAGATCAGCCTGGTGGCCAGTGTGGCCAATGCCTACCTGACCTGGCAGGCTGATAAAGAGCTGCTGAAACTGACCCAGGAAACCCTCGGTGCGTTCGAGGAGAGCTACAAGCTCACCTCGCGCAGCAACGAAGTGGGTGTAGCCTCGGCGCTGGATCTGGCCCAGTCGCGTACCTCGGTGGAAAACGCCCGTGCACAACAGGCCAAATACACCCGTCAGGTCGCACAGGATGAAAACAGCCTGGTGTTGCTGCTCGGCACCGGTATCCCGGCCAATCTGCAAGCGGCCAAGCCACTGTCGGACGACGTGCTGAGCGAAGTGCCGGCCGGCCTGCCATCGGACTTGCTGCAACGTCGTCCGGACATCCTTCAGGCCGAGTACAACCTCAAGGCTGCCAACGCCAACATCGGCGCGGCACGGGCTGCGTTCTTCCCGAGCATCAGCCTGACCGCCAATGCCGGCTCCCTGAGCCCGGACCTGTCCGGTCTGTTCAAGGGCGGTTCGGGCACCTGGTTGTTCCAGCCGCAGATCAACTTGCCGATCTTCAACGCCGGCTCCCTGCGCGCCAGTCTGGATTACTCCAAAATCCAGAAAGACATCGGCGTGGCGAACTACGAGAAGTCCATTCAAACGGCCTTCCAGGAAGTCGCCGATGGCCTGGCCGCACGCCAGACCTACACCGAGCAGTTGCAGGCTCAGCGTGATTTCGTCAGCGCCAACCAGGACTACTACCGTCTGGCCGAGCGTCGCTACCGCATCGGTGTCGACAGCAACCTGACCTTCCTCGATGCCCAGCGCCAGTTGTTCAGTGCCCAACAGGCGCTGATCACCGACCGTCTGGCGCAGCTGACCAGCGCAGTCAATCTGTACAAGGCGTTGGGTGGTGGCTGGAATGAACAGACGGCGAAGAACGAGCCGTTGAAAGAAGAAGCGCCGAAGATGAAGTTGTTCTGATAGCGCGGTAAAAACACGAAGCCCACCGATTGGTGGGCTTTTTGTTGGCGGTGGGAAAAGCCAGATAAAAAGATCTTTTGCCGTTCGATAATCGCCCAGAACCCGCCCTCGCCGATTGAACCGTTTAGTCCCTTTCCCTCACCATCTGTCGCACAAAACCAATAACAACAGGTTCGACACCATGTCCCCGCGCCCTGCCCTGTCCGGCTGACTTCGCCCCCACTTTTCTGAATTCGAAATCTTATGTCTGCAACCCAAACGTTGCGGCACCGCCCCGTTTCATCCCCAAGAATTAGAGAGACCCGAGCCCATGACCCCTTCCACCGCGCAGTATTTCTTTCCCAGCCTCATCGCCGTTGCACTGGCCAATACGGCCCTGCCCGCCATGGCCGAGGAAGCCGGTTTTGTCGAAGGCGCCAAGGTCAACCTGAACCTGCGCAATTTCTACATCAATCGTAACTTCACCAACCCGACCAAAAGCCAGGGCAAGGCTGAAGAGTGGACGCAAAGCTTCATCCTCGACGCCAAGTCCGGGTTCACCCAGGGCACCGTCGGGTTTGGCATGGACGTGCTGGGTTTGTACTCGGTCAAGCTCGACGGCGGCAAAGGCACCGGCGGTACGCAGTTGTTGCCGCTGGATCACGATGGTCGCCCGGCGGATAACTTCGGTCGCACCAACGTGGCGTTCAAGGCGAAGCTGTCCCAGACCGAAGTGAAGGTCGGCGAGTGGATGCCGGTGCTGCCGATCCTGCGTTCGGACGACGGTCGCTCGCTGCCGCAAACCTTCCGTGGCGGCCAGATCACCTCGAAGGAAATCGACGGTCTGACCCTCTACGGCGGCCAGTTCCGCGCCAACAGCCCGCGCGACGACAGCAGCATGAATGACATGTCGATGACTGGCAAAACGGCGTTCACCTCAGACCGCTTCAACTTCCAGGGCGGTGAATATGCCTTCAACGGCAAGCGCACCCAGATCGGCCTGTGGAACGCTGAACTCAAGGACATCTACAGCCAGCAATACGTCAACCTGGTCCACACCCAACCGCTGGGCGACTGGACATTTGGCGCCAATTTGGGGTTCTTCTACGGCAAGGATGACGGCAGCGCCCGGGCCGGCGAGCTGGACAACAAGACCTGGTCGGGCCTGTTCTCGGCCAAATATGGCGGCAACACCTTCTACGTCGGCCTGCAAAAACTGACCGGTGACAGCGCCTGGATGCGGGTCAACGGCACCAGCGGCGGCACCTTGGCCAACGACAGCTACAACGCCAGCTATGACAATGCGAAGGAAAGATCCTGGCAATTGCGCCACGACTACAACTTCGCCGCCCTCGGCGTGCCGGGCCTGACGTTGATGAACCGCTACATCAGCGGCGACAACGTACACACCGCAACCACCAGCGACGGCAAGGAATGGGGCCGTGAAAGCGAACTGGGCTATACCGTGCAGAGCGGTACACTCAAAGACCTCAACGTCAAATGGCGCAACTCCACCATCCGCCGCGACTTCAGCAACAACGAGTTCGACGAGAACCGGTTGATCGTCAGCTATCCGATCAGTTTGTTGTGAGACTCCAGGACGCCTTCGCGGGCAAGCCTCGCTCCTACAAGGTCATGGTTAACCTGTAGGAGCGAGGCTTGCCCGCGAAGGCGTCAGCTCAGACAACACAACTTTCGCGAATCACTCCCGCGATTCAACCCCCAACTCATCCCACACCGATTCAGCCAAGTGGAAGGTCGCGTTGGCCGCCGGGATGCCGCAGTAGATCGCGCTCTGCATGATCACTTCCTTGATCTCGCCGCGGGTCACGCCGTTGTTGGCGGCGGCGCGCAGATGCAGTTTGAGTTCTTCGTTGCGGTTCATGCCGATCAGCATCGCGAGGGTGATCAGGCTACGGGTATGGCGCGGCAGGCCCGGGCGGGTCCAGATGTCGCCCCAGGCGTGGCGGGTGATCATCTCCTGGAACTCCGAGTTGAACTCGGTCAGCGCATTCAGGCTGCGGTCGACATGGGCGTCGCCCAGTACTGCGCGGCGAACGTTCAGGCCCTCGTCGTAACGTTGTTTCTCGTCCACAACAATCCCCTCAATGAGCTGACAAAAACGCCAGTACTCGGTCGCTGAATACAGCGCCGGCCTGGACGTTGGACAGGTGCGCGGCGTAGAACTCGGCGTACTCCGCGCCCCGCACATGTGCCTGAATGAAATGCCCGCCGGACGGTGGCGTCACCGCATCTTCGCTGCCGGAAATCACCAGCAACGGCACCTGAATCGACGACAGCTGATCACGGAAATCGGCATCGCGCACCGCCGCGCAATTGGCCGCGTAACCTTCAGGCGACGTGGCCGCGAGCATGTCGGTAATCCGCTTCACCGCTGCCGGATTGGCCTCGGCAAAATCCGCAGTGAACCAACGCGCAATCGACGCATCACGCAATGCGACCATAGCTGCCGCTCCGTCACGCAACACGGTTTCGATCCGTGGATTCCACACCGTCGGGTCGCCGATTTTCGCCGCGGTGTTGCACACGATCAGTTTGTTCAATCGCTGACCGGCATTGATCCCCAGCCACTGGCCGATCAACCCGCCCATGGACAAACCACAGAAATGCGCGCGCTCGATGTGCAGCGCATCCAGCAGCGCCAGCACGTCGCGGCCCAGTTGCTCGATGCTGTACGGCCCCGGCGTCACCAATGATTGGCCGTGACCACGGGTATCGAAACGCAGCACGCGAAAATGCTCGGTGAACGCAGGAATTTGCGCGTCCCACATGTGCAGGTCGGTGCCTAGCGAGTTGGACAGCACCAACACCGGCGCCTCGTTAGGGCCCTCGATTTGGTAATGCAGTTCGCCCTCGGCGAGTTGTACGAATGCCACGGCAGTCTCCTTCAAGCTATCAACGCAAAATGTTCAGCCACCGCTCGCTCGACCCAGGTATGGGCCTGACCGAGGTAATGGGCAGGGTCCAGCAGATGATCGAGTTCAGCGTCCGACAGTTCGGCAGTCACCTGCGGTTCGTCGCCGAGCACCGCGCGCAAATGACGTTGCTCGGCCACTGCGCGTTTGCAGCACTGCTCCAATAGATGGTGCGCAGTGTCGCGACCAACCCGTTGTGCCAGCACAATGCTCACGGCTTCGGCCAGCACCAGGCCTTGGGTCAGGTCGAGGTTGCGTGTCATGCGGTCGGCATCCACTTCCAGTCCGTCGGCCACCAACAGCGCTTGCTGCAGGCTGCCTGACACCAAACAGCAAATCTCCGGCAGGGTTTCCCATTCGGCATGCCACAGGCCCAGGCTGCGTTCGTGTTCCTGCGGCATCGCGCTGAACAAGGTCGAGAGCAAACCCGGCACCCGCGTCGCCGCACCGATCAGCACCGCCGCGCCCACCGGGTTGCGTTTGTGCGGCATGGTCGAAGAACCGCCCTTGCCCGGCGCCGACGGTTCAAACACTTCGCCGGCCTCGGTCTGCATCAACAGGCTGATGTCACGACCGAGTTTGCCGAGGCTGCCAGCGATCAGTCCGAGCACCGCGCCAAACTCCACCAGACGATCACGCTGGGTGTGCCACGGTTGTTCCGGCAAGGTCAGTTGCAGGTCTGCGGCCAAGGCTTCGGCAATCGGCATCGCCTGCTCGCCGAGGGCCGCGAGGGTGCCGGAGGCACCACCGAATTGCAGCACCAACAGGCGCGGTTTGAGTTCCAGCAGACGCTGACGGCTACGCGTCACCGCCCCCAGCCAACCGGCGATTTTCATCCCGAGGGTGACCGGCGTCGCATGCTGCAGCCAAGTGCGTCCGGCCATTGGCGTGGCGACGTAACGCCTGGCCTGGGTCGCGAGGGTTTCCCCCAGTTGCGCCAGATCAGCTTCGATCAATTCCAGCGCGCGGCGCAGTTGCAACACCAGGCCGGTGTCCATTACATCCTGGCTGGTCGCGCCCAGATGCACGTAACGCTCGGCTTCGGCATTGTTCTTTGCGATCTGTTTGCCCAACGCCTTGACCAGCGGAATCGCCGAATTGCCCGCCGTGGCAATCGCCTCACCCAGCGCGGCGAAGTCGTAATGCTCGGCCCGACATGCCGCGTCGATAGATGCGACAGCCGCCTGCGGAATCAGCCCGACCCGCGCCTCGGCCCGGGCCAGTGCCGCTTCGAAATCAAGCATGGCCTGAACCCGGCCCTGATCGCAGAACACCTCACGCATGTCGCGTGCCGTGAAGTAGGCATCGAACAATTGATTGCCCGGTCGCTGATTCATAAACAGTCCTTGCAGGCGAGGGCCGGTCAGGCCCTCGCGTAAAGATCAAAGGTCGTTTTGCAAATACTTCGCCTGTTTTGGCAGACGCAGGCTGAACAGGAACGCGACCGCCATCATCACCGTCACGTACCAGTAGAACGAGTTTTCCATGCCGCCGGCTTTAAGGCTCAGCGCCACATACTCCGCCGAACCGCCGAAGATTGCATTGGCCACCGCATACGCCAGGCCGACGCCCAAGGCGCGTACCTCTGGCGGGAACATTTCGGCTTTCACCAGACCGCTGATCGAGGTGTAGAAACTCACGATTGCCAGCGCCAGGGTAATCAGGACAAAGGCCAGGAACGGACTGCTGACACTTTTCAGGCTCAACAGAATCGGTACGGTGCACAACGTCCCGAGGGCGCCGAACCACAGCATCGAATTGCGCCGGCCGATCTTGTCGGCGAGCATGCCGAAGAACGGTTGCATGCACATATAAAGGAACAGCGCGCCGGTCATGATGTAGCTCGCGGTCTTGGCGTGCATGCCGGCGGTATTCACCAGGTACTTCTGCATGTACGTGGTGAAGGTGTAGAAAATCAGCGAACCGCCGGCGGTGTAACCCAGCACGGTGATGAACGCAGCCTTGTGATCGCGGAACAGTGCACGGATGCTGCCGGCGTCCTTGTTTTCGCGCATTTCCTTGCTGGTGGTTTCCTTGAGCGCACGACGCAGGAACAACGAAATCAATGCCGCAGCCGCACCGACCACGAACGGAATTCGCCAGCCATAGGCACGCAATTCATCCTCGCTGAGGAACTGCTGCAGGACCACTACCAGCGACACCGCCAGCAACTGCCCGCCAATCAGCGTCACATACTGGAATGAGGCAAAGAAACCGCGCTGGCCCTTGAGGGCGACTTCGCTCATGTAGGTCGCGGTGGTGCCGTACTCACCGCCCACCGACAAACCCTGCAGCAAGCGCGCGAACAACAGCATGATCGGCGCCCAGACCCCGATGCTGTTGTAGGTCGGCAGGCAGGCGATGAGCAACGAACCGAAGCACATCATCAGAATCGAGATCAACATCGAATTCTTGCGCCCGTGTTTGTCCGCCACCCGACCGAAGATCCAACCGCCGATAGGCCGCATCAGAAACCCGGCAGCGAATACGCCCGCGGTGTTTACCAGCTGTACCGTGGGGTTGTCGGACGGGAAAAACGCCGGGGCGAAATAGATTGCGCAGAAGGCGTAGACGTAAAAGTCGAACCATTCAACCAGGTTGCCGGACGAGGCGCCGACAATCGCAAAGATCCTTTTGTTGCGTTCTTCACTGGTGTAGAGAGCTGTGAGGGTTGTCATCGTTCTTCACTCTTTTGGGGACCGTGAGAGTCTAGACACACCTCGCAACAATCCCGTTCCACAATTGGCAATGCTATCCCTGTGGGAGCGGGCTTGCTCGCGAAGACGGCGGCACAGCCAACATTGATGTCGCCTGACACACCGCCTTCGCGAGCAAGCCCGCTCCCACAGGTTTTGCGGCGCTCAATCAATAATCAAAAAACACCGTCTCGGCATCCGTCCCCTGCAGAACCACATTCCACTGATAAACACCCGCAGCATCCCGCTTCGCCAGCAAGGTGCTGCGGCGCTCTGCTGGCACGCACTCCAGCAACGGGTCCGCCACGTTGGCCGGTTCGCCATCAAAGTAAATCCGCGTCAGCAAGTGCTTTACCAACCCGCGAGCAAACACCAGTACCACCAAATGCGGCGCCTGGGTCGTGCCCTTCAGGCCTTCCACTGTGCCCGGTTTGATCGTGGTAAATCGAAAGCGCCCTTCTGCATCCACCGGCACCCGGCCAAACCCTTCGAAATTCGGGTCCAAGGGTTTGTCCTGATCGTCTTCGGGATGGTCGTACTTGCCGGCGGCGTTGGCCTGCCAGACTTCGAGCATCGCGTCGTTGACGAAGTCGCCGTTGCCATCGACGACTTGCCCGGTGATCGCCACGCGCTCGCCGAGGGTCTGTGCAACGGTCAGGTCTTCACGGTTCAGCCAGGTCAGGCCGATGTGGTAATACGGCCCGACGGTGTGGGACGTGGTCGCGTTCAGCGTCATCTTATTTCTCCATCGGCGTGGCTTCGCGGCCGCGCAAGACGATGTCCCAGCGATAACCGAGGGCGTAGGAAGGGATGGTTTTTTCCAGGTCGAAACGGGCGATCAGGCGCTCTTTGGCACTCGTATCAGGCACACAGTTGTAGATCGGGTCGTAAGCCAGCAACGGGTCGCCCGGGAAATACATCTGCGTCACCAGGCGCGTCAGAATGCTCGGCCCGAACAGTGAGAAATGGATGTGCGCCGGGCGCCAGGCGTTGTGATGGTTACCCCACGGATAGGCGCCAGGCTTGATGGTCTGGAACTGATACCAGCCATCGGCGTCGGTCACGGTGCGGCCGGTGCCGGTGAAGTTCGGGTCCAGCGGTGCGTCGTGCAGGTCGCGCGCATGGTTGTAGCGACCGGCGGCGTTAGCCTGCCAGATCTCCACCAGAATCCCCGGCACCGGCAGACCGTTTTCATCCAGCACACGGCCGTGAATGATGATCCGTTCACCCAGTGGTTCACCCTGATGCTGCGCGGTCAGGTCGTTGTCCTGCGCTTGAATGCGCTCGGCGCCGATGGTCGGCCCGGTGATTTCCGACAGCGAATGAGGCAAAAACACCAACGGTTTGGAGGGCGAGCGAAGGTTGGTGGATTGATAAGGAGGGTGCAGGTATTCCGGCTGAGTGCCCGTCTGCGGGCGACGGTAACCAGGCTTGTCAGTCATTACGCTTTCCTCAGTTCTTATTAGTCGACGCTTTATTCACAGCCAAGGGTGTCAGACCCGTTCGATCGCCAAGGCCAGACCCTGGCCGACACCGACGCACATGGTCGCCAGACCTTTCTTGCCACCGGTCTTTTCCAGCTGATGCAGCGCGGTCAGTACCAGACGCGCGCCGCTCATGCCCAGCGGATGGCCCAAGGCAATGGCGCCACCGTTCGGGTTGACCTGGGCGGCGTCATCCGCCAGCCCCAGTTCACGCAACACCGCCAAACCTTGGCTGGCGAACGCTTCGTTGAGCTCGATCACGTCGAAATCACTGACCGCCAGGCCCAGGCGCTCAGTCAATTTACGCACCGCCGGCACCGGGCCAATGCCCATCACCCTGGGTGCGACACCGGCACTCGACATGCCCAGCACTTTGGCGCGAGCAGTCAGGCCATGTTTCTTCACCGCGTCGCCAGAAGCCAGAATCAACGCCGCCGCACCGTCGTTCACCCCGGAGGCATTGCCAGCGGTGACGGTTTTGTCCGGGCCATTGACCGGTTTGAGTTTGGCCAGGGTTTCCAGTGTCGTGTCAGCACGGGGATGCTCGTCCTGCATGACCACGCTTTCACCCTTCTTGTGGGCAATGCGCACTTCGACGATTTCTTCGGCGAAAAATCCGGCGGCTTGCGCGGCGGCCGTGCGTTGCTGACTGCGCAGGGCGAACGCATCCTGATCGGCGCGGGAAATCCGGTAATCGTCGGCCACGTTATCGGCGGTCTGCGGCATCGCATCCACACCGTATTGGGCTTTCATCAACGGGTTGATGAAACGCCAGCCGATGGTGGTGTCTTCCAGTTTCATGTTGCGCGAGAACGCCGCATCGGCCTTGCCCATCACGAACGGTGCGCGAGACATCGACTCGACGCCG
Organism: Pseudomonas sp. NPDC086112; assembly: GCF_044746425.1. Classification (NCBI taxonomy): domain Bacteria; kingdom Pseudomonadati; phylum Pseudomonadota; class Gammaproteobacteria; order Pseudomonadales; family Pseudomonadaceae; genus Pseudomonas; species Pseudomonas sp. NPDC086112. Next base: position 24,903 of record NZ_JBIVCD010000011.1, on the reverse strand, counting down.
CCGGCAATCGCCAGCTCCATCTCGCCGCTGGCGATGGCCCGGAATGCGGTGCCGATCGCATCCATGCCCGAAGCGCACAGGCGATTGAGGGTGACCCCGGGAATGGTTTCCGGCAGGCCCGCCAACAACAACGCCATGCGTGCCACGTTACGGTTGTCTTCGCCGGCCTGGTTGGCGCAACCGAGGAACACCTCATCCACCGCGCTCCAGTCCACCGAGGGGTTGCGCGCCATCAGTGCCTTGATCGGCACGGCGGCCAGATCATCGGCGCGAACCGCCGACAGGCCGCCGCCGAAACGGCCGATGGGGGTGCGAATGGCGTCGCAGATATAAACGTCACGCATCAGGCTTCTCCGGGTGCTTGGCCGTGGGCGGCAGCGGTGCGGGCTTCCAGATCGCGCAGCGCCGTCAACTCGACATCGGTGGGCTCGGCGGTGTTTTCCACCTGATCGGCAAAACGAATCGCCCAGCCGGTGGCGGCAATCACTTGCTCGCGAGTCACGCCTGGGTGCAGCGCGGTTACCACGAATTCATGAGTATCCGCTTCGGGTTCCATGATGCACAGGTCGGTAATAATGCCGACAGGACCGGCGCCCGGCAGGCCGAGACGCTTGCGTGAATCACCGCCCTCGCCATGGCCGACCGAGGTGATGAAGTCGAGCTTGTCGACAAAGGAGCGCGCCGACTGCTTGAGGATGATCAGTACGCTTTTGGCGGAACCGGCGATCTCCGGTGCGCCACCGGCGCCCGGCAGGCGAACTTTCGGCTGATGGTAGTCGCCCACCACCGTGGTGTTGATGTTGCCGAAACGGTCGACTTGCGCAGCACCGAGGAAACCGACGTCGATGCGCCCGCCCTGCAACCAGTAGCGAAAAATCTCACCGGTCGGGACGACAGTGTCGGCGGTTTCCGCCAGTTCACCGTCGCCGATCGACAACGGCAGTACGCTGGGCTTGGCACCGATCGGACCCGATTCATAGATCAGGACGACATCTGGCGAGGAAGTCAGACGTGCCAGGTTGGCGGCTTTCGACGGCAGGCCGATGCCGACGAAGCATACCGAACCGTTTTTCAGACGGCGGGCGGCGGCGACGGTCATCATTTCATTGGTGGTGTAAGTCATTACTTGGCCTCCGAAGCAGCGGCCAGCTTGGCCTGGAACTCACTGAAGTCAGCGCAACCGTGGATGTACTCGTTGATCCACGCGGTGAAGGTTTCACGGTCGCGGGCAATCGGGTCCCAGGCTTGATAGAAGCGGTTGTCGCGTTCGGTGTAACCGTGGGCGTAGGACGGATGCGCGCCACCCGGCACATGGCAGACCGCGCTCAAGGCCCAGGTCGGCAGCACGCAAGCGTTCATCGGTGCGTTGAGGTCGTCGACGATTTCTTCAACAGTGACGATGCAGCGCTTGGCGGCCAGCGCCGCTTCTTTCTGCACACCGAGAATGCCCCAGAGCAGCACGTTGCCTTTGCGGTCGGCTTTCTGCGCGTGAATCACGGTGATGTCCGGTCGCACCGACGGCACCGCCGCCAACACTTCGCCGGTGAACGGGCACGTGACGGTTTTGATCAGCGGGTTGACCTTCGGCAGGTCGGAACCGGCGTAGGCGCGCAGCACCGCGAACGGTAAGCCCGAAGCGCCCGCGACGTAGGCATTGGCCAGGTCGGCGTGACTGTGCTCTTCGATTTCCAGCGCATGCGGCCACTGCCTTTCGACCGCGTCACGCAGACGGTGCAGCGAGCCCACACCTGGGTTACCGCCCCAGGAGAAAATCAGCTTGCGAGCACAACCGGCACCGATCAATTGGTCGTAGATCAAGTCGGGCGTCATCCGCACCAGGGTCAGATCTTTCTTGCCCTGGCGGATGATTTCGTGACCCGCCGCCGTAGGAATCAGGTGAGTAAAGCCTTCGAGCGCGACGGTATCGCCGTCGTTGACGAACTGCTTTACCGCGTCATGCAGCGAAAGGATTTCAGCCATGGGGCAGGCTCCCGTTTTCTTATGAACCGACAGTGGTAGAAAAAGGCGCGAGGTTCGGCGCCGGAATGACTGAAGGTTAAGCCCCTGAAAAACGCTAAACAATCCGATAATCGACTGAGTGTTCGTTTATCGAACAGATTGTTGTCTCGCTACCGATCCCTAAAAGCTTCGCGGGCAAGCCTCGCTCCTACGGGATGCGCGTGATATCCGCGACCATACATTTCCGTAGGAGCGAGGCTTGCCCGCGAAGAGGCCATCAGCCTCGCTGAAGAATCTGAAACTTGCCCTCAGGTCGCATCCGCATGGCTGACCATGCCCTTGATCACCACCGCCGTGGTCGCCAATGCGGCCGGAATCACCAGCGCCGTCAGCACCTGTTCGAAGTTCCAGCCCAGGCCCAGCAACGTTGCGCCCATCCACGCACCGAGGATCGCGCCGAAGCGGCCAATCCCGAGCATCCATGACACACCGGTTGCCCGCCCTTGAGTCGGGTAAAACCGCGCCGCCAGCGACGGCATCGCCGATTGCGCGCCGTTGACACACATCCCGGCTACCAGCACCAGGGTTGCCAGCAATGTGATGCTGCCCAGGCTCTGCCCTACCGCGTAGGCAAATACCCCGGCGAATAAGTAGAAAATGCCGATGACCTTGTGCGGATTGAACCGGTCCATCGCCCAGCCCACACCCACTGCGCTCAACACCCCACCGAACTGGAACAGCGCACCAATGAACGCCGCCTGCTCCATGCTCGCGCCGCTGTCACGCATCAGCGTCGGCAACCAACTGGTCAGCAGGTAAACGATCACCAGGCCCATGAAGTACGTCAGCCACAGCAACAACGTGCCAGTGCTGTAAGTCCCGGAGAAGATCACCGCAAACACATTGCGCGCCTTCACGGTTTTCTGTTCCGGCACGCTGAAGCTCGAAGCCTGAGCCACCACCGTCGGGTCGATCGGCGCCAAGGCCTTGCGCACTTTGTCCGTGCCACGATTGCGCACCACCAGGTAACGTGCCGATTCCGGCAACCAGAACAGCAAGACGACAGCGAGGATCAACGGCAGAATCCCGCCGATCATCAACAGACTGTGCCAGCCGAAGGCCGGGATCAGTTTGGCCGAGATGAACCCGCCCCCGGCCATGCCAAGGTTGAAGCCGCAGAACATGCTGGTCACCAGCAGGGATTTTTTGCGCTCCGGGGTGTATTCGGACAGCAGCGTGGTGGCGTTCGGCATGCCGGCGCCCAGGCCCAGGCCGGTGAGGAATCGCAGTACCAGCAGTTGATCGACGTTGGTGCTATAGGCCGACGCCAGGCTGAAAGCGCCGAACACCAACACCGCGCCCACCAGTACGACTTTTCGCCCGAAGCGGTCAGCCAATGGCCCGGAACCCAAAGCGCCGAAGACCATCCCGATCAACGCCGCACTCATCACCGGGCCGAGACTGGCGCGATCGATGCCCCAGTCCTGGGACAGTGCCGGCGCGATAAAACCCATGGCCGCGGTGTCGAGGCCATCGAGGAAAACAATCAGGAAACATAGAATCACCACCCGCCATTGGTAGCGCGAAATGGGTTGAGTGTTGATGAAGGACTGTACGTCGAGGCAGTTTCCTACAGCAGACTGAGGCTGGTTCATTATTTTTATTCCACGCAAAGAACGCAGTCGAACAGGTGCCAGCCGGGGCTGACGCTATGACAAGAAAGGAGGTCGGGATCAGGCAATCCGGTTTCGGCAGCTAAACCGATGGAAACAGCGACAGTCGGGAAACGTGCGCATGACGATGCCTCTTCTCATTATTATTGGGGCGTGATCCGGCGACTGACTGAAGACCCATAGTGCCGGATGACGCTGCCGCGACATTAATGATCCAAGGGAAAGAGCGTCAATTCGATAAACGCGACTCTGTGCGTTTATCGAACAGCTTAGGCAAAGAGTTGCGCGCTCAGGTCACGACTGGCACTTAACAGGCCTGGCAAGAAACGTTGCTCCAACTCGTTGCGACTGACCCGGCCGGCGTGGGTGCTGACGTTTAAGGCCGCCACCACTTGGCCGGACGCGTCGTACACCGGCACGGCAATTGAGCGCAGGCCCTGCTCCAATTCCTGATCAACGATGCACCAGCCTTGCTGCCGTACCTCTTGCAGGCATTCGAGCAATGCCTCGGGGGTATGCAACGTGCGACTGGTCTTGGCTTGCAGCTCTGCATGGTCGAGGTATTCACGCAGTGACGTGTCGTCCAGCGCGGCGAGAAGAATCCTGCCCATGGACGTGCAATAGGCCGGCAATCGCCCGCCCACCGAAAGGTCGACGGAAATCAGCCGCTGGGTGGTCGCCGAGCGTGCAATGTACAAAATGTCATCGCCCTCCAGCGTGGCCATGTTGCAGGCCTCATGCAGTTGCTCGCTCATGCGGTCCAGATACGGCTGGGCAGAAACCGCCAATGGCGTCGACGACAAATAGGCATGGCCCAGGGTCAGTACTTTGGGCAACAGCGAATAGGTGCGTCCGTCGGTGGTGGCGTAGCCGAGCTTGATCAGGGTATGCAGGCAACGTCGCACAGCGGCGCGGGGAATTTCCGTGCGATGGCTGATCTGCGCAATGGTCAGGTGCCGCTTGCGCTCCTGGAACGCTTGCACCACCGCCAAGCCACGGGCCAGGGAGGTCATGAAATCCGGGTCACCGGTCAGCGCCTGGATTCGCTTGGCGGGCGAGGCAACGATCGGCGGTGCCACTGAAGCGAAGGAATTGCGCATTTGATCGTTCATATCGGTTGTTTCCCACACGGATCAGCGACTATTACAAGCGGCTCCCGGTCTGATACACAAGCCACCGGCCACCAAGATTGGGCGATTATCGAACCATGGGCCGATAATCGCAATCAGTGGTTGCTTATAGTGAGCCCTACTGCTTTCATCCCCCTGCAATATGTTTGTTATTTTCGGTCACGTTTTAAAGGAGCTTCGGTGTACTAATTCGTTCGGCTTAATGGCGCCAGAAAGTCACCGCTGTAACTGGCATCACGGCACCGTAGTTACCGGTAAAAGTTTGCGAGTAACAAAACAATCACACACGAGGAACTACTTTTAACTCTCAAGAGATAGTGTTCTTCGGATCGACCGCTATAATGCATCTCAGTGGCGACCGGTTTTTTACGTGCCGATTTCGCCAACCGGCAGCGCAATATCCATTGCCGCTGTCCGCAGCAAGCGCCTGACGCTCATTTCATATGCTCCGCCAACGCGCTCGCTGAAACAGGAGACTGATGCTACGTCAGCTGTTTTTCTCTGGTGCCGTGGCCGCCTGCAACAAGGACGAATTGATTGCTCCGAGGGAACGATGCCGTGTCAGGCATTGTCCCTTCAACGAGCGTGGTCAATAAATCGATGCAGCGCGTTTCACCAGAATTAATCTCAACTCAATCAGGTAGCACTGTGACGAAAGACGAACTGCGCGCGGAACTTGAGCGCCAGGAACAACGTTACAAGGAAGTTTACGGCGGGGAAGTCACCACCTACGCCGCTCAGCCCGAACCCGAACGCAAACCCTGGCGCAAACGCGCCACCGTTCAGGACCAGGCCTTCTCCCAGGAATTGCAGAAGATGGAAAAGGAACTCAAAGCCGAAGAGCCATGACTGCCTCGGTTTGAATTCTTTCAAGAGCCTGCATCTACACCTGTTAAAAGCGGGCTGTATCGATGATGCTTTTCGCGCCCGCTACAAGCGGGCGGCGGTCCCCTCATCCATTGGATGAGGTAAATGGCTCCTGTCCGACCTTCTTCTCAGATATTTCATACACGCGTTCAAGCCTCTCGCCCTGCCGGGAGAAATCCTTGTGGCTACAGCCTTTGCAAGCGAATTCAATGACTTGTAAAACCCTGAAAAAACCTGGGGACTGGGGGATTGCCACAAAATAATTCGTTGAAGAATGTAACCGATGAGCAGCTAGTGCATCGATTACCCATCTTTTCTGGCATAATCGCGCCCCCTTACGACCGGGTCAGAAAACCTTCATGATCGATTTATTCAGCGGACTGGATGCTTGGGTGCTTGTGAGCCTCTTGCTCGCCCTGGCCTTTGTCCTCGCCTTCGAGTTCATCAACGGCTTTCATGACACCGCAAACGCGGTGGCCACTGTTATCTACACCAAAGCCATGCCGCCTCATCTGGCGGTGTTCTTTTCCGGTGTGTTCAACTTCCTCGGCGTGCTGCTGGGCGGTGTGGGCGTGGCGTATGCCATCGTCCATTTGCTGCCGGTAGAACTGCTGATCAATGTGAACACCGGTCACGGACTGGCCATGGTGTTCTCGTTGCTCGCCGCCGCCATCACCTGGAACCTGGGCACCTGGTATTTCGGTATCCCCGCCTCCAGCTCTCATACGCTGATCGGTTCGATCCTCGGTGTCGGCCTGGCCAACGCCCTGATCAACGATATTCCGTTGGCCGATGGCGTGAACTGGCAGAAGGCGATCGATATCGGTGCCTCCCTGGTGTTCTCGCCAATGGCCGGTTTCCTGATCGCAGCCCTGGTGCTGATCAGTCTTAAATGGTGGCGTCCGCTGTCCAAGATGCACAAGACACCGGAACAGCGCCGCAAGATCGACGACAAGAAACACCCGCCATTCTGGAACCGTCTGGTGCTGGTGATTTCGGCGATGGCTGTCAGCTTCGTACACGGCTCGAACGATGGCCAGAAAGGTATCGGCCTGATCATGCTGGTGCTGATCGGCATCGTGCCGGCGCAGTTCGTTCTCGACCTGAATAGCACCACCTACCAGATCGAACGTACTCGCGATGCGACCCTGCACCTGAGCCAGTTCTACGAGCGCAACCGCGAATCCCTGGGTGAGTTCCTGGCACTGGGCAAAAGCGTGAAAGGCGATCTGCCGGAGAAATTCCGTTGCAACCCGCAACAGACCGAACCGACCATTTCAGCGCTGCTGGGCACCCTTAAAGGTGTAGCCGACTACCATTCGTTGCCGTCGGAAAGCCGCATCGAAGTACGTCGCTACCTGCTCTGCCTGGACGACACCGCGAAGAAAGTCGCCAAGCTGCCAGGCCTCGCTGCCCGTGAAAAGGCTGACCTGGACAAACTGCGCAAGGACCTGACCACCACCACCGAATATGCCCCGTTCTGGGTGATTCTGGCGGTCGCCCTGGCCCTCGGCCTAGGTACCATGGTCGGTTGGAAACGCGTGGTCCTGACCATCGGCGAGAAAATCGGCAAGCAAGGCATGACCTATGCCCAAGGCATGTCGGCGCAGATCACCACAGCGTGCATGATCGGCGCGGCGAACATCTTCAGCCTGCCGGTTTCCACCACCCACGTCCTGTCTTCAGGCGTAGCCGGTACCATGGTCGCGAACAAAAGCGGCCTGCAAGGCGGCACCGTCAGAACCATCCTGCTGGCCTGGGTCCTGACCCTGCCAGCTACCGTGGCCCTGTCGGCCGGCCTGTTCTGGCTGGCGTCGAAAGCACTGGGTAGCTGATACGCAGTGGCACAAAAAAGGCGCGTTCCGTGAGGTTCGCGCCTTTTTTATTGCAATCTTCCAAAAAGACACCACAAATCAAATGTGGGAGCGGGCTTGCTCGCGAAAGCGGTGTGTCATTCAACATTGATGTTGGCTGACCTGACGCCTTCGCGAGCAAGCCCGCTCCCACAGTAGCTCTATGTACATCCGACAGATTTTTGCAGGCAAAAAAAAGGGCGACCGAAGTCGCCCAAAATGCCTTGCGTGCTCATTGCTCCAGAAAGACCCTACGGTTTTTTCCGCTTATGCGAATCCTTCCAGATAAAAAATCCAAACCCTGCAAAAAACAGAACCATGAGGCCGACAGTCAGCACTCCGGCGATCACCACGTTGTCAAAAAACATGACTGGCCTCCTGCACTTGCCCTGTTGCGATGGGGCTAAGTTAACCAATTGGGCAGGAGAGAAAATTGACCGGGATCAATGCCGCCCGAGACGGGCGTAAAAGGAAGGGAAATAACTGACCTGCATCAACCGATGCAGGGTGTTTCAACGCTTTTTCGGTTTGTTCTTCGGCTTTTTCTTCGCTTTGCCCAACGGCATCGCCTGCTCGAACGCCTGGCGTACTTCATTCAAGCGCTTTTCATTAAGGTCATGAACCCGCTTGGCGCGTTCGGTGTTGAGGTCGATCAGCTTGTCATCTTGGCTCATGGCGTTCAGTGCATCGCTTGGAAATGAATTCAACTGCCGGTAAAGGCGACAGGATTACGCCAATAATGCGGTCTGGCGCGGGCGCTGACCAGTGATCCGACATTCAGATTTCGATATCGACCCACAACCCCTGACGCGGCTGATCCTCCATCAACGGCACCACCGGTACGGTGTTGTCGGCATTGAGCTCATTGCCGGGAATTGCCAGATGTTCTTCAGGGTCCTCATCGGCCTCACGACGGCGGCGCTCCCGCTCCTGTTGCCGACGCTGTTCCTCGCGCAGCTGCAGGCCTGCCTCTTCCGGATCGCGTTTTTGCAGGTCGATGGTGCTTTCGTTGGAGCTTTCCTGCACCGGCACCACGGGCGGAATATCCGGGCGCTGGCGAATCGGATCCTGCTGTGACGTGATCGGTACGGCGCTCAAGGGGAGCATCGGTGGCAGCATATTGTTAGTCTCCTGTCTGCAGGCTGTCGGCTGCGGGAATGGCGACTTGAGCCATCGGTCGCAAACTTGTGACCCGCCTGGCACCGTAGGAGTTGGCGCAGCCTGCGATCTTTTGATCTTCATCTCCCGAAAAGTTCGCCTCCTCCATCAGCGCGCGCATGTAATCCTTTGGTCCTGAAGGCTCATTCCGTTAAGATAGCCCGCTTTTTCAAGGTGGGAGTCAGGCAGCATGGCGCAGCAGTATCAACCGGGGCAACGCTGGATCAGTGACAGCGAAGCCGAGCTGGGTTTGGGCACCGTTCTGGCACAGGACGGCCGCTTGTTGACCGTGCTCTACCCGGCCACTGGCGAGACTCGCCAGTACGCGCTACGGAATGCGCCCCTCACCCGCGTGCGGTTTTCGCCGGGTGACAGCATCACTCACTTCGAAGGCTGGAAGCTGACCGTCCAGGAGGTCGACGACGTCGATGGCCTGCTGGTCTACCACGGCCTCAACGCGCAGAACGAAGTGGTCACGCTTCCGGAAACCCAGCTATCGAACTTCATTCAGTTCCGTCTGGCCAGCGACCGTCTGTTCGCCGGACAGATCGACCCGCTCGCCTGGTTCTCCCTGCGATACAACACCCTGGAACACACCAGCCGCCAATTGCAGTCCTCGCTCTGGGGCCTGGGCGGCGTGCGTGCGCAACCGATCGCGCACCAGTTGCACATTGCCCGTGAAGTCGCCGACCGCATCGCGCCGCGGGTTCTGCTGGCAGACGAAGTGGGCCTGGGCAAGACCATCGAAGCCGGTCTGGTGATCCATCGCCAACTGCTTTCGGGCCGCGCCAGTCGCGTATTGATCCTGGTGCCGGAAAACCTCCAGCACCAGTGGCTGGTGGAGATGCGCCGCCGTTTCAACCTGCAAGTCGCGCTGTTCGACGAAGAACGCTTCATCGAAAGCGATGCCGCCAACCCGTTCGAAGACACCCAGCTCGCACTGGTTGCACTCGAATGGCTGGTAGATGACGAGAAGGCCCAGGACGCGTTGTTCGCGGCCGGCTGGGATTTGCTGGTGGTCGACGAAGCGCACCACCTGGTGTGGCACGAAGATCAGGTCAGCCCTCAGTATTCGCTGGTGGAGCAACTGGCCGAAGTCATTCCCGGCGTCTTGCTGCTGACCGCGACTCCGGAACAACTGGGTCAGGACAGTCACTTCGCGCGTCTGCGCCTGCTCGACCCGAACCGTTTCCATGACCTGCACGCCTTCCGCGCCGAGAGCGAAAACTATCGCCCGGTGGCCGAAGCCGTTCAGGAGCTGCTGGACAAAGGGCGTCTGTCGCCTGAAGCGCACAAGACTATCCACGGTTTCCTCGGCAACGAAGGCGAAGCCCTGCTGACCGCCGTCAATGATGGCGACACCGAAGCCAGCGCCCGTCTGGTCCGCGAACTGCTGGACCGTCATGGCACCGGCCGCGTGCTGTTCCGTAATACCCGCGCCGCCGTGCAGGGTTTCCCGGAGCGCAAACTGCACCCGTACCCGCTGCCGTGCCCGGCCGAATACCTCGAACTGCCATTGGGCGATCACGCCGAGCTGTACCCGGAAGTCAGCTTCCAGGCCCAGCCGGACGCCAACGAAGAAGAGCGCTGGTGGAAATTTGACCCGCGTGTCGAGTGGCTGATCGACACCCTGAAAATGCTCAAGCGCACCAAAGTGCTGGTGATCTGCGCCCACGCCGAAACCGCCATGGACCTGGAAGACGCCTTGCGCGTACGTTCCGGCATTCCGGCCACGGTCTTCCACGAAGGCATGAACATCCTCGAGCGTGACCGCGCCGCCGCCTACTTCGCCGACGAAGAATTTGGTGCGCAGGTGCTGATCTGCTCGGAAATCGGCAGTGAAGGTCGCAACTTCCAGTTCTCGCACCATCTGGTGCTGTTCGATCTGCCGTCGCACCCGGACCTGCTGGAGCAGCGTATCGGTCGCCTCGACCGGATCGGTCAGAAGCACATCATCGAGCTGCACGTGCCGTACCTGGAAACCAGCCCGCAAGAGCGGCTGTACCAGTGGTATCACGAGGCGCTGAACGCGTTCCTCAACACCTGCCCGACCGGCAACGCCTTGCAGCATCAGTTCGGCCCGCGCCTGCTGCCGCTGCTGGAAAACGCCGACGATGGCGAGTGGCAGGCGCTGATCGACGAAGCCCGCACCGAACGTGAGCGTCTGGAAGCCGAACTGCACACCGGTCGCGACCGCTTGCTGGAACTCAACTCCGGCGGCGCTGGCGAAGGTGATGCGCTGGTCGAGGACATCCTCGAACAAGACGATCAGTTCGCCCTGCCGATCTACATGGAAACCCTGTTTGACGCCTTTGGCATCGACAGCGAAGACCATTCGGAAAACGCGCTGATCCTCAAGCCAAGCGAAAAAATGCTCGACGCCAGCTTCCCGCTGGGCGACGACGAAGGCGTGACCATCACCTACGACCGCAACCAGGCGCTGTCTCGCGAAGACATGCAATTCATCACCTGGGAACACCCGATGGTTCAAGGCGGCATGGACCTGGTCCTTTCCGGCTCGATGGGCAACACCGCCGTGGCGCTGATCAAGAACAAGGCGCTGAAACCGGGCACCGTGTTGCTGGAACTGCTCTACGTCAGCGAAGTGGTTGCTCCGCGCTCGCTGCAACTGGGCCGTTACCTGCCGCCGGCCGCCCTGCGCTGCCTGCTCGATGCCAACGGCAACGACCTGTCGACCCGGGTGTCGTTCGAAACCCTGAACGATCAACTGGAAAGCGTGCCCCGCGCCAGCGCCAACAAGTTCATCCAGGCCCAGCGCGACCAGCTGACACCACGGATCAACGCTGGCGAAGAGAAAATCACCCCGCGTCACGCCGAACGCGTGGCCGAGGCGCAACGTCGTCTGGCGGCGGATACCGACGAAGAACTGGCACGCCTGACCGCGTTGCAAGCGGTCAACCCGACCGTGCGCGACAGCGAACTGGTTGCCCTGCGCAAGCAACGTGAGCAAGGCCTGGCCATGCTCGACAAGGCTGCGCTGCGACTGGAAGCGATTCGGGTGTTGGTGGCGGGTTAATCTCCTGCTCCACCGCTGAAACAAGAAGGCCCGCAGCGATGCGGGCCTTTTTTTCTGCTTGATTGTTGTGGTGTTGCTGATGGCCTCTTCGCGAGCAAGCCCGCTCCCACATTCGAGTGCATTTTCCCTGGAAGAACTCGGTCGAATGTGGGAGCGGGCTTGCTCGCGAAGGCGATTAGGCAGTCACCGCAGAACCCGCAGGCTCAACCACCGCCTCCAACCCCTCCTTCATCCGCTTGGCATCCCTGACAAAACACCGCGAGGCCAAAAACAGAAACACCATGGTAAAGAACAGGGCCACTGGAATCAGGTACATCGCGTCATGCAGACCGACCGCTTTGTACGCCTCGGTCATCTGTTCGGCACCAGCCGAGAGCATCGCGCTGTGGGCGAAGTGATCCGACAATCCGCCAACCACCACCGGCCCCAATCCCCCACCCAGCAAATACAGACCGGCAAAGAACAGCGCCATCGCCGTGGCCCGCAAACGCGGTTCGACCACGTCCTGAATCGCCGTGTACACGCAGGTATAGAAGTTGTAAGCAAATAACCAACCCAGGCTGAACACCGCGACAAACACCCCGATCTCGATGCGTCCGGCGTGCAGGGCCCAAGCGGTACACACGGTCGAAATGATCAGGCTGAACGCCGCGAACAGCAGCCGCCCATTGGCCACGCGTTGGTGAATCTTGTCGGCGATCCAGCCGCCGAGCGTCAGGCCGAACAGCCCGGTCACCCCGACGATCACCCCGGTCGCCACCGCTGCCTCCTGCAACGGCATCAGGAAATATCGCTGCAGCATCGGCACCAGAAACGAGTTGCAGGCATAAGTCGCGAAGTTGAAACACAGCCCCGCCATGACCAGCCACAGGAAAGTCGGTACCGCCAGCACTCGACGGATCGGCCGGTCCACGCGCTCCTGAGACACTTGCACGCTTTCCGCCGCGCCGCGTTTTGGCTCTTTGATGAAGAACATGAACACCGCCAGGATCAGCCCCGGCACCGCCGCGATAAAGAACGGCGCGCGCCAGCTGTCGAACGTCTTGACCATCCAGCCGATGGTGAAGAACGCCAGCAGTAACCCCAGCGGAAGACCCAGCATGAAAATGCCCATGGCCCGAGCCCGACGATGAGCCGGGAACAAATCGCCGATCAGCGAGTTGGCGGCCGGCGCGTAACTGGCTTCACCGATGCCGATGCCCATGCGCACGATCAGGAAACTCCAGAAACTGCCCACCAGCCCGTTGACCGCAGTCAGCCCGCTCCATGTTGCCAGGCCCCAGCCCATCAGTTTGCTGCGCGAACCGGTATCGGCCAATCGCCCAAGGGGCAGGCCGGCAATGGCGTAAACGATGGTGAATGCGGTGCCGATGATCCCCAGTTGAAAGTCGCTGAGGTGCCATTCCATGCGGATCGGCTCGATGATGATGGCCGGGATGGTGCGATCGAAGAAGTTGAACAGGTTGGCCAGGAACAGCAGGAACAGAATGCGCCAGGCATTCGCCGCTTGGGTCGAGTTCTGCATGGGTCCGTCTCTTTTATTGTTATGAAGGCGTCGCTGCCCCCGGAAACTGCAATCTAGTCAGGCGCGCGCGGCGTGTCTGTCATCATTCGCCAGCCTGATATCAGCCCATGGCAACCGCCCCCTCCCAAACGCCACAATACCTTGTGGGAGCGGGCTTGCTCGCGAAGGCGGTGTACCGGCCTACGATGATGCCGACTGACACGCCGCCTTCGCGAGCAAGCCCGCTCCCACAGGGGAATGGCGGTGTTTTCCATGACCCGACCGACCATTGAAAAATACCTCTGTCCCCCCCTTCCCAAGCCCAAGGCAAAGCCTAGAATAGCGGCCTTGTCTGCCCACCGTGTCCCCCATCCCTCTTTGACTATCGCCCATGTCCGAAGCCAGTCCGTGTCTGAATTGCGGTGCCTGCTGTTCTCATTTTCGCGTGTCTTTTTTCTGGGGTGAATGCATCTCGGCAGGGGGGACGGTGCCCGATGAACTGGTCGCGCCCATCAGTCCCAGCCGGGTGGCCATGCTCGGCACAGACTGCAAACCGACCCGCTGCGTCGGGCTGGTGGGTGAGGTGGGCAGCACCGTGCAGTGCTCGATTTACGATCAGCGCTCCAGCACCTGCCGGGAGTTCGACGCCTCATGGGCCAATGGTGAGGTGAACGTGGATTGCGACGCGGCCCGGGCCGCGTTCGGGTTGCCAGCCCTGCAACCGGAGTTCGAAATGCCTTATGAACGGAGCGCTTGAGACTTAGCGCCAATCGCTATCACGCTAATACCAAAATTATTGGCGTCACCGTGCCATCACCTCTTGCGCTCCGTGCAAGGCCTCTATACTGCAAGCATTCGCCAGCGCGCATGGCGCAGGCCAGGATGATTCAGAGATGGGGCATGCTATGGAGTGGCTTGGTTTGCATTTCATGACCGGGCTGCCAGAGAGCGGACAGGTCATACTCGATTGCACCCATAACCCGTTTTTGGTGTTGCTGGCCTATCTAGTGGCTTGCGCGACCGGTTTCGCCACGCTGGGCATGACCGAGCGAGTCGGCCATGTGGAAAAACCTGCCTCCCAACGACTCTGGCGCTGGGTCGGTGCCGGGTGTCTGGCGGGCGGTATCTGGGCCATGCATTTCATCAGCATGCTGGCGTTCCAGGCGCCGATCGAAATCCATTACCACTTGCCCACTACCCTGCTCTCGCTGTTGTTCGCCCTGACCGCCTCGTGGCTGGCCATGCACACCCTCAGTCATCCGCAGCTGAATTTCTGGCAATACCTGCGGGCCGCAGTGTGGATTGGCCTGGGCATCGCAACCATGCATTACGTGGGCATGGCCGCCCTGCGCTCGAATGCGATGGCCTACTACCAACCCGTGCTGTTCGTGCTTTCCATTGTAATCGCCATCGGGGCCAGCCTGGCCGCCCTGTTGATTTCCAGTCACCTGCGCGATGGCGCCGGCGTGTTTCATCAATTGCTCAAATACACCGCCAGCCTGGTGCTCGGAGCCGGCATCGTGAGCATGCATTTCACCGGCATGGCGGCATTCAGCCTGGTGCTGCCCGTTGGCAGCCTTGAGCCCCTGCCCAGCGACAACAACCACCTGCAACTGGGGCTGACGGTAGCGGTAATGACGCTGCTGATCATCGGCAGCGGCATCAGCGCTGCATGGGCGGACAAGAAACTGCAACACAAAGAGCATGACCTGCAACGGGTCAACGCCCTGCTCAGCCAACTGGATCAGGCACGCATGTCGCTGCAACAGGTGGCGCATTACGACCCCTTGACCAACCTGATCAACCGACGAGGCTTCAACCAGATCTTCGCCGAGAAACTCATTGAGAAAACCAATGAAGGCGGCATGCTGGCGGTGATGTTCCTCGACATCGACCATTTCAAGCGGATCAATGACAGCCTCGGCCATGACGCCGGTGACGAATTGCTTAAAGTTCTGGCCAGCCACATCAAGGCTGCAGTGCGCAGCCATGAAGACGTGGTGGCGCGCTTCGGAGGCGACGAATTCTGCATCCTGATCACCCTGTATGACCGTGAAGAAGCGCGGCAAATGGCCCAGCGCATCATGCTGAAAATGAAGGAGCCCATCGAGTTGTCCGGACGGCGCATGGTCATGACCACCAGCATCGGCATCAGCCTGTTTCCCGAAGACGGCAAGACCTGCGAAGAACTGCTGAAAAACGCCGACCTGGCGCTCTACCAGTCCAAGGATTGCGGTCGTAATGCCCTGCATTTTTTCAGTTCAAACCTGAAAACCCGAGCCACCCTGGAGTTGCAACTCGAAGAAGAACTGCGTCACGCCCTGCGCGAAGACACCGGGTTGATGCTGTATTACCAACCGATTTATGACCTGAGAATCGGCCAGGTCACCAAACTTGAAGCGCTGATTCGCTGGCAACATCCGGTTCACGGATTGCTCACGCCCGATCGGTTCATCGCCATTGCCGAAGCGAACGGCCTGATCGCCGAGCTGGACAACTGGGTGCTGCGCAAGGCCTGCGAGGACTTGGGCGAGCTGTCCCGCCACGATTGCGAAGAACTCAAAATCGCGGTGAATTGCTCGCCCCTGAACCTGGCGCGAGAAGAACTGGCCAATGAAATCGAACACGCCCTGCACGCCTTCGGGGTGGCACCACACCGGCTGGAACTGGAAGTCACCGAGAATGCGCTGATGGGCAATATCAGCAACACCCTGGTGTTGCTGCGCCAGATTCGCGCCCTCGGGGTCTCGTTGTCGATCGATGACTTCGGCACCGGCTATTCATCCCTGGCCTACCTCAGGCGCCTGCCATTAAATACGTTGAAGATCGACCGCTCGTTTATTCAGGACATTCCCAAGGCCACCCAGGACATGGAAATCGTCCAGGCCATTATCGTCATGGCCCATACCCTGCATTTGCAGGTCGTCACCGAAGGCGTCGAAACCTTCGAGCAATACGACTTTCTCGAACGCCATGGCTGCGATTTCGTTCAGGGCTACCTGCTCAGCCATCCGGTACCGCTGGCCGAGCTGCGTCCAGTGCTGGCCGAAATCAATCAGCGCAAGCACATGCACACCTTCAATCCTTTGAGTCTGGCTCGCGGTATAACTGCACTAGCGTCGACGGATCCTTTTCAAGGAAGCCCTGCCCCCCATGGAGGCGCATCAGTTGTGCGGCCAATCCGCTGATCGGTGTGGCCGAACCCTGTTCGCGGGAAAATTTCACGGCGGTGTCCAGATCCTTGAGCAGCGTGCGTACGTGCCACTTCACCGGTTCGAAACGGCTGTCGGCCATTTGCGGCGCAAGAATCTGCAGCGGTTTTGAATCGGCGAAGCCACCGGCGAGCGCCTCGGCGATCAAGCGGGCGTCGACCCCGGAACGCTCGGCCAAGGCCACCACTTCGGCAATGACCAGGGCATTGCACGCCACGATCATCTGATTGCAGGCCTTGGTCACCTGCCCCGCACCGACGGCGCCCATGTGGGTCACACGCTGGCCAAGGGTCAACAACACCGGCCGCACGCGCTCAAGGTCTGCCGCCTCGCCACCGACCATGATCGCCAGGCTGCCGGCCTCGGCGCCGACCACCCCGCCGGAGACCGGCGCATCGAGCCAACTCATACCAGTTTTACTGGCCAATGAGTTCGCCATTTCCCGCGTCGCGGTGGGCTCCAGGCTGGAAAAATCCACCAGTAGCTGGCCGCTTTTCGCCCCCTCGGCAACGCCTGCCGCGCCAAACACCACCTCACGTACAACAACTGTGTCGGCCAAGCACAACATCACCAGGTCCGCGTGTCGGCACAGTTCGGCCGGTGTCGCCACTTGCCGCGCGCCGGCCTCGACCAGCACTGCGCACTTGTCAGGGTTACGGTTCCACACCGTCAGCGGATAACCCGCCGCCAACAGGCGTCGGCACATTGGCAAGCCCATCAAACCGATTCCGGCAAACCCCAGCGCTGGCAACGTTGCCATCATTTAGCCTCCTTTTGATTAAAGATCATCGAATATTGGCCGATTCATCATGATTAAGGAAAGGATTCCCCCGAGCGACGCACAGGCCAAGACCCTGACGCTTGGGCTACATTCGCGCTGCAAAAAGACGCGAGATCTCATTCCGTGATGACTCGATGACACTTGTCGCCGAGCCGACCAGTCCAGGTATATGGCGCACAATGACTTCTAAAAATAATCCGGCCACCGCGGTATCCGACCTGACCCTGAGCCCCGCGGCGAACAGCCCCTCAGCGTCGAAGCCATTGACCCCGTCGCGTCCGCTGGCGACTCAGCAATACCTGTACTTCACCGAAACCAATACCGACCGCATCCTCGACAACCTCGACGGCCTGCGCGACTTGGTGTTCCCGCGCCCGCCCCATCTGGAAGGCGACAACGAACAGCACAGCGATCAGGAATTCCCTTCGGTGTGCCTGATCGGCCTGGGCCGCTGTGGTTCGAACATCGCACTGGACGTCGCGGAGCTGGTGTACAACGCCCGCAAGTTCTACCTCAACGAATTCAACAACGAAGACCGTCTGTCGCCGGACAAACGCTACGCCGAAAAGGGCTACAGCCCGGCGCAATGGATCCGCAACAACCTGCGCCTGGGGACGAACAAGGCCAGCAAACCGGTGTTTCTGGTCGAGCCGCTGGTGATGCTCGGCGACCTGGACAAGGACATCGCCGGTCGCATCCGTTTCTCGCGCAAGGGCGAAAAAAGCGGCTTTTTGCGCGACTACAGCAAAATGAAAATCATGGACTTGTCGGAAGTCCACGCCGGTGGCGCCGGTAACGCGCCGATCCTCGGCCAGTACCTGGCCAAGATCATCCTGAACAAGGACACCCAGCGCTTCTCCAGCCCTGACTGGAAGATGATTCACTCGTACCTGATCGACAGTTGCGGCATCAAGGCCAACCAGTCGCGCCTGTATTTCTCGATCTTCAGTGCCGGCGGCGGTACCGGTTCGCGCATGGCCTCGGAGTTCGGCCTGGCCCAGCAGCACTCGTACATGAACAAGACATTCGACACCAAGCCGATGGACGAGCACGACAGCAAGAGCGGTCATTCCTTCGTCTTCGAACCGATCTTCACCAGCGGCATTTGCGTACTGCCCAATATTTCCGATCACCGCAGCGAAATGTCCGAGGCGCTGCACATCAACGCCGGTCGCTTGTTGTGCAAATACCTGTCGGAAGAGTGGGACTTCTCCTACAACTTCGCCAACGAAGACAGTAGCGAAGCCAGCGTCATGGGCCGTATCCGCCCATGGAACGCGATGATGCTGATCTCCAACGACATCATGCGTTACGCCGAAGAAAGCGATGACGGCAACATCCAGAACATTGATGTCAATGCCATGGAAAAGCACGCCAACCAGTACATCTCACAGCAGATCTTCAACATTCTGACAGCGCAGGCGGTAACCACCGACTACGACCAGAACTATTTCCGTCGCGCCGGCATCGACATCGGCGAAACCATTCGCCTGGACGCCAACGACCTGTTCATGAGCCTGGCCGGCCCCGTGGCGATTGCCTACGCCGAGTCCGTGGTGCCGGAAACCCCGCCACCGAGCAGCGACAAGTTCAAGGTGTTCGAAAAAGAGCCGCAACGCCTGAACATCGACGACCTGTTCTTCCGCTCCATCGACCTGCCGCACTTCAACAAGGTCACGCAGGCAATCGAAGGCATCAGCCTGTTGCCGATCGAGTCCAAGCGCTATCGCGCCTCGCTTGAGCAGTACAAGAACTCGGGCTATGACGCGGCCGCGTTGCACGACCTGCACTTCTTCAAGAACTGCTCGTCGGTGGTGTCGATTGTGTCCTTGCCCAAGGACTACAAGCTGTCCTACATGGACCTGAACAGGCTGAAGACCCACCTCAACAGCCTGTTCCCCAACACCACGCTCAAGCGTTATGCGCTGGTAATCGGCGCCTCGGCCAACTTGTCGCTGACCACCCTCATCGCCAAGAGCCCGTGCCTGTCGGACGACTTTTTGACCCTGATCGTGGCCTTCATCAAGCGCTGCTTCGCGAAAAACCCCTACCGCTTCGACGAGACGCTGGACAACTCGATCCTGGACTTCATCATCAACGAAGACTTCGACGAAGACCGGATCGATGAACTGCTCAACGAATTCGAAAACCCGGCGAAAATCCTCGATACCAACTGGTACGCGATCAAACCGATGTACGAGAAAAAGTACCGTGAGCTGATCAACGACAAGGACAAGTTTGTCTCGATCAATGACATTCGTTTGTCTCGGGATTGCGTGAAGAAGGCGATCAAGTATCTGCGAGAGATTTACCGTCACCGGATTGGCAAGACCAAGGTTATTTCTTTGAATAACCATACCGGTAAAACCGCTTAATCGGCGGCGCCGCCATTCGCGAGCAAGCCCGCTCCCACATTTGATCGCATTCCTTCTGGAGGAACACGGTTAAATGTGGGAGCGCGCTGCTCGCGAAAGCGGCCTGACATTCACCGCATCAGCCACTGACTTACCAACATCCAGAAACAATTAAGCAGCCAATCGGCTGCTCAATAAACTGTTCCCGTTACGTTTACGTCACCCTCGCCAAGACCCTTCTGTGGCCTTTCTCTACGGCAACATGCCATCACGCTACTCGGCTACACACTTTTAACCGGCAGCGCAGCGCACCAATTAAGTGCAAGCGTTCAGCTCGTCGCCCTTTCCTGGATCAGAATCCACGGTGAAACCACCACGGCCCACAGCTCGGGATCGCGCTCGAAAAGATCCAGCGCCCGCGTTTCAGACAGCTTGGCGACCTTGTCGGCGGCCAGCCAGGCAGCGACTTTCTCGCCTTCATCGGTTGCCACCGCTTCTGCCACAGCGATCAAATCCAGGCCTGGATCGACCCACAATAGGGCACCCCTGGCAAAGAACGGCTCCAACTCTTTCCAGGTAATAGATGCGGTCTCACCAAGCAGCTTGGCATAGAGGGTGCTAGGTTCTTGAGTCATGGGTTTCTGTCCGCAATGAAAATCGACGTGAATGATAACGTCGGTATTGCGCCAGAAAAACCCGGATGCAATTGCGTTACCGATCGAGAAATGCAGGAAAGCCAGGGAATGCTGCTGAATCCAAGTATTAGCCAGCTAACATCCCGCCGTGATTCTGTCTTTTTCTTTCAATAAAGCGACACCCTCAGGTTTTGCCCCCCGGCGCTGCCTTCCCAGGCTAACAATCGGCGCTCTACACTGTACCGGTACAGTTGCCGGGGGCATTTTCCGGAGGATATCAACGATATCTGACCCGGTTCTGCTGCTACGGCGCCAGGACTATAAAAACTACAACAGTAAGAGTGGAGCACTATGACTAAGGCTACTAAGCAGATTTCAAAACTGTTTGCCGCTATGGTTCTGGCCGGGGTTGCCAGCCATTCGTTCGCCGCTGACACCATCAAGATCGGCATCGCCGGCCCTAAAACCGGCCCTGTAGCCCAATACGGCGACATGCAGTTCAGTGGCTCCAAAATGGCCATCGAACAAATCAACGCCAAGGGCGGCGTCGACGGCAAGAAGCTCGAAGCCGTTGAATACGATGACGCCTGCGATCCAAAACAAGCGGTTGCTGTTGCGAACAAAGTCGTCAACGACGGCGTCAAGTTCGTGGTGGGTCACCTGTGCTCAAGCTCCACTCAACCGGCTTCGGACATTTACGAAGACGAAGGCGTGATCATGATCACTCCGGCTGCCACCAGCCCGGACATCACCGCTCGCGGCTACAAAATGATCTTCCGCACCATCGGTCTGGACAGCGCCCAGGGCCCTGCCGCCGGTAACTACATTGCCGATCACGTCAAACCGAAAATCGTTGCTGTGCTGCACGACAAACAGCAATACGGTGAAGGCATCGCCAGCGCCGTGAAGAAAACCCTCGAAGGCAAAGGCGTCAAGGTTGCCGTGTTCGAAGGCATCAACGCTGGCGACAAAGACTTCTCTTCGATGGTCTCCAAGCTCAAGCAAGCCAACGTCGACTTCGTCTACTACGGCGGTTACCACCCGGAGCTGGGTCTGCTCCTGCGTCAATCCCAGGAAAAAGGCCTGAAAGCCAAGTTCATGGGTCCGGAAGGCGTGGGTAACGACTCCATTTCGCAGATCGCCAAGGAAGCTTCCGAAGGGCTGCTGGTGACCCTGCCGAAATCCTTCGACCAGGATCCGGCCAACATCGCCCTGGCTGACGCGTTCAAAGCCAAGAAAGAAGACCCGAGCGGTCCGTTCGTGTTCCCGTCCTACTCGGCTGTGCAAGTCATCGCCGAAGGCATCAAGGCCGCCAAGAGCGAAGACACCGCAAAAGTGGCTGAAGCTATCCACAAGGGCACGTTCAAAACCCCGACCGGCGACCTGTCTTTCGACGAAAAGGGCGACCTGAAGGACTTCAAATTCGTGGTTTACCAGTGGCACTTCGGCAAACCTAAAACTGAAGTTTCGCCTCAGTAAGGCCTTGGCCTGACTGACTGCCAATAAAGCCCACGGCGTGCCGTGGGCTTTGTTTTACGAACGTATTGGGCCGCGCTGGCGTGATCCGCCAGTCTCCCCACCTGAAAATCTCAAAACCGTCATCAGCGGTTCGCTGGCAAACCTCGAATTCGAAGTGGATGCAGATCCACGGGGCTCGAGCGGGAAAATGACTCCACCAGTGAAATGCGTATCAGGTTTTTAGGAGCGCTGTAATGCCTGACATCTATCACTTCTTCCAACAGCTGGTTAATGGTCTGACCATTGGCAGCACGTATGCCCTGATCGCCATCGGCTATACGATGGTTTACGGCATCATTGGAATGATCAACTTCGCCCACGGCGAGGTGTACATGATCGGCTCTTACGTGGCGTTCATCGCCATCGCCGGGCTGGCCATGCTGGGACTCGACAGTGTCCCTCTCTTGATGACCGCGGCTTTCCTCGCGACCATCGTCGTGACCAGTGCCTACGGTTACAGCATCGAACGGATCGCCTACCGCCCCCTGCGCGGCAGCAACCGTCTGATCCCGCTGATCTCCGCCATCGGCATGTCGATCTTCCTGCAGAACACGGTTCTGCTGGCGCAAGACTCCAAGGACAAATCCATCTCCAACCTGATCCCTGGCAACTTCGCCATCGGGCCAGGTGGCGCACATGAAGTGCTGATTTCCTACATGCAAATAGTGGTGTTCGTGGTGACCCTGGTCGCCATGCTCGGCCTGACGCTGTTCATCTCCCGTTCTCGCCTGGGCCGCGCCTGCCGCGCCTGTGCCGAAGACATCAAGATGGCCAACCTCTTGGGTATCAACACCAACAACATCATCGCCCTGACCTTCGTCATCGGTGCGGCACTGGCGGCCATCGCGGCCGTGCTGCTAAGCATGCAGTACGGCGTGATCAACCCGAACGCCGGTTTCCTGGTCGGCCTCAAAGCCTTCACCGCAGCAGTATTGGGCGGTATCGGCAGCATCCCCGGCGCGATGCTCGGCGGGCTGGTGCTTGGGGTGGCGGAAGCCTTTGGTGCCGATATCTTCGGCGACCAGTACAAGGACGTCGTGGCGTTCGGTCTACTGGTTCTGGTGTTGTTGTTCCGGCCAACCGGCCTGTTGGGCCGTCCGGAGGTTGAGAAAGTATGACTAGGAATCTTAAACAGGCGTTGTTCAGCGCCTTGCTGGTGTGGGCGGTTGCCTACCCGGTACTGGGTCTGAAACTGACCATTGTCGGCATCAACCTCGAAGTCCATGGCACCAGCACTGCAACGCTGATCACCATCGCCGTGTGCTCGGTGCTGATGTTCCTGCGGGTGCTGTTCGACCAGCAGATCAGCTCGGCCTGGAAAGCCTCGCCCAACCTGCCGGTGATGCCGGCCAAGGCCAGTCACTTCCTGACCCTGCCGACCACCCAGCGCTGGATCATCATCGCGTTGATCATCGGTTCTCTGGTCTGGCCGTTCTTCGGCTCCCGCGGGGCGGTGGACATCGCCACCCTGGTGCTGATCTACGTGATGCTCGGCCTGGGCTTGAACATCGTGGTCGGCCTGGCTGGCCTGCTCGATCTCGGTTATGTCGGCTTCTACGCCGTGGGCGCCTACAGCTACGCGCTGCTGTCGCACTACTACGGCCTGAGCTTCTGGATCTGCCTGCCGATCGCCGGGATGATGGCGGCCACGTTTGGCTTCCTGCTCGGTTTCCCGGTACTGCGTTTGCGCGGTGACTACCTGGCAATCGTGACCTTGGGTTTCGGTGAAATCATCCGTCTGTTCCTGCGTAACCTGACCGACCTCACCGGCGGCCCGAACGGCATCAGCAACATTCCCAAGCCCACGCTTTTCGGGCTGAGCTTTGATAGAACTGCCGCAGAAGGTCTGCAGACCTTCCACGAGTACTTCGGCCTGGAATACAACTCGATCAACAAGGTGATCTTCCTTTACCTGATCGCGGTGTTGTTGTCGTTGTTCGCGCTGTTCGTCATCAACCGCTTGCTGCGCATGCCCCTGGGCCGTGCCTGGGAAGCGCTGCGTGAAGACGAAATTGCCTGCCGTGCACTGGGTCTCAATCCAACGGTCATCAAGCTGTCGGCCTTCACCCTCGGTGCCTGCTTCGCCGGTTTCGCCGGTAGCTTCTTCGCCGCGCGCCAAGGCCTGGTGACACCGGAGTCCTTCACCTTCATCGAATCGGCGACCATCCTCGCCATCGTGGTGCTGGGCGGCATGGGCTCGCAACTGGGCGTCGTCCTCGCCGCCACGGTGATGATCCTGTTGCCGGAAATGATGCGTGAGTTCAGTGAATACCGCATGTTGATGTTCGGCGCCTTGATGGTGCTGATGATGATCTGGCGTCCACAAGGTCTGCTGCCGATGCAACGCCCCCACATGGAGCTGCGCAAATGAGCCGTGAGATCCTGAAAGTCACTGACCTGAGCATGCGCTTCGGCGGCCTGTTGGCGGTCAACAGCGTGGCCCTGACCGTTAAAGAGAAACAAGTGGTATCGATGATCGGCCCCAACGGCGCCGGCAAGACCACCGTGTTCAACTGCCTGACCGGTTTCTACCAGCCCACCGCCGGCAGCATCGTGCTGGACGGTGAGCAGATCCAAGGGTTGCCGGGCCACAAGATTGCTCTCAAAGGCGTGGTGCGCACCTTCCAGAACGTGCGGCTGTTCAAGGAAATGACAGCGGTCGAGAACCTCTTGATCGCGCAACACCGTCACCTGAACACCAATTTCCTGGCCGGTCTGTTCAAGACCCCCGCGTTCCGCAGAAGCGAACGCGAGGCCATGGAATACGCCGAGTACTGGCTGGAAAAGGTCAACCTCAAGGAGTTCGCCAACCGTCCGGCCGGCACCCTGGCCTACGGTCAGCAACGTCGCCTGGAAATCGCTCGCTGCATGATGACCCGCCCGCGGATCCTCATGCTCGACGAACCGGCTGCCGGTCTCAACCCGCGGGAAACCGAAGACCTCAAGGCACTGATCGGCATCCTGCGTGAAGAGCATGATGTGACCGTGCTGCTGATCGAACACGACATGAAACTGGTCATGAGCATTTCCGACCACATCTTCGTGATCAACCAGGGCACGCCCCTGGCCGACGGCACGCCGGAACAGATCCGCGACAATCCTGAAGTGATCAAAGCCTACCTGGGGGCCGCGTAAATGCTGCAGTTCGCAAACGTGTCCACCGTCGACGGCAAGATCCCGGCGCGGCGCCGCGTCACCGGCGACGGCCGTCAGGGCGCGAGC
>NZ_JBIVCD010000010.1:132492-154533 GCF_044746425.1 Pseudomonas sp. NPDC086112 | reverse complement strand
CTACGATCCAACCTACGGCTACGAGCTGGCGGTGATCATTCAGGACGGCATGAAGAAGATGACCGAAGAGCAACAGGACGTCTTCTACTACATCACCGTAATGAACGAATCCTACCAGCAGCCCGCCATGCCGGCCGGTGCCGAAGAAGGCATCAAGAAAGGCATGTACCTGCTCGAGGAAGACACCCGCGAAGCGGCGCATCACGTTCAGCTGATGGGCTCCGGCACCATCCTGCGTGAAGTCCGTGAAGCGGCGAAGATCCTGCGTGAACAGTTCAACGTCGGCGCCGACGTGTGGAGCGTTACCAGCTTCAACGAACTGCGTCGCGACGGCCTGGCCGTCGAGCGCACCAACCGTCTGCACCCGGGCCAGAAGCCTAAGCTGAGCTATGTGGAAGAGTGCCTGAACGGCCGTAAAGGTCCGGTCATCGCCTCTACCGACTACATGAAGCTGTTCGCTGAGCAAATTCGTCAGTGGGTCCCGTCCAAGGAATTCAAAGTCCTGGGCACCGATGGTTTCGGCCGCAGTGACAGCCGCAAGAAGCTGCGTCACTTCTTCGAAGTCGACCGTCATTTCGTGGTGTTGGCAGCCCTGGAAGCCTTGGCTGACCGTGGTGATATCGAACCTAAAGTGGTGGCTGAAGCCATCGCCAAGTTCGGTATCAACCCGGAAAAACGCAACCCACTGGACTGCTGAGGAGACACTCTGTGAGCGAACTCATTCGCGTACCTGACATCGGCAGCGGTGAAGGTGAAGTAATTGAACTGTTTGTGAAGGTCGGCGACCGTATCGAAGCCGACCAGAGCATCCTGACACTTGAGTCGGACAAGGCGAGCATGGAAGTGCCTGCGCCGAAGGCCGGTATCATCAAGAGCCTGAAAGTGAAGCTGGGCGATCGCCTGAAAGAAGGCGACGAGCTGCTGGAACTAGAAGTCGAAGGTGCCGCTGCGCCGGCTCCTGCACCTGCCGCTGCGCCAGCTGCCAAGGCTGAAGCTGCGCCTGCTGCCGCCAAAGCGCCGGCCGCTCCAGCGGCAGCGCCTGCTGCTGCCAGCGTTCAGCAAGTACACGTGCCGGACATCGGTTCGTCGGGCAAGGCCCAGATCATCGAGATCCAGGTCAAGGTCGGCGACACGGTCGAGGCTGATCAGTCTCTGATCACCCTGGAATCCGACAAGGCCAGCATGGAAATTCCATCGCCTGCCGCTGGCGTGGTCAAGGCCATCAGCGTCAAGCTCAACGACGAAGTCGGCACCGGCGACCTGATTCTGGACCTGGAAGTGGAGGGTGCTGCTGCACCGGCCGCGGCCGCGCCAGCCCAGGCTGCTGCGCCCGCTGCCGCTGCTCCAGCGCCAGCCGCGGCGGCTCCGGCGGCTCCGGTTGCCGACACTGTTCAGGACATTCACGTCCCGGACATCGGCTCGTCGGGCAAGGCCAAGATCATCGAAGTTCTGGTCAAGGCTGGCGACACCGTCGTTGCCGACCAGTCGCTGATCACTCTGGAATCCGACAAGGCGAGCATGGAAATTCCATCGCCTGCCGCTGGCGTGGTGGAAAGCGTTTCCATCAAGCTGGATGACGAAGTCGGTACCGGCGACCTGATCCTGAAGCTGAAAGTCAAAGGCGCGGCACCTGCTGCGGCTCCGGCTCCAGCCGCTGCTGCTCCGAGCGCTCCTGCCGCTGCACCTGCTGCTCAGGCCTCGGTCGCACCTGCTGCTGCGCCTGCCGCTGCTCCAGCCAAGCCTGGCGCAAAAGTTCACGCTGGCCCTGCCGTGCGTCAACTGGCCCGCGAATTCGGCGTCGAGCTGAGCGCCGTTGGCGCCAGTGGTCCGCACGGTCGCATCCTGAAAGAAGACGTGCAGGTTTACGTCAAGGCCATGATGCAGAAGGCCAAGGAAGCACCGGCCGCTGCGGCTGGCGCAACCGGTGGCGCGGGCATCCCGCCGATTCCGGTCGTGGACTTCAGCCGCTTCGGTGAAATCGAAGAAGTGCCGATGACTCGCCTGATGCAAATCGGCGCATCGAGCCTGCATCGCAGCTGGTTGAACATTCCGCACGTGACTCAGTTCGATTCGGCTGATATCACCGAGCTGGAAGCGTTCCGTATCGCTCAGAAAGCCGTTGCAGAGAAGGCTGGCGTCAAGCTGACCATCCTGCCGCTGCTGCTCAAATCCTGCGCGCACCTGCTCAAGGAACTGCCGGACTTCAACAGTTCGCTGGCGCCAAGCGGCAAGGCGATTATCCGCAAGAAGTACGTGAACATCGGCTTCGCGGTCGACACCCCTGAAGGCCTGCTGGTACCGGTCATCAAGAACGTCGACCAGAAGAGCCTGTTGCAACTGGCAGCCGAAGCCGCTGCGCTGGCCGCCAAAGCCCGCGACAAAAAGCTCACCGCTGACGACATGCAAGGCGCCTGCTTCACCATTTCCAGCCTCGGCCACATTGGCGGCACCGGCTTCACGCCGATCGTCAACGCGCCGGAAGTGGCGATCCTCGGTGTTTCCAAGGCAACCATCCAGCCAGTCTGGGACGGCAAAGCCTTCCAGCCAAAACTGATGCTGCCGCTGTCGCTGTCCTACGATCACCGTGTGATCAACGGCGCCGCTGCTGCACGCTTCACCAAGCGTCTGAGCGACCTGCTGGCGGACATCCGCACCATCCTGCTGTAACACCGGCCGGCCCTCCTTAACCGGAGGGCCAGTCGCGTTCAATGTTTTCCGAGCGCCACGCTCGTACCTCAACCCCGTCAATTTGGCGGGGCTTTTTTTGCCCTGAAGAAAGCCATGCCCGATTCAGCATTCCAGGTAGCAGCTGTCGAGCTTGCGAGGCTGCGTTCGGCTGCGAAGCAGTCGTCAGATCAGAACTTGCGGTGCATCAGGTAGACCGCGTTAGCCGGTTTCACGACGGCTACGCCGCCGAACGCAGCCTCACAGGCTCGGCAGCTGCTACAGATCGCATTAGGGCTGAACTGACTGGCATTGGGCCCTCTTCCGAGTTTTATTCCTACACTCAGGGCTTACACCGCCTACAACTCGAGTCCACTTCCGCCCGATATTTTTTGCGAACCAATAACTAGTCTTAGTTAGGAGAGTTTCTAATAGAAACTTCGATAACTTATTCCGCTTAGTTAGCATTACTTCGAATGGACTCGAACATGTTCAAACCGACTGTTGGCCCTATTGTTGGCCACACTACAACTAATCACACCCGTATTTTCTTGCGCGGCGAATTGCAGAATGACGCCTTGGTATTTGCAGGTATTCGTTATCGACGCGCCGGTGAGGAACAGTGGTCCAAGGGCGTATTTGCAAAACTGACCATCTTGCGCGACATGTCCGATGTGATTGCCCTCAACGATCTCATCACTGATACCGCCTATGAATACCAGGCGGGCTGGTTCAGCCCCATGAGCCCGGTGCATACCGTGGAGACGATCCAGGAACTGCCACTGCAATGGCCGCGAGAGATCTACCACTTTCGCACGCAATCCAGCAAAACCACCACGCCACGGGCCTATATCGCAGGCTCATGTCGTTACCTGCGAATGACCGCCGGCATTGCGTTCGCTCCACATTTGGGCGATCGGATCTTTGCCTCGATCACAAGCCTGGCGGAACGCGCCGAGCCGCCGATCAGCGCCATGCTGATGACTGGCGACCAAATCTACGTCGATGACCTGAACCTCGTGGCCCCCGACCGGGAATACAAAGACATCCTCAGCAAATACCGCACCGCTTTTTCTCAGCCGCACATTTCGAAGTTAATGTCCGGCGTGCCGACTTACATGATCCTCGATGACCATGAAATTGAAGACAACTGGCCC
The DNA here is from genome assembly GCF_044746425.1 of Pseudomonas sp. NPDC086112. Classification (NCBI taxonomy): domain Bacteria; kingdom Pseudomonadati; phylum Pseudomonadota; class Gammaproteobacteria; order Pseudomonadales; family Pseudomonadaceae; genus Pseudomonas; species Pseudomonas sp. NPDC086112. The sequence goes on along the minus strand of NZ_JBIVCD010000010.1, from coordinate 150,712 downwards.
GCCAATGAAAGCAAGGCCGATGCTTATTTATACGAAAACGCCATGGCGGCGTATGAGTTATATCAAGCCAGCCACAGCCCTGCTTATGAGTTGCTTGCCAACGGGCAAGTAAGCAAGAAACTGCAACGGTATTGGTATCAATTCTCCGATGGCGATATCGAATGGTTTATCACCGACAGCCGAACCCGACGCAATCTGTCGGTCAACGACCGGCGCATCCTTGATGAAGAACAGGAACAGGCGCTGCTCAAATGGTTGATCAACAGCACGGCCAGGGTCAAATTCGTGGTCACCAGCGTCATGTTCTACCCCGACCGCAAACTTAACGGCGATGACGCCTGGAAAGCCTTCCCGGAACAACGACTACGGCTGCTGGAGACGATTCGTACACGCGGCATCAAAAACGTCTTGTTCATTTCCGGCGATGTCCACGGCTCACTGACCAGTCGCCTGACTCACAGCGCCGACCCGGATTTTGAAGTTCACACCATCGTGTCTTCACCGCTGTACAACAGCAAACTGCTGCCGTATGCCAAGGCATCGACCTTCATCCTCGACCAGACGTTGGCCCGAACGGCCGCGGGAGATTATCGGCATGAGCTGACCAGTGAAGTGATCAGCCAGGATAACTTCGCGCATCTGGTCGTCAATGCTGAACAGGTCCGCATCAATTATCACGATCGGGATGGCAAGTTTCTGCAGTCGATAAGCATCAGGTTGCGTTGACTAACGGAAAAGGTCGTAGCCTTGCAGGAGCTGCCGAAGGCTGCGATCTTTTGACTCACAACATTACTTTTCGACGCCTCGCTGGAGAAATCTTCGCGCCTGCCGACATATTCTTATAGCACTTGGCCTTCATGTCTCTTGTCAGTCGGTGTCGCAATGATGCAACCTTGCCGTAGACAACAGTAAAGAGGGCGAGAGCCCGGCGCGATCAGCATATTCGAAGCGAGTTTCCCTCCATATGAAGAGCCAACCCGATGCCGCCAGCCGTATGGTGGCCGAGGTAGTGACGCAGTTGCCAGTGCCCTCGCGGCTCGGCATGCTGCGTTTCGAACGGCTGAATGAACCGAGCTGGGCGCTGCTGTTTCTCGACCCCAATTGCGAACGACAGTTCGGCTTGCCGGCAGTGGAGCTCTGCGCCCTGGTCGGCTCGCCTTACGCCAGCCTGATGGAGCCCGAAGCGCGCTATCAACTGCATGACACGATCCAGCAGCAACTCACCGAAAGCCCGCATTACCTGATCCGCTACACTTTGCACACCGCCGCAGGGGTACTGAGCCTGCTGGAACTGGGCGAAGCTTACAAACAACACAATCGACACCTGCTGCGCGGCTATCTGATGGTAGTGGACGGCCTGTTCATCGATGAGCCGCTGCTGCCGGTACTGGATCTGGAAACCCAGAACTCACGCCTGCAAATCGCCCTGGAACTCAATCAGCGCGCCCAGCAGGAACAACTGCAGCACCTGGACCGGGTGCGCGCCCAGCAAGATCTGATTCTGCTGCTGACCCGCCAGCGCTACAGCACCAACAATTCCCTGCAAGAAGCCGCCGAGCTGATCACCCGCAGCGCCTGCGACATCTATGAGATCGACTGCGCCAGCCTGTGGAACCTCGACGGCTCACTACTGACGCCGATTTCAGCCTATCACCGCGCCACCCGCAATCACCGACTGCCGGAGCCGATCGATGCCAGTGGTTTCCCCGATTACCTCGAAGCGTTGCACACCGGCCGTGCCATCGACGCCCACAACGCCATGCGCGACCCGCGCACCCGGGAAATAGCCGAAAGCCTGCGCCCGCGCGACGTCAATGCCATGCTCGACGCCAGCATCCGCGTCGATGGCCAAGTGGTCGGCGTGCTCTGCCTGGAGCAGATCGGTGCGACGCGCGCCTGGCAGTCGGACGAAATCGCCTTTGCCGGTGAGCTGGCGGATCAGTTCGCCCAGGTCATCAACAACCACAACCGCCGCACCGCCACCAGCGCTCTGCACCTGTTCCAACGTGCGGTAGAGCAAAGCGCCAACGCCTTTCTGCTGGTCAATTGCGATGGCGTGGTGGAATACGTCAACCCAAGCTTTACCGCGATTACCCAGTACACCACCGAGGAAGTCCACGGCCAACGGCTGTCGGAACTGCCGGCACTGGAAAACCTCAGCGAACTGTTGTTCGACGCGCCGTCGGCGCTGGCCAAGAGCAACAGCTGGCAGGGCGAGTTCAAGAGCCGACGCAAAAACCTCGAACCCTACTGGGGCCAGCTGTCGATTTCCAAGGTCTACGGCGACAACCGTGAGCTGACGCACTACATCGGCATCTACGAAGACATCACCCAGACCAAGCTCGCCCAGCAGCGCATCGAGCGCCTGGCTTACACCGACAATCTGACCAACCTCGGCAACCGCCCGGCGTTCATCCGCAACCTTGATGAACGCTTCGCCCGAGACAGCGACACGCCGATCAGCCTGCTGCTGGTGGACATCGACAACTTCAAACGCATCAACGACAGCCTCGGCCACCAGACCGGCGACAAACTACTGATCAGCCTGGCCCGGCGCCTACGCAACAGCCTGAGCCCGAGCGGCAGTCTGGCGCGTTTCGCCAGCAACGAATTCGCAGTGCTGCTGGACGACACTGACCTCTTGGCTGGCCAGCAGGTCGCCAACCAATTGCTGGCGACCCTCGACAAACCGATGTTCGTCGACAACCAGCTGATCAGCGTCACCGGCTCCGTGGGCCTGGCCTGCGCGCCGCTGCACGGCCGCGACCCCCAGACGCTGATGCGCAACGCCGGCCTGGCGCTGCACAAGGCCAAGGCCAACGGCAAACATCAGGTGCAAGTGTTCACCGAAGCGCTGAATGCCGAGGCCAGCTACAAGCTGTTCGTCGAGAACAACCTGCGCCGCGCCCTGACCCAGAACGAGCTGGATGTGTTCTACCAGCCCAAGCTGTGCCTGCGCAGCGGTCGCTTGCTGGGCATGGAAGCGCTGCTGCGCTGGAACCATCCGGAAAAAGGCATGATCCGCCCGGACCAGTTCATCAGCGTCGCCGAAGAAACCGGGCTGATCATCCCGATCGGCAAATGGATCGCCCGCCAGGCCTGCCGCATGAGCAAAGAACTGACCGCCGCCGGCCTGGGTAATCTGCAAGTGGCGATCAACCTGTCGCCCAAACAGTTCTCCGACCCGGACCTGGTGGCGTCCATCGCCAACATCCTCAAGGAAGAAGAACTGCCGGCGAATCTGCTGGAACTGGAGCTGACCGAAGGCCTGCTGCTGGAAGCCACCGAAGACACCCACTTACAGCTCGACCAGCTCAAGCGCCTGGGCCTGACCCTGGCCATGGATGACTTCGGCACCGGTTACTCGTCGCTCAGTTACTTGAAAAAATTCCCGATCGACATCATCAAGATCGATCGAAGCTTCATCCACGAAATCCCGGACAACCAGGACGACATGGAAATCACCTCCGCGGTGATCGCCATGGCCCACAACCTGAAACTCAAGGTCGTGGCTGAAGGCATCGAGACGGCCGAGCAGTTGGCCTTCCTGCGCCGCCACCGCTGCGACGTCGGCCAGGGCTACCTGTTCGACCGACCGATCCCCGGTTCCGAGCTGATTGAAAAGCTCAAACGCTATCCGCGCGGCCCGATCGCCTGACATCATTTCAGTCAATACACAAAACCCTGTGGGAGCGGGCTTGCTCGCGAAAGCGGTGTGACAGTCGACATCATTATTGCCTGACACACCGCCTTCGCGAGCAAGCCCGCTCCCACAGGGGTAGTGATTAACTTGGCATCATTGGGCACACTGGTGGTCTGTGTATTTACATTCAAACCTGACTGAGAGGACTGATCATGGTCTTGCGCTCGGAAATCCTGGTGAACAAAAACGTGCTCCCAACTAAAGAACAAGCTCTGCCCGGCCGCGAAACCCCAATGACCGTGCCGGAAAAACACTTTGTCCACGACGCCCCGCTGCTGGGCCCGTTCGCAATGGACGTGGATTTCGCGATCTTCGGCCTGGGCTGCTTCTGGGGCGCGGAGCGCAAGTTCTGGCAGCGCGAAGGCGTGGTCAGTACAGCGGTGGGTTACGCCGGCGGCTTTACCCCGAACCCGACGTATGAAGAAGTCTGTTCGGGCCTGACCGGCCACAGCGAAGTGGTACTGGTGGTCTACGAGCCGGCAAAAGTCAGCTACGAAGCGTTGCTGAAGATGTTCTGGGAACTGCACAACCCGACCCAGGGCATGCGCCAGGGCAATGATATCGGCACCCAATACCGCTCGGTGATCTACGCCACCAACCCGACTCAACTGGCGGCGGCCGAACACAGCAAGCAAGTGTTCCAGGCCGAATTGACCAAGGCTGGCAAAGGCACCATCACCACCGAAATCGAAGAAGCCCCGACGTTCTACTTCGCCGAGGCGTACCACCAGCAATACCTGGCCAAGAACCCTGAAGGGTATTGCGGAATTGGCGGTACAGGCGTGACCTGCCCGATCTAAATCCCAAAAAGCAAAAGATCGCAGCCTCGTTTCACTCGACAGCTCCTACAGGGAATTCGCATTGCGATGTAGGAGCTGTCGAGTGAAACGAGGCTGCGATCTTTTGATCCTGCTTGTCGATTGACCCTATTCGGCAATCAACCAATCCATCTGCCACCCACCCTGGGTCTGCCCAAGCTTCTTGGACAACCACGGCAGCAACTCACGCAATTCCTCTTCCAGCCCCCACGGCGGATTGGCAATCGCCAACCCCGAACCATTCAAGCTGTTAGGCGTATCCAGCGGATGCACCAGCAACTCAACCCGCAACAACTTCGGCGCGCCCGTGCCGGCCAGATCCTGATAGAACCGCCGCAACATGCGCTGATCCTTCACCGGGTACCAGATCGCCGCCACCGTCTGGCGCATCCGGCCAATCGCTTCTTTCATCGACGCCGCACAACGCTGCATCTCATCAAGCTGCTCGAACGGCGGATCAATCAACATCACCGCCCGCTTCTCCTGCACCGGCAACATCGCCCGTGGCACATGCCAGCCTTCACCCAAGTGAACCTTCACCCGACGATCACCGGCCATGTTGTCCTTGAGCAGCAAGCCATCTTCAGGGTGCTTCTCGTTGAGCATCACCCGATCCTGCGGCCGCGTCAGACGCCGCGCCAACTCCGGCGACCCCGGGTAATAGCGCAACTGGCCATCCGGGTTCATGTCGTGCAGCACCTTCATGTAATCGGCAGTCAACGCCGGCAAATCCGGCTGATCCCACAACCGCGCGATGCCTTCCAGGTACTCACCGGTACGACTCGCCTGATCGCCCTGCAGGTCATACAGACCAATACCGGCGTGAGTGTCGAGATAGGCAAACGGCTGCTCCTTGCGCGACATCAAGGCGATGAGGCGGGTCAAAGTCAGGTGTTTGAACACATCGGCGTGATTGCCGGCATGGAAGGCGTGACGATAATTCATGATTGCTCCTGCGAAGGCCGGGAAGTTTACCTTGTACGGGGCCGAACGTCAGGACCTCACAGCCGAGCGGACAATCTGCGCGGCAATCATCCCAACGCAAGAGCAAGGGCGTGATCACAACCCCCTGTAGGAGCTGCCGAAGGCTGCGATCTTTTGAACTTGATCTTGCTCTTGTGGCGAGGGAGCTTGCTCCCGCTGGGCTGCGCAGCAGCCCCAAGAAACCTGAGACCACCACAAAACCCTGTGGCGAGGGGGCTCGCCCCCGTTCGACTGCGCAGCAGTCGCCAAACCAAACACCGCGGTTTGCCTGGCAAAACCGGATCGCAGGTTCTGGGGCCACTCCGCAGCCCAACCGGAGCAAGCTCCCTCGCCACAAAAGCCGCTCGGCTCTAGTCCGAAGGCCGAGCCTGCAACCGCCGCCCAATCACATCCAGCACATCACACCCATCGCGCAATGGAATGGCACAGAGCAAAGCGAAGTCACTAAGAATGAACGACTCACACTCAACCGAACCGCGCATCGACATGTTCTCCAGCACCTGCGTGACTGCGCGAATTCGATAGTTGGCAGCGTCGTATAAAACATCGAGCGGCGCGTGGGTATCGACGAACAGCGTGGGCATGTCGGTGCAATTGCCGGTTAGGGCCATGAAGCGGTTGTCGGGGTGGGGGATTGGTTTTTCGTAGGGTGGATCGGGGTGAAGAGTTTTCATAATCAGTTCCAAAGGCAAAAAATAGGAACTGCCGTCAGCCTTCCTACAGGCTAGGGTGGCAGCTATGCGCGGGGTAGGAATATCGAGGCCTTTGGAAAACTCGACCACGCCGAAGCGTGCCCGCGCACAACCGCCGCAACTGATCTTACGGACGCACGTTAACGGCCGCAAACCAAGCTTCGACGCCAATACATTTCCAACGACTTTGAAGGGTTCCTACACCCCGCCACTGAGTTTTCAGTGACCACCAAAGACTATCGATGGAAAACATTTCGCACCAGTTCATGGAAACCGATACGAGTTGAAGGAAACTTCCGACGGGCTTGCCCGGAAATTTCGCTACCCTTGACATCGTGCATGGTCAAGTTAGCAAGCACCAACAAATTAAAAATCCGAGAAAACACTCACCAAGTTGAAAAATCCTCCTGACTCGCTTTATACAGATCATCAACCCACGCCTCGGACAACTTAAGGTACACATCTTCAAAAAACGCCCTCGGATTTTTCATTTCATTCCACCCAGGAGGGAGTAAGGAGGGAGACATCGGATCATGTTCAAAAATCTCAGAAAAAACACTCGAGCCACTATCAAGAGCCTCTCCCAACACAAAAAACAAAACAAACTTGTGCCGATAACTCAATGCAGCGAAACGCCTGACAATAAACCGAGATATTAAAAACTCTCTATCTGAAGGACAGTCAGGGTCGAACGCCGACAACTCAACCCCAAGACTCTCCTCGCGATCATATATATCGAACCCACCGAGAAAGTGCCCAAGGCTTGGGTTATATGGAACATTCAAATACGGATGCATCAGCATTAGATTTTCTCTATCGGATAAAGCGCTATAGGCTGCAGTGTCTCAAAGTCGAATTTCATCTCAAAGGCATTCATCTGAGGAATGAAACGCGGATTTTCTGGATCTAAAGGATTAGGCTCATATCCCTGACCTATATTTTCAGCCTCCATTCTTACTAACAAATTTCCTTTACTATCCTCCCCAGTAAAACGAGACATTTTTCTAGTCTCCCTTGTCATCGCTTCATTATAAGCATTCAGCTGCGCCCTATAGCTTATAAACTTAGAGCTTGGAACGGCTCTCCACTTTTTGCTTTCACCATGAAGTTCGCACTGAGTGGATTGCTGCTGAACAGCGGAGCTCGAATTTTCCGCTCCATTCGTATCCGCAATTCGCACTTCAGCATCCTTTTTATATCTACTAAAAATGTCCCGAAGAAACTCAACTATCAAAATAATTTCCTTTTTTCATGCACGTCACCTCCGTAACCGACATCAGCCTCACAAATCGGACAAAAGGGACGGATTTATTTTTTCTACACATACCCACGACATGCGTGCCGCAAATTAAGCAAGGCACTTTCTAAAGCATGTCAAAAACATGCTCCAACCAAGCTTTTCCTGATGGCCACGCATAGGGGTAGTAGTAGGCACATCCCATTTCTTCAAATAAAAATGTCTGTAACTCCTCTTCGCTCTGGACAGTTCGCAATACCACCTGCAGCTCATCCTTCACTTGAGAAATCCGTTCCTGAGATGATTCTGCAGCGAACGCCCGGACGACATCATCTTCTGACGCGTGATCACAGCACCAATCTTCATGGAAATACCCAGCCAAAAACTGGAACAGTGTCGGAAATTTTGTACTCATTATTCTGCATACCCTGTATGGATTCGATAGCCGCCCGACATTTGTTTGTCCTTGCGTAAAAGTAGATACACCCCGGATACAGGCTTCACTTCAGAAGCCCTTCGCCTTAAAACGACGCCTACTGGATAGGGGGCTGAGTCACTAATAATGATCTGCTTGTCTCTACTCTTTATGAATTTTTCAATCACCGCCTTATTAGTAGCTATCACACTAGACATAGCTTTTTCTGCCGTCGCCCGATCATAGAAAGTAGAAGCCCTGCCAAGCCATGGCTCATCTTCAAGCCGTTGAGCTAACTGAGCATCAGATCGGCCAATGTGTTTTTCAATTAGGTGACCTCCCCGGGCCTCGTGTGCACGTAAGCCACCTCCCGGAACAATTTCACTATACGGCCCAGCGATATCTCTATCGCCAGGACACGGGTTGCATGCCAACCCCAACGGGTCAACCCACCCCGTCGGATTCGGCGTGTATTGATACTGGTTCAGCCCACCCGCCAACTTGATCGGATCAGGCGTCAGGTACCGTCCAACCTCCGGATCATAGTACCGATGCCGGTTGTAGTGCAGACCGCTCTCGGCGTCGAAGTACTGCCCCTGAAAGCGCAGCGGTTGCTCGAGCTGCTCGCCCCCGCCGAACTCCAGGCGCGTGACTTTCCCGTAGGCGTTGTACCTCGCCGACCAGACAATCTCGCCACCAAAGTCCGTCAGTTCCTGAGGCGTCCCAAGGTGATCGAGCTGGTAGTAGAACGGGCAGGCCTTTTTCGGGCCTTTGCCGTCGAGCATGGCGAGGGGGCGGAAGGTGCCGGGTTCGTAGATGTAGCTGCGGTAATGCTCGCGGCTGCTTTCGGCGACGAGATTGTCGCCCTGCCAGAAGAACTCGGTAGTCTTGCCGTCGACCGTTTTGGCGATGCGGCGGCCGAAGGCGTCGTAGCGATAACTCGTACAGCTTCCATCGGGCAACGTGATGCCCACCAACCGGTGCTGGCCGTCGTAGCGGTATTCGGTGACGAGTTTCTGCCCGGTGCCGCGACGCTCGCGGATCAGATTGCCGAAGGCGTCGTAGTCGTAATGCCGGTCGCCCTGCATCAGCAGGCGATTGCCCTTAACGGTCGCCGCGCCGGGACGGTCCTGCATCAGCAGGTTGCCCGCCGGGTCGTGGGCAAAACTTTCCGGCGGCTGGTCGCGAGTGTGGCGCACGCGGATCAGGCGGTTGAGCGGATCGTACTGGTAGTTGCGCTGGCCATGACGGCTGTCGGCGATGTGGTCGAGATTGCCGTTGGCGCTGTAGGCATAGTCGCGGCGGTACAGGTTTTTTTGCTGTTGGCTGACGGCGTGGGCCTTCAGTCGGCCCTGGTCGTCGTAGGCATATTCGCTGAGCAGCAGGCCCTGTTGGCGGTTTTGTTCGCGACCGGCGAGGAAGTTGTGCGACGTAAGCCGCGCGCCATTAAGGTCGATGGCCGTCAGCGCGCCACCCTTGGCGTGGCGGTAGTCGAGTTTGCTGCCATCCGGCAGGCGCAGGCGGTTGAGCTGGCCGCAGGCGTCGTAGCCATAACGCAGCGTGCCCCAACCCTGGTGCTCGGTGATCAGCCGGTCCTGCTGGTCGTATTCGAATTCCAGCGGGTGGTCGTGACCGTCGTCGACGCCGATCAATCGGCCAAGGCTGTCGTAGCGATACTCGACCTGGATGCCGTCGGGCAGGGTTTTGACCAATAGGCGTCCGGCCGAGTCCCGCTGATAGCCGGTGATTAGCTGCGAGCCGTCATCGCCGAACTCGGTTTTTTCCCGCAGGTGGCCGTTGAGGTCGTAGGCGTACGCGGTGCGCTGGCCGTCGAAGCCGGTTTCCTGTCGGATCAATCCGCCGGGGGTGTAGTCCAGCCGATAGTGTTCGCCGGCTTCGTTTTCAATGTCCGTGAGCAGCAGCTGCGCGTTGTCGTAGCGGTATTGGAGCTGGGTGCCGTCGGGGTTGAGGCGGCGGCTGACCAGGTGCAGGTCGTCGGCGTATTCGTAGCGGGTGACGCGACCCAGTTCGTCGCGTTCGGCGGTGATCTGGCCGTAGGCGTTGTAGCTGAACCCGCGCGTGGCGCCGGTAGGCAAAGTCGTCTGGATCAGTCGGCCGACGGCGTCCCATTGGTAACGAGTAACGGCACCGTGTTCGTCCTGACGGGTAATCCTTCGGCCCAGTGCATCGTAGGAAAAGCGCCGCTGGCCGCCATCCGGCAGCGTTTCCTCAAGCAACTGGCCCAAGGCATTCCAGACGAACACATGCCGACTGGTGTCCGGGTAGCGGATCGACAGCAAACGCCCCTGAGCGTCGTAGTGATAATGGGTGACCTGGCCATCGGGATCGGTCGCTTCGGTGACATCCCCCTGGGCATTGCGCTGATATTTCCACACCGCTTTGCCGCGATAGCGCGCATGCAGGAAACCATTGCGATACTCGTAGGCCGTTGGCTCGTCTTCCGGTGGAATCAGAGCCGCCAAGCGTCCGACTTCGTCGTAACGGTATTCGGTGACGGCCCCGAGCGGATCCTGCTCGGCTATCAACCGCCCCTGTTCGTCATAGGCCTTGAGGTGTGCGCCGCCATCCAGCTCGACTTTGCGCACCAGCCGCGCCCGGTCGTCGTGGACATACACCTCTTCGCTGCCATCGAGGTTCTGGACGGTGACGCTGCCCTGGTCATCCCAGACATAACGCGTGTCCATCTGCGAAAACGACGCCCAGTGGCGAACACATCTGGCCGCTTTGCCGGACCTTTCCCACTCCCAAAAGAAACTCGCCCCACCGGCCAGTTGCCGCTGCAAAATCACGTGCTGATCGTCGTAGTCGTAGCGTTCGCTCTCGCCGGCGGCGTTGCTCGCCTCGATCAGTTGAGCGCATTCGTCGTAGCGGTAACTGACCAGCGTTTGCTCGGTATGCCAGGCCTCATCGAGGGTCTGCGCCGGGACAAACACCTGATAGTCGACGGCGATCAGATGGCTGCGCTCATAGCGCAACAGCAAGGCACGACCGGCGCCGTTGTCGAGGCGCTGGATGCGCTGCTGGCGGTCGCGGGTGATGCGCAAGCGGTTGTCGTACGCGTCGCTGATCGTGGTCAGAAAACCGTTACGAAAGTGGTAGAAACGGGTTTCTTCGCCGGCCTGGGCGAGGATCAGTTCCTCGGGGTCAGCACCGAGATAAATCGCCGCGCGCGAGAGGCTGTTGTGGATCGCCGGGCGCTCAATGGATGGCAGCGGGAAGGTGGTGCGACGGTTTTCGTGGTCGATCCAGATGACCGTGTCGCCGTCGATTTCCAGGCGATGGGATAACGAATGGCTCCAGCCGAAACCCAGGCCACCATCGATCTCGGCGGCGCTGGTGCGGTAGAGCCGGGTGAAGTCGAACGGCAGGATGCCGTCCAGCGAACCATCAGTGAGAGTCAGCAGTTCTTCGCCGGTGACCATCGACACCGGGCAACCATTTTTGCAGGTGGACGGCGCGCACGTGGCGCTGTCGTCGTTGGGGTTTTTTGCCTGATCCGGGACATCGTCGTGGTGTTCGTTTTGCTTGAGCGTGGTGTTGCGTTTGGCATCCCAGCGCAGTTGCATCCGGCCTTTCTTCAAGCCCGCCGCGATGCCACGCGCAGCGACTTTTTTGTAGCGGTCGATGTAGCTGATGAAGTTATTGATGATCGTGAAAATCGCCTTCACGAGACGCAGAACGGCACTGAGTAACTGCGCGGCTCGATCAGCCAAACGCATCGTCAAATAGGCGATGCCAGCGCCCGCCCCGGCGAACGTCAGGACGATGCCAATCAGGATGTCGATCAACAGCTGCACCACCACCATCGACACCGCCTCGGCGGTTTTTCCAGCGATTTCGCTCGGTGGCAGCATGTCCAACCAAAGGCTGGCGCTGCGCACCAGCAAACACAGCGCCGCTTCGTCACTGGCTAGCAGCTGGGCTTTTTCCATGACATCCGGTGCGGTTGTTGCGAGCTTCTCCAGTGCTGCGGCGCTTTCACCCAACCGCTCTGCGAACTTCGCCGGATCCTTGAGAATGTCCGAAAGCAGGCTGATGCCGTCCCACACACCTTCAATTGCCGCCCAACTTCCCGCGAGCAATCCATTGCCTACAGCAACCGAAGAGGATTCCGACCACTTCGGCTTGAACGTCTGCCATTCATCACGCAGCCATTTCTCAAGTTCCTTCGTCAGGCCGTTGTAGGAAGAGAAAAGATCTTCAACGTGCTGCGGTGTGACTTCGTGGTGGACGTGAATGCGGTAGAACTTGCCCTCGTCCCCTCGGAACGTCCCCTTTCCGTTTTTATCGAGCGTGACCGGCGTCGACATCCCGCTCTCTTGCGCAACCACATCGACCTGAATATTGCCGACTGGAATGTCATAAACCGATTCAAACTTGCTTTCGATCTCGAGCTTTCCACCTTTCGGGCACTGCACGACGGTGGAGAAAAAGTCGTCATCGCCACTGCTCACGACGGTGCTGGCATTGCCAAACCGGATGATCCGCTCCATGCCCATCAGCGAAGGCAAATCGGCGGCATGACTGGCCTTATCCGCCACCCGACTGAACCAGTGTTTGAGCTGTTCGCGGTAGAGCGTCAGGGTGTCTGGAAAACTGTCGAGCTCCTGCTCGATGCGCACAATCTGATCCATCAGCTCAGCTCCGCCATCAGGTAATCCACCAACGCTTGTTTCGGTGCTTGGGGCAGGTCCGGCGCCTCAAGAAAACTCGCGGCCTTGCGCCGCAAAATACTTTCGGAAAACGCCTCATAAAGATCAGGGCGGTCCTCGCTCAACCACTTCATCAAGTTGTTGATGCGGGTTGTGGCGGACTCAGTGACGAGGTGTTTGAGCAGCGATTCAGAAACTTCCCACCACGGAAAACCCCTGGCGGTTTTCAATGCACTGCCGCCGATATCGAGCGGTTGCCCGTTGATCAAACAACGGTCGATGACAGGCATTAACTGCGTGGCGTTAACCTCGGCAGACCGAAGAATCGACAACAAATAACGCCCATCCCAGAAACGGAAAAACACCGCGTTGCCGTTGGGCAAAAAAACTTGAGTGAGGCTGCGCAAATGCTCGACCAGCACTTCTTGAGAGGCAGAAGAAACTGCCAGCCAACCCCAATCGCGGGACTTGGTCGTAGCGACCCACTCCAGAAACTCACTACCAACAGCGACGATTCCGACATAGGGCATCACCGCTTCCCACTCCGCATACGCGGTGTCGGCCCAAATCGGGCTCGGCGCTTGAGCGGTGATCGAGCGTTGCCAGGCTTTGAACGGTTCCGCGGCACTGGCACTGCTGAAAATCGCGAACAGTTGCTCTGCCGGTTGCAGCGGCTGGCGCTCCAGCCAGGCGTGAGGTGACAAGGCATCAGGCGGCACAGACACCGTCCTTGCAGCGCTCACACTCTTCGCAAAATGGCGCGTCACTTTGCAGGCTAAGGATCTGTGCAGCACTGAGCAGCGCCGCCGGGGCGGCGGCGAGTTTCAACGGAACATCCGGCAAGCTCGGTGCAGCGGCCATGGCCGCCATCGGTGCACCACCGACCACAATCGGCACGCTACTGAAAATCCCGCCAGGGCCGATGTTGATCCACTGCCCGCCCGCCTGAATGGTCGCGCTGGCGCCGCCGTCGATGACCACTTGCTGGCCGGCGCTGACGTGGAATTGCTGGCTGGCGTTGAGGGCCTGACTGGTCACGCGAATGTGCCGGTCGCCGACCACCACCAAATGATCATCAAGTCGCACCTCAGTCTGGCGCTGACCGTGGGTGATGCGTTTTTCGTCAGCCTTCAGCTCATGGCGGGCGGTGCCGGTGACGACGATGCTGCGCTGGTTGTCGACCTGCACCTGCTGATCATTCAGTACATGCTGAGTCCAGTTTCGCTGGGCACGCAGGTAGATTTCCTCGGCGCCTTTGCGATCCTCGATGCGCAATTCGTTGTAACCACCGCCACCGGGACTACTTTGGCTACGGAGAATGCTGCGGGTCTTGTCCGCTGGCAAATCGAGGGGCACCGGGGTCGCGGCGTTGGGCAGGCACCCCATGACCAGCGGCTTGTCGGCATCGGCATCGACGAATCCCACCAGCACTTCCATGCCGACGCGCGGAATCATCACGCTGCCGTAGCGCTCGTGCGCCCAGCCAGTCGCGACACGCAGCCAGCAACTGGAATGCTCGTTGAGCTGACCGTCACGGTCCCAGGCCAGTTGAACCTTGACCCGACCATACTCGTCGCAATGGATTTCGCTGTCAGTCGGGCCGGTGACCACGGCAGGTTGATAGCCGAGCATGCGTGGCTTTTCCGGCCCCAGCGCGGGGCGAAAAGCAACGTCCCACGGCGTCGCCAGAAAGGAATTGCGATAACCCTGGAAATCATCCGGGCTGTCGCTGGTGGCCGACTCTTCAAGGACCTGCGGCTGCCGGCCACGGTGTTCAATTTCAGTGATCAACCACAGGTCATTCCACGTCTGACGCGGGTGTTCGGCGAGGTGTAGGAAATGCCCACTGACCAAAGCAGATTCGTCGCCGCGACCTTCGGCTTGGCGGTAATCCGCGCCGTGGCGCTCCAAGGCCCGTTGAGCCAGATGTTTACCGTGTTCGCGATCGGTGAATTGGCCGGGGAAGTGGTAGTCCTCAAGCACCGGTCGCTGTTCGCTGTCGAGGTGGCTTTCGAGTTGCAAACGCGGTTTACGGAAGTCGTAGTCCCGGCGAGTGACCGCCGTAGTACGGGTTTCCAGGCGCACGTTGAAACGCTTGATCGCCGGCGCATCCGCCGCCATCCCGCTGCCTGGCAAGTACAGCGTCGGCTCGGGTAGCCGACGGAAAACCGTCTGGTCATCGCCGAATACCAGCAAGTGCCCGTCGGGGCTGTGCTGGAAATGGTAGTGAATGCCGATCTCGGCACACAGACGCTGAATGAATGCCAGATCGCTTTCGGCGTACTGCACGCAGTACTCGCGCTCGGGGTAGTCGCTGCCGAGCCGGAACTCGAAGGCATCACGCTGGATGCCGTGGTCTTTGAGGATTTGCGTGACGATGGCCGGCACGCTTTTGTGCTGGAAAATCCGCTGATTGATACGCTGACCGAGGTACGCCAGACGCGGTACGAGACTGATTTGATAGCCCGTCAGACGTTGGCCGGAATCGCTCTGGCCAACGCGAAAAATCTGACCGTGAATACCGGAACCTTGTGCATCGAAACTCAGAAATGCCTGACGGTGCAGCAGGCTTTCGAGGTCAATGTCGGGCCGTTCGCTGACCAGTTCCAGGTCAAAGCGATAGGGTTGGCTGATGGCTTCCTTGCCCGTGAACTCAAGTACCTTGAGCTCATTCTGGACGCCGTCGAGGGTCAACGTGAAACGCGGTTGATTGGCAGGCGCGAACATCCGATGTGTCTCTGCAGAATGAAGGCGGGCGATTCTGCATGAGCGACAAGGGGTGTTGACGGGGGGACAAGGAAATCAGATTCGCCCTACTTTTTTAGGGATTTTTCCTTCAAAAATCGGGATATTTGGCTACAGACATTCCCTGCAAAAGTAGTGTGTTGCAGCGGATGACCTCTTCGCGGGCAAGCCTCGCTCCTACAGTGCTGCGGCGAACACAAATCCTGTAGGAGCGAGGCTTGCCCGCGAAGGCGGCATTAAAAACACCGACCCTTATCCTGCAAACCAAAAAAACGGCCCGCCTCCATCCAGGAAGCGGGCCGTTTTCATGTTCGGCAACAGATCAGAGCCTCAGCTCATCCCCATCACTTGTTCAGGCGGAAATCTGCCTCGGCAGCCGCAAAGCGCTGAAGCATGCCGTGAGTCGGCGTGCCCAGCTTGCTGACGATGTAGATCGCCAGGCTGGCGAAGATGAAACCAGGGATGATTTCGTACAGGCCCAGCAGTTCGAAGTGTTTCCAGACGATCACGGTGATCGCGCCGACCAGGATGCCGGCCAGTGCGCCGTTGCGGGTCATGTCTTTCCAGATCACGGAGATCAGGACAACCGGACCGAACGCAGCACCGAAACCAGCCCAAGCGTAGCTGACCAGACCCAGTACACGGTTTTCCGGGTTAGCCGCCATCGCGATGGCAATCAGGGCAACCAGCAGCACCATGGCGCGACCGACCCAGACCAGTTCAACCTGGGAAGCGCTTTTACGCAGGAAGGTTTTGTAGAAGTCTTCGGTCAGGGCGCTCGAGCACACCAGCAGCTGGCAGCTCAGCGTACTCATTACCGCCGCCAGAATGGCCGACAGCAGTACTCCGGCAACCCACGGGTTGAACAGGATTTTTGCCAGTTCGATGAATACACGCTCGTGGTTTTCACTCACTGGCATCGCCACGGCAGGGTTTGCCGAGAAGTAAGCGATACCGAAGAAACCTACCGCGACGGTGCCGCCCAGGCACAGGATCATCCAGGTCATGGAGATGCGACGGGCGTTGGCGATCGACTTGACCGAATCCGCCGCCATGAAACGCGCCAGGATGTGCGGCTGGCCGAAATAGCCCAGCCCCCAGCCCATCAGCGAGATGATGCCGATAAAGGTGGTGTTTTTCAGCATGTCGAAGTTGCTGGCGTCTTGCGCTTCGATGGCCAGGAACGTGGTATCGATGCCGCCGGTCGCCAGCAGCACGATGATCGGCGTCAGCAGCAGGGCGAAGATCATCAGTGTGGCTTGTACGGTGTCCGTCCAGCTCACTGCCAGAAAACCACCGACGAAGGTGTAGGCAATCGTCGCCGCAGCACCGGCCCACAGCGCTGTCTCGTAGGACATGCCGAAGGTACTTTCGAACAGACGGGCGCCGGCCACGATGCCGGAAGCGCAGTAGATGGTGAAGAACACCAGGATCACGACCGCAGAGATGATCCGCAGCAGGCCGCTTTTATCTTCAAAACGGCTAGAGAAGTAATCCGGCAGGGTCAGTGCATCGCCGTTGTGCTCGGTCTGCACACGCAGACGGCCGGCGACGAACAGCCAGTTCAGGTAAGCACCGATGATCAGGCCGATGGCGATCCAGCTTTCGGAAAGACCGGACATGTAGATAGCGCCCGGCAGGCCCATCAACAACCAGCCGCTCATGTCGGAAGCACCGGCAGAAAGCGCGGTCACGACGCTGCCCAGGCTACGACCGCCCAGAATGTAGTCAGAAAGGTTGTTGGTGGAGCGATAGGCCATGAAGCCGATCAGCACCATTGCTGCGATGTAGATCACGAACGTGATCAGGGTTGGATTGCTTACGCTCATTGAGTTACGCCCTGGCATTGTTTTTATGTAGCAGCGGCTGGTGAACCGCTCGCAAACGACGACGTTTGACGGACGATTCGGGGTCCCGCGCATTTATGACTGATGTTTCCCCAGGAAAGCCATCAGCCGGCACACCGATCTTTTTGACCGGTTGCACCTTGGCCGCGAATGCTATTCAACAAAGCAAATAAGGTGCAACCAGTTTCGTGCGAATAAGTTGCACCTAGTCGGATTTTCCTGAAAAGGGTCGGTTTTTGCTCCTTTTCAGGGCGTTTTTCGGGTTGCGCTAGAAGTAAAAGCACCAAGCCGGCGCGGGAGGGATGTACCAGAATCAGTTTCCTGACGAGCTGCTTATTATTCCGGCAAAAAAAGGGTTGCACCCGGTTGCACCTCGACCGACGCACAGCTAATCTTGCCGCCAGCTGATGCCACGCGGTCGTGGCAAACATGAGGATAAAAATATGGCTACCACCACTCTTGGGGTCAAACTTGACGACCCGACCCGCGAACGCCTCAAGGCCGCCGCGACCTCGATTGATCGCACGCCGCACTGGCTGATCAAGCAGGCAATTTTCAATTACCTGGAAAAACTCGAGGGTGGTGCAACCCTGTCCGAGCTGAACGGTTTGAACGGCAAGGAAGTTGACGAAGCGGGCGAGATCCACGTCGATCACGCTCATCAATGCTTCCTGGAGTTCGCTGAAAGCATCCTCCCGCAATCGGTGCTGCGCGCGTCTATCACTGCCGCCTACCGTCGCCCGGAACCTGAAGTGGTGCCGATGCTGATCGAGCAGGCGCGCCTGCCGGCAGCGATGGCGGAAGCCACCAACAAGCTCGCCGCCTCGATTGCCGAGAAATTGCGCAATCAGAAAAGCGCCGGCGGCCGTGCCGGGATTGTTCAGGGCCTGTTGCAGGAATTTTCCCTGTCGTCCCAGGAAGGCGTAGCGCTGATGTGCCTGGCCGAAGCGCTGTTGCGTATTCCGGACAAAGGCACCCGTGACGCGCTGATCCGCGACAAAATCAGCACCGGCAACTGGCAGCCGCACTTGGGCAACAGCCCGTCGCTGTTCGTCAACGCCGCCACCTGGGGCTTGCTGCTGACCGGCAAACTGGTCGCCACCCAC
>NZ_JBIVCD010000010.1:132108-132482 GCF_044746425.1 Pseudomonas sp. NPDC086112 | reverse complement strand
CATGGCCATGCGCCTGATGGGCGAGCAGTTCGTCACCGGCGAAACCATCGCCGAAGCCCTGGCCAACGCCAGCAAGTTCGAAGCCAAAGGCTTCCGCTATTCCTACGACATGCTGGGTGAAGCTGCACTCACCGAGCATGACGCCCAGAAATACCTGGCCTCGTACGAACAAGCCATTCACTCGATCGGCAAAGCCTCCCACGGTCGTGGGATTTATGAAGGCCCGGGCATTTCGATCAAACTGTCCGCACTGCACCCGCGTTACAGCCGCGCCCAGTACGAGCGCGTGATGGAAGAGCTGTACCCGCGCCTGCTTTCGCTGACCCTGCTGGCCAAGCAATACGACATCGGCCTGAACATCGACGCCGAAGAAG
>NZ_JBIVCD010000010.1:83179-132098 GCF_044746425.1 Pseudomonas sp. NPDC086112 | reverse complement strand
AGCCGACCGCCTCGAGCTGTCCCTGGATCTGCTGGAGCGCCTGTGCTTCGAGCCGCAACTGACCGGCTGGAACGGCATCGGCTTCGTGATTCAGGCGTACCAGAAGCGTTGCCCGTATGTGATCGACTACGTGATCGACCTGGCTCGCCGCAGCCGTCATCGCCTGATGATCCGTCTGGTGAAATGAGCGTACTGGGACAGCGAAATCAAGCGCGCCCAGGTCGAAGGCCTGGAAGGCTATCCGGTCTACACCCGCAAGGTGTACACCGACGTTTCCTACATCGCCTGCGCCCGCAAGTTGCTGTCGGTGCCGGAAGTCATCTACCCGCAATTCGCCACGCACAACGCCCACACGCTGTCGGCCATTTACCACATTGCCGGTCAGAACTATTACCCGGGTCAGTACGAGTTCCAGTGCCTGCACGGCATGGGTGAACCGCTGTACGAACAGGTTGTAGGCAAAGTTTCCGAAGGCAAGCTGAACCGTCCGTGCCGCGTGTACGCTCCGGTTGGCACTCACGAAACACTGCTGGCGTACCTGGTGCGTCGTCTGCTGGAAAACGGCGCGAACACTTCGTTCGTCAACCGCATCGCCGACCAGTCCATTTCGATTCAGGAGCTGGTGGCCGATCCAGTGGCCAGCATCGAGCAGATGGCGACGCTGGAAGGCGGCTTCGGCCTGCCGCACCCGCGTATCCCGCTGCCGCGTGACCTGTATGGTGCCGAGCGCGCCAACTCCAGCGGCATCGACATGGCCAACGAACATCGTCTGGCTTCCTTGTCCTGCGCCCTGCTGGCAACCGCTCATAACAACTGGAAAGCGGCGCCGATGCTCGGTTGCGCGTCCAGCACTGAAACCCCTGCGCCAGTCCTGAACCCGTCGGATCTGCGTGACGTGGTGGGTCACGTGCAAGAAGCCACCGTCGAAGACGTCGACAACGCAATTCAGTGCGCCCTGAACGCCGCCCCGATCTGGCAGGCCACCCCGCCGGCCGAACGCGCCGCGATTCTGGAACGTGCCGCCGATTTGATGGAAGGCGAGATCCAGCCGCTGATGGGCCTGTTGGCTCGCGAAGCCGGCAAGACCTTCGCCAACGCCATCGCCGAAGTGCGAGAAGC
Source organism: Pseudomonas sp. NPDC086112 (assembly GCF_044746425.1). Lineage (NCBI taxonomy): Bacteria > Pseudomonadati > Pseudomonadota > Gammaproteobacteria > Pseudomonadales > Pseudomonadaceae > Pseudomonas > Pseudomonas sp. NPDC086112. Next base: position 130,979 of record NZ_JBIVCD010000010.1, on the reverse strand, counting down.
CGTGGACTTCCTGCGTTATTACGCGGTGCAGGCGCGCAACGATTTCACCAACGACGCCCACCGTCCATTGGGTCCGGTGGTCTGCATCAGTCCGTGGAACTTCCCGCTGGCCATCTTCAGTGGTCAGGTCGCTGCTGCCCTGGCCGCCGGTAACCCGGTACTGGCCAAGCCTGCGGAACAAACCCCGCTGGTGGCCGCTCAAGCCGTGCGTTTGCTGATCGAAGCCGGTATCCCGGAAGGCGTGCTGCAACTACTGCCGGGCCGTGGCGAAACCGTCGGCGCCCGTCTGGTCGGCGACGATCGGGTCAAAGGCGTGATGTTCACCGGTTCCACCGAAGTCGCTCGTTTGCTGCAACGCAACGTCGCCGGTCGTCTGGACGCTCAGGGTCGTCCGATTCCGCTGATCGCCGAAACCGGTGGCCAGAACGCGATGATCGTCGACTCCTCGGCGCTGACCGAACAGGTGGTGATCGACGTGGTGTCCTCGGCCTTCGACAGCGCCGGTCAACGTTGCTCGGCGCTGCGGGTACTGTGCCTGCAGGAAGATTCCGCTGACCGTGTCATCGAAATGCTCAAGGGCGCCATGGCTGAATGCCGTCTCGGTAATCCAGAGCGCCTGTCCGTGGACATTGGCCCGGTGATCGACGCCGAAGCCAAGGCCGGCATCGAGAAGCACATCCAGGCCATGCGCGACAAAGGTCGCAACGTGTACCAGGTGGCCATCGCCAACAGCGAAGAAGTCAAACGCGGCACCTTCGTGATGCCGACCCTGATCGAGCTGGAAAGCTTCGACGAACTGCAAAGGGAGATCTTCGGCCCGGTGCTGCACGTGGTTCGCTACAAGCGCAAAGAGATCGATCAACTGATCGGCCAGATCAACGCTTCCGGCTACGGCCTGACCCTGGGCGTACACACTCGCATCGACGAGACCATCGCCAAGGTGATCGACAACGTCAACGCCGGTAACGTCTACGTGAACCGCAACATCGTCGGTGCTGTGGTTGGCGTGCAGCCGTTCGGCGGTGAAGGCCTGTCGGGTACTGGCCCGAAAGCCGGTGGTCCGTTGTACCTGTACCGCTTGCTGTCGACACGTCCTACCGATGCGATCGAACAATCCTTCGCTCGCGGCGATGCTATCGCTGCACCGGACGTCCGTCTGCGTGATGCCATGAGCAAACCGCTGACAGCGCTGAAAACCTGGGCCGACAGCAACAAGTTCGCTGACTTGAGCACCCTGTGCGTACAGTTCGCGGCGCAATCGCAAAGCGGGATCACCCGTGTTCTGGCTGGCCCGACCGGCGAGCGCAACAGCTACGCCATCCTGCCGCGCGAACACGTGCTGTGCCTGGCCGACGTCGAAGGCGATCTGCTGACTCAATTGGCTGCGGTATTGGCCGTGGGCGGCTCGGCGGTATGGCCGGACGCTGAACCGGGCAAGGCCCTGTTCGCACGCCTGCCGAAAGAAATTCAGGCGCGGATCAAGCGGGTTGCCGACTGGACCAAGGACGAAGTGGTGATTGATGCGGTTCTGCATCATGGCCATTCCGACCAGTTGCGTGCGGTCTGCCAGCAAGTGGCCAAGCGTGCCGGGGCGATTGTTGGGGTTCATGGTTTGTCGCAAGGTGAGACCAACATTGCGCTGGAGCGCCTGGTGATCGAGCGGGCGTTGAGCGTTAACACTGCTGCTGCGGGTGGTAATGCCAGCCTGATGACCATTGGCTAAACCGCTTCAAAACCAGGCGCCCGCAAAGGACGCCTGGAATGCACCCCCCTTGTGGGAGCGGGCTTGCTCGCGAATGCGGTGGATCAGTCAATGTTGATGTCGACTGACACTCCGCCTTCGCGAGCAAGCCCGCTCCCACATTTGATTAGCGGTGCCCGCACCACACCATCACGCTCATCAATCATCCTGTTCAGCCTCTATTCCCACGCCTAGACTCGGTCCATTCCAAAAAAAGGTAGGCCGCCATGTCCGAGACGCTGCTCAGTTCCCGTAATCTGGCTTTTGAGCTGTATGAAGTCCTCGATGCCGAGGGCCTGACCCAGCGTGAGCGGTTCGCCGAGCACAACCGCGAGACCTTCGATGCGGCTATCGGCACCGCCCGCAGCATCGCCGAGAAGTTCTTCGCCCCGCACAACCGCAAGGGCGACGAGAACGAACCGCGCTATGAGGACGGTCAGGCCATTCTGATTCCGGAAGTGAAACCGGCGGTGGATGCGTTCCTCGAAGCCGGTTTCCTCAACGCCGCGCGCAGTTTCGACGCCGGCGGCATGCAACTTCCTACGTTGCTGTCGCAAGCGTGCTTTGCGCACTTTCAGTCGGCCAACGCGGCGTCGACTTCCTACCCGTTCCTGACCATGGGCGCGGCGAACCTGGTTGAAAGCTTCGGCACCGATGAGCAGAAGCAGCGCTTCCTGCAACCAATGATCGACGGTCGTTTCTTCGGCACCATGGCTCTCACCGAGCCCCATGCCGGCTCGTCGTTGTCGGATATTCGTACCCGCGCCGAGCCTGCGTCCGACGGAACCTATCGACTCAAGGGCAACAAGATCTTCATCTCCGGCGGCGATCACCCGCTGTCGGAAAACATCGTGCACATGGTGCTGGCCAAACTGCCGGACGCACCGGCCGGGGTGAAAGGTATTTCGCTGTTTATCGTGCCCAAGTTCCTGGTCAACGATGACGGCAGCCTGGGCAAACGCAACGACGTGTTGCTGGCCGGGTTGTTCCACAAGATGGGCTGGCGCGGCACCACGTCTACCGCGCTGAACTTCGGCGACAACGGCGAATGTGTCGGCTATCTGGTGGGCAAGCCGCACCACGGTTTGAGCTACATGTTCCAGATGATGAATGAGGCGCGGATCGGCGTCGGTATGGGCGCGGTAATGCTGGGTTACGCCGGGTATCTGTACTCCCTGGAGTACGCTCGCGAGCGTCCGCAAGGTCGCGTCCCCGACAGTAAAGATCCGACCACCGCCCCCGTGGCGATCATTCAGCATGCCGACGTCAAACGCATGCTGCTGACCCAGAAGGCTTATGTAGAAGGCGCGTTCGACCTCGGGTTGTATGCGGCGCGACTGTTCGACGACACCACGACACTTGAGAACGAAGCCGAGCGCAAACAGGCTCATGAGCTATTGGACTTGCTGACACCGATCGTCAAATCCTGGCCGTCGGAGTTTTGCCTGAAGGCCAACGAACTGGCGATCCAGATTCTCGGCGGCCACGGTTACACCCGTGAGTACCCGGTGGAGCAGTATTACCGCGACAACCGTCTGAACCCGATTCATGAAGGCACTCACGGCATTCAGTCGCTGGACTTGCTGGGACGCAAACTGGCGCAGAACGGTGGTGCGGGGCTCAAGCAATTGATCCGTCTGATTGCCGACACCGCCGAGCGCGCTCAAGCGTATGAATCGTTAACCGCGCTGCGTGAGCCGCTGGAGAAATTGGTGGCGCGCCTGCAAACGGTGACCATTGGCCTGCTGACGGATTTGGGGCAAGGCAAGGTCAACAGCAGCCTGGCGAACTCGGCGCTGTACCTGAAAGTGTTCGGGCACACGGTGATTGGCTGGCGCTGGCTGGAACAGGCGATTCGTGCCGAAGAAGGGTTGGCCAAGGGCAATACGGCGGATGTGAGCTTCTATAAAGGCAAGCTACAGGCGGCGCGGTATTTCCTGACGTGGGAAGTACCGGGTTGCCACCATGAGCTGGCGATTCTTGAGGCGCGGGATGATGTGTGCCTGACGATGCGGGATGAGTGGTTTTGATCCTATCCTTGTGGTGTTGCTGAAATTCGCGAGCAAGCCCGCTCCCACACTGGTTCTGCGGTGAACATATTATTTATGAACACCGTTGATCGAATGTGGGAGCGGGCTTGCTCGCGAAGGCGTCAGTACAGCCAATATATTTATCAGCTCAACTTGAACCCACCCATCTGCCGTGCCAAATCATCCGCCAACCGCTGCAACATCTGACAGTCTTCCCGACAAGCCCTGACTTCCCCCGCTGTCGCTCGAGCCAAATCAGAGATCCCCTGGACGTTGCGGTTGATCTCTTCCGTCACCGCCGACTGCTCTTCCGTCGCCGTGGCCACCTGATGGTTCATGTCGCTGATGCGCTCGACCTGCCCGGTAATTGCCGTCAACGACGCCCCGGTGCGCTGGCTCGACTCAACACCGGTGCCGGTCGCCGCTTGCCCGGCGTGCATGGAAGACACCGCATTCTCCGCGCCCTGCTTGAGGCTGCCGATCATCTGCTGAATCTCGTCGGTGGACGACTGAGTCCGCCGCGCCAATGTCCGCACTTCATCGGCCACCACCGCAAACCCGCGCCCCATGTCCCCGGCCCGCGCCGCTTCGATAGCCGCGTTCAAAGCCAAAAGATTGGTTTGCTCGGAAATCCCGCGAATCACCGCCAACACCTGATCGATGGACGCCACTTGATGGGCCAACTCGCCCACCGCACCGGCAGCAATACCAATCTCGTCGGACATGCTTTCGATATGCCGAATCGACCCACCCACCACTACCCGTGCCTGAAGTGCTTCATCCCGCGCGGTTTGCGAAGCGACGGCTGCATTGCCAGCGTTCTGCGCGATTTCCTGTACGGTCAGGCCCATCTCGTGGACAGCGGTGGCGACCATGTCGGTCATTTCCTGCTGACGGCCCGAGCGTTCGGCCGTGTTATCCACCACCCGCGCCACCTGGCCGACCGCCGTGCGCAAACGTTCACTGGTGGCCAAGACTTCGCCGATCATGTCGCGCTGACTCTCCAGGAACCGATTGAAGCCGCGAGCCAGATCACCCAGTTCATCGGCGCGACTGGAATCTAACCTGTGGGTCAAATCTCCACCACCGCTACCGATGGCTACCAGCGCCGCTGTTACCTGACGAATCGGCCGTACCAATCCACGGGCCAACAACACCACCAGCATCAGGCAAACCAGTGCCACCGCCAGGCCGATACCACTGCTCATCCACATCGCGCGGCGGGCTTCGGCGTAGATCTGCGACTGCGGCACTTCGGCCACTAGGGTCCAGCCCAGATCACGCAGCGGCAGGCTCAATGCCAGAAAATCTTCGCCATCGCGGACAAAACTGCTGGTGGCGAACGCGGTGGAGGTAGAGAGCTGCCCCATGACCGCTTGCGCCGCCGAGGCACCGATCTGCTCGACCAGCGTGCGTTTGCCGCTGAACTGCGTCTCGGGGTGAATCTGGATCAAACCGTCGGCGCGCACGAGATAGACCTTGCCGCGTTCACCGAAGTTGAAATTCTGGATCAGCTCCGACAGCTCTTTCATGCTCAGGCCCAGCCCGGCGACGCCCACGACCTTACCGGCTTGCTCGACCTTGAGGTCGATGAACAGCGCCAACTCACCGGTGGCGGTGTCATTGTCGATATTGAGGGTGCGCGGCTGATTGCTGTCGAGGAACGAATAGAACCAGGCGTCGTTGGGATTGGAACGGCTGAGCGTCCGGTCGAGGCCTTTTTCAGTGAAGTAATGGCTTGAAGCGGCCCCGATAATCAGCGCGGTAAAGGCTTTATGTTCGGCGCGGATGCCTTCCAGATAGTTCACGAAGGTGTCGGTCTGGGCGCTGTTCTCGCCCCCGGCCAACCAGTCGCGCACCATGCTGTTACTGGCGATGTCTTTCGCGGCGGTAAGAGGTTGAACGAGGATTCGTTCGATGTCGTTGCGCATCGCTTCGATGCTCGACGGCAGCGCTTGTTCGACCAGATAGCGCTGGGCGAGGCGGTTGACCACGAGGGTATAAACGCCAACCACGATCAGAATACTGACCAGCAGGGCGGTGCCCATGCTCAGGATCAACTGCCATTGAATACTGCGTCGCCAGAACTGCATGGAGCACCCCCAAAGAATAAGAGGCTGAAACACTGCAACAGCCATGCCGATTGTATACAACCCAAACGACAATTTATTCTTTGGTTGTGCGCAAAGCTGATCAGGCCTGATTGATGGTCTTGGCGATCACTTCAACCGTGGCGCTGACTTGCTCTTGGTAACGGTCGAGTTCTTGCTGGTGACGCTTTTGCATTTCGATCTGCTGCGAGCACAGATTCATCGCCGCCAGCACCAGCAAGCGGTCACCGATCAGCGTCGGGTATTTCTTTTTGGTCTCGGCCAGGGCGGCCTTCAACATTAATGCGGCGTCCAGCAGGGTCTGCTCTTCCCCGGCCGGCGCCTTGATCGAATAGTCTTCCCCCAGAATCGAGACGACTTTTACCCCTGCGGCGCCGTAACTCATGCGCTGACAGGGCCGGCGCTGACGCGCTCAACCAAGGCCTGAATGCGTGCGGCGGTGGCGCCTTGTTTCTCTTCCTGTTCCATCAGGCTCAGTTGCAGGCTTTCGTTTTCATCCTTGACCTGGGCCAGTTCTGCACTCAGGGATTGATTGGTGCCGAGCAGGGTCTGATTCTGCTGCACCAGGTCGCTGACCAGTTGTTCCAATTGGCTTAGGGATGCTTCCAACATTTTGATTTTCCGGGCATTTTCAAAGGGCGCGTACGATAAAGAAAAGTCACCATTGACGCCAGGGTTATTCGGGCGCAAGGCCTTGATTTTGCTGGCGGGCGACCGTCCTCGCGAGTCTTAAAGACTGTGTTTGGCGGCTCTGGTTCCTGCACTTCGTCGCCGCGGTCCTTCTGCGACAAAAGCGCGCAGCGTCTCAAGACTTTAGTCGTATGACCGATAAGCCATGCATACAGCAGTCTCAGCCCCGCACGGATGCGCTCTTTTCGGTGAACACCATGTCTTTACGAAATATGAATATCGCACCGCGGGCGTTCCTCGGTTTTGCCTTGATTGGCAGCTTGATGCTGGTTCTGGGAGTGTTCGCGCTGAACCAGATGAGCAAGATTCGCGGCGCCGCCGAGGAAATCACCTCGAACAGCGTACCGAGCATCAAAAGCCTCGACGAGTTCACTCAGCTGACCTTGCGCCTGCGCGTCCTGTCTTACCGTTTGCTGGTGAACCGCGAGCCGGACGTCCAGCAGAAAACCATGGACCTGCTGGAAACCCGTAATCAGCAGATTCGATCGGCTCAAGCCGTCTACGAAAAACTGATCGCCAGCCCGCAGGAACGTGCGGCCTATGATCAGTATGTGCAGTTGCTGGGGCAGTATCGCCAGATCGAAGACCGGATGAAGAGCCTGTCGCGCAACAATCAGATCGACGAACTGCGTACGCTGCTCAATACCGATTTGCTGACGAACTCTGAAGCCGTCAACTCCGTGCTCAACCGTTTGCTGGAGATCAACACTCAGCAGACCCTCGACACCAATCAGCAAGCCGTCGACCAATACGCCTCGGCCTTCAACCTGACGGTGACCCTGCTGGTCATCGCCACCGGCCTGACCCTGCTGTTCGCCTGGCTGCTGACCAACAGCATCACCAAGCCAATCGCCAATGCCCTGAGCGCCGCCGAAGCAATCGCCGAAGGCAACCTGACGCGCCCGATCACGGTCGACGGTGAAGACGAAGCCGGTCGCCTGCTGGCCGCCATGGCGAAGATGCAGGAAAAACTGCGTGACACCCTGCAACGGATTTCCGGTTCGGCCACGCAACTGGCGTCCGCCGCGGAAGAGCTCAACAGCGTCACCGATGAAAGCGCCCGTGGCCTGACCCAGCAGAACAACGAAATCGAACAGGCCGCCACCGCCGTCAATGAAATGACCAGCGCCGTGGAAGAAGTCGCCCGCAACGCCGTGAGCACCTCCGAAGCCTCGAAAAATGCCACCACGTCGGCGGGTGACGGTCGTGACCTGGTGCAGGAAACCGTGAGTGCCATCGAGCGCATGAGCGCCGACGTACAGAGCACCGCCACCCTGATCGGTGATCTGGCCAACGAGTCGCGAGACATCGGCAAGGTGCTGGACGTGATTCGCGGTCTGGCTGATCAGACGAACTTATTGGCGTTGAACGCAGCCATCGAAGCAGCCCGTGCCGGTGAAGCCGGTCGTGGTTTCGCAGTCGTTGCCGACGAAGTGCGTGCCCTGGCCCATCGCACCCAGCAGTCGACCAGCGAAATTGAACGCATGATCGGCAGCATCCAGAGCGGCACCGAACACGCCGTGGATTCGATGCGCAACAGCACCGAGCGCGCCGAGTCGACCTTGAATATTGCCCGTGGTGCAGGCATGTCGCTGGACACTATTAATAGTGCCATCGTCGAAATCAACGAACGCAACCTGGTGATCGCCAGCGCGGCCGAAGAGCAGGCACAGGTGGCCCGTGAAGTGGACCGCAATCTGGTGAACATTCGTGACCTGTCGGTGCAATCGGCCACGGGCGCCAACCAGACGAGCGCGGCCAGCAACGAGCTGTCGCGCCTGGCACTGGACCTGAACAACATGGTTGGGCGGTTTAGCCTGTAACCGAGTAAGGCCGAAACGATCGCAGCCTTCGTAGGAGCGAGGCTCGCCCGCGAAGGCGGTGTATCAGTAGACATAAATTGAGACTGACACACCGCCTTCGCGGGCAAGCCTCGCTCCTACGAAGAGCTGCAGCAGGCTGCGATCTTTTGATCTGCAAAAGCTTTTTGACAGCATCACATTTCAACAGGTTAGAATCGCTGGCACGCAGACTGCATGGTCAGTTTGTGCCCGCCTTTAGCTTTCTGGAGTACTGCCTTTGAATGCGACGACCATCAACAGCCTGTTCTTGATCGGCGCGTTGCTGGTAGGTGCGAGCATTCTGGTGAGCTCACTTTCATCGCGCCTCGGTATCCCGATTCTGGTGATCATCCTCGCGGTGGGCATGTCGGCCGGTGTCGACGGTGCCGGCATTATTTTCGATAACTACCCCACCGCTTATCTGGTCGGCAACCTCGCCCTGGCAGTGATCCTGCTCGACGGCGGCTTGCGCACCCGGGTGGCGAGTTTCCGCGTGGCGTTATGGCCGGCGCTGTCGCTGGCCACAGTCGGGGTATTGATTACCACCGGACTGACCGGAATGGCGGCGGCGTGGTTGTTCGACCTCAATATGATTCAGGGCCTGCTGATCGGCGCCATCGTCGGCTCCACCGACGCCGCGGCCGTGTTCTCGCTGCTGGGCGGCAAGGGCCTGAACGAACGAGTGAGCGCGAGCCTGGAAATCGAATCCGGCAGCAACGATCCGATGGCGGTGTTCCTCACCGTGACCCTGATCGACATGCTCGCCAGCGGCGAAACCGGCCTGCACTGGAGTCTGCTGGGGCATTTGGTGCGTGAGTTCGGCATCGGCGGCGTGATCGGCCTCGGTGGTGGTTGGCTCATGCTGCAACTGGTCAACCGTATCAATCTGGCCACCGGCCTTTATCCGATTCTGGTGATTGCTGGCGGATTGGTCGTGTTTGCCCTGACCAACGCCCTGCACGGCAGCGGCTTTTTGGCGGTGTACCTGTGTGGCCTGGTGATCGGCAACCGCCCGGTGCGCAGTCGCCACGGCATTTTGCACATGCTCGACGGCATGGCCTGGCTGGCGCAGATCGGCATGTTCCTGGTGCTGGGGCTGTTGGTTACGCCCCATGACCTGCTGCCGATTGCCTTGCCTGCACTGGGCCTGGCGCTGTGGATGATTCTGTTTGCCCGCCCGCTGTCAGTGCTGGTCGGCCTGTTGCCCTTCAAGGCATTCCATGGCCGCGAAAAGGCATTCATTTCCTGGGTTGGCCTGCGCGGTGCCGTACCGATCATTCTGGCGGTGTTCCCGCTGATGGCGGGGCTGCCCAATGCTCAGCTCTACTTCAATCTGGCGTTCTTTATCGTCCTGGTGTCGCTGCTGGTGCAAGGCACGAGCCTGCCCTGGGTTGCCAAGCTTTTGAAAGTGACCGTCCCGCCAGAGCCTTTGCCGATCTCCCGATCGGCGCTGGAAGTGCATGTCACCAGCGAGTGGGAGCTGTTCGTGTATCGCCTCGGTGCCGAGAAATGGTGCATTGGATCCCCTCTTCGCGAGCTGAAAATGCCCGAAGGTACCCGTATCGCGGCCCTGTTTCGTGGCCAACAACTGCTCCATCCGTCGGGTAGTACGGTGCTCGAAGTCGATGATTTGCTCTGCGTCATCGGCCATGAACACAACCTTCCGGCCCTCGGAAAACTCTTCAGTCAGGCTCCGCAACGGGGGCTGGATTTGCGCTTCTTCGGCGACTTCGTACTCGAAGGAGACGCCCAGTTGGGCGCGGTTGCTGCCTTGTACGGGTTGAAAGTCGAAGGCATCGATCCGAACATGTCCCTGGGCCACTTCATTGCCCAGAAAGTAGGCGGTGCGCCGGTAGTCGGTGACCAGGTGGAATGGAACAACACCCTCTGGACCGTCGCTGTCATGGAAGGGAACAAGATTGGTAAGGTAGGCGTCAGATTCCCCGAAGGAAGTCGCCCCGGCCCCGGCCTGTTCCTCTAAACTCCACACTTCGTCTCGTTTTCGATCGGTCTTTATGTCAACTCTGCGCACCTTTTTTATCATGGCCCTGCTGGGCTTGAGTCTTTCCATCAGCACGCTGCAAGCCGCCGAACCGCCGTCCAGCGAAGCCGTGCAGGCGAGCCTGGACAAGATCGCCGAGCGCAAACTGCCGGAAGCCGATCAAAAGGCCCTGCAAGCGGTCTTGCAGAGCACGCTCACCCAACTCAACAACCAGCGCGATTACGATCAGAAGCTGATTGATCTCAAGCAGCAGCTGACCAATGCGCCAAAGCAGAACATCGAGAACCAGCGCGAACTGACCCGCCTCAAGGCCACCAAAGTGGTGCCGGTGGCGCAACGCTATACCAAAGAAACCATTCAGCAGCTTGAGCAATTGCTGACCGAGCGCTCCACCCAGCAAAGCGATCTGCAGAAAGCCCTGGCCGAAGCGAACAGCCTGATCATCACCGCCCAGACTCGCCCCGAGCGCGCCCAGGCCGAAATATCTGCCAGCCAGACACGCATTCAGCAAATCAACAACATCCTCAAGCTCGGCAAGGACAGCGGCAAGACCTTGACCGCCGAGCAACGCGATCAGCTCAACGCCGAACTCGCGGCGCTGAACGCCTTGATCCCGCTGCGTCGCCAGGAACTGGCCGGCAACAGCCTGTTGCAGGATTTGGGCAACAGCCAGCATGACCTGCTCACGGAAAAATCCAATCGCCTGGATCAGGAGATCCAGGAACTGCAAACCCTGATCAACCAGAAGCGCCTGGCCCAGTCTCAAGAGACCGTCACCCAGCAGTCCATCGAAGCGCAGAAGGCCGGTGGCAGCAGCCTGCTGGCCACCGAAAGCGCGGCCAACCTGAAGCTCTCCGACTACCTGCTCAAAAGCACCGACCGCCTCAATGAAGTCACCCAACAGAACCTGCAGACCAAGCAGCAACTGGACAGCGTGACCCAGAGCGACTCGGCGCTGGACGAACAGATCAACGTGCTCAAGGGCAGCCTGCTGCTCTCCAAGATTCTGTACAAACAGAAACAGGCCCTGCCGCGTCTCAGGCTCGACCGCGACCTGGCGGATCAGATTGCCGACATTCGCCTGTACCAGTTTGAGGTCAGCCAGCAGCGGGAGCTGCTCAGCAACCCGACAACCTATGTCGACAACCTGCTGGCGACTCAACCGCCCGAGCAAGTTACCCCGCAACTGCGCAAGAGCCTGCTGGAACTGGCCACCACCCGTGCGGACCTGTTGGAGCGCTTGAATCGCGAATTGAGCGCTGTGCTCAACGAATCCATCACGTTGCAACTCAATCAGAAACAACTGCTCAGCACCGCGCAAAGTCTAAGGGCGACGCTGGATGAGCAAATGTTCTGGATTCCCAGCAACAAGCCGCTGGATCTTGAGTGGATACACGCCGTGCCGGAACGCCTGGAACGTCAGGTCACTACCCTGCCGTGGGCCTCAAGCGTGAGCGAGCTGACCGATGGCCTGACCCAGCGGCCGCTGCTGTTCCTGCCGCTGGCCTTTCTGATCGGGGCGCTGCTGTGGCGCCGAAAAAATCTGTATGCCCGCCTGAACAAAGTCCACCTGGATATCGGCCATTTCAAGCGCGACAGCCAGTGGCACACACCGCAAGCGATTCTGATCAACATCCTGCTGGCGATGCCGGTATCCCTGGGTTTGGCCTTGTGCGGCCTGGCGTTGCAGATCGACGCTCGCGGACAGAACGCCAATATGGGCGCGGCGCTGCTGCAAATGGCCCAGGCCTGGCTGGTGTTCTACACCGCCTACCGCATCCTCGCGCCGGGCGGCGTCGCCGAATTGCATTTCCGCTGGGAAAAACCTCAGGTCGAATTCCTTCAAGGCTGGATACGCCGACTCGGCCTGGTAGTGATGGCCCTGGTGGCGGTGGTGGCGGTCGCCGAGTTGCAACCAGCGATACTGGCCGATGACGTGCTCGGCATGCCGGTGGTGCTGACTTGCTACGCCTTGATGGCCTGGCTACTCAGTCGCCTGCTGGTCAGCAGCCCGACTCACCAGAACGCTTCACTGTTCCGCAAGGCCGTAGGTGTTCTGTTCACAGCCCTGCCAATCGCGCTGTTCGTCGCCGTGTGCTTTGGCTACTACTACACCGCGCTGAAACTCAGCGACCGGTTGATCAACACGCTGTACTTGCTGATGTTCTGGCTGGTGATCGAAGCGACCTTCGTCCGTGGTCTCAGCGTTGCGGCACGGCGCCTGGCCTATCAACGCGCCCTGGCCAAACGTCAGGCCGCCAAAGAGGCCGGCGACGGCGAAGCGGTGATCGAAGAGCCGACTCTGGACATCGAGAAGGTCAACGAGCAGTCCCTGCGCCTGATTCGCCTGGCCCTGCTCGGCGGTTTCATCGCGGCGCTGTATTGGGTCTGGTCGGACCTGATTTCGGTGTTCTCGTACCTGGACAACATCACTCTTTACGAATACACCAGCGGCACCGGCGCCAACATGAGCATGGTGCCGATCAGCATCGGCGACATGCTCGGCGCGTTGATCATCATCGGCATCACCTTTGCGCTGGCGCGCAACCTGCCGGGCTTGCTGGAAGTGTTTGTGCTGTCGAAGCTGAACCTGGCCCAAGGCAGTTCCTACGCCACGACCACGCTGCTGTCCTATGTGATTGCCGGCGTCGGTTTCGTCTCGACCCTGTCCACGCTCGGCGTGAGTTGGGACAAATTGCAATGGCTGGTGGCCGCACTGTCGGTCGGCCTCGGTTTCGGGATGCAGGAGATCTTCGCCAACTTCATCTCCGGCATCATGATCCTGTTCGAACGCCCGGTGCGGATCGGCGACACCATCACCATCGGCAACCTGTCGGGCACGGTGAGCAAGATCCGCATCCGCGCCACGACCATTACCGACTTCGACCGCAAGGACATCATCGTCCCGAACAAGACGTTCATCACCGGGCAACTGATCAACTGGTCCCTGACCGACACCATCACCCGGGTAACCCTCAAGCTCGGCGTCGACTACGGCTCGGACCTGGACCTGGTGAAAGAGCTGCTGCTCAAGGCTGCCCGGGATAACCCGCGCGTGCTGAAGGATCCGGAACCCCACGTGTATTTCCTGAACTTCGGCGAAAGCACCCTCGACCACGAGTTGCGTATGCATGTGCGCGACCTCGGCGACCGCAACCCGGTGCTCGATGAGGTCAACCGCTTCATCAATCGCGAGTTCAAGAAGCAGCACATCAACATCTCGTTCCGGCAGATGGAGGTCTACCTCAAGAACCTTCACGGCCAGGAATACAAGATGGTACCGATCGAGCCGGAAGCCAAAACCATCGTGCCGGTGGTCGACAGCAAACCGCGGCGCGAACCGCCACCTGTCGAACTCGACTAACCGCGCTATCCCTAGCAGAATGCTCGGACATTCTGCTGGAGATGGCCGTTGAAAGCCCTCGACGAACTGACCTTCGACAATCGCTTCGCCCGCCTGGGCGATGCGTTCTCAACCCATGTGCTGCCCGAGCCCATCGCCGCTCCGCGACTGGTGGTCGCCAGCCCCGCCGCCATGGCGTTGCTGGACCTGGACCCGGCCGTGGCCGAGACGCCGGTATTCGCCGAACTCTTCGGCGGCCACAAGCTCTGGGCCGAGGCCGAGCCGCGGGCAATGGTCTATTCCGGGCATCAGTTCGGCTCCTACAACCCGCAGTTGGGCGACGGTCGCGGCCTGTTACTGGGCGAGGTCTATAACAACGCCGGCGAGCATTGGGACCTGCACCTCAAGGGCGCCGGTCAGACGCCTTATTCGCGCATGGGCGATGGACGGGCGGTGCTGCGTTCGTCGATCCGCGAATTTCTCGCCTCCGAAGCCCTGCATGCCCTGAACATTCCCACCACTCGCGCGCTATGCGTGATCGGCTCCGACACGCCGGTCTGGCGTGAGAAACAGGAACGCGCGGCCATGGTCCTGCGTTTGGCACCCAGCCATGTGCGCTTCGGGCATTTCGAATTTTTCTACTACACCAAGCGCCCCGAGCAACAGAAAGAACTCGGCGAGCACGTGCTGGCCATGCATTTCCCGCACTGCCTGGAACAGCCGGAACCGTACCTGGCGATGTTCCGCGAAATCGTCGAGCGCAACGCCGAGCTGATCGCCAAATGGCAGGCCTATGGTTTCTGCCACGGCGTGATGAACACTGACAACATGTCGATCCTGGGCATCACCTTCGACTTCGGCCCGTTCGCCTTCCTCGACGACTTCGACGCCCACTTCATCTGCAACCACTCCGATGACCAGGGCCGTTACTCCTTCAGCAACCAGGTGCCGATCGGCCAGTGGAACCTCAGCGCCCTCGCCCAAGCCCTGACGCCGTTCATCAGCGTCGAAGCCCTGCGCGAAACCCTCGGCCTGTACCTGCCACTGTTCCAGGCCCACTACCTGGACCTGATGCGCCGCCGCCTCGGTCTCACCACTGCCGAAGACGACGACCAGAAATTGCTGGAGCATCTGCTGCAACTGATGCAGAACAGCGGCGTCGATTACAGCCTGTTCTTCCGCCGCCTCGGCGACGAATCACCGGAGCAGGCCCTCGCCCGTTTACGCGATGACTTCGTCGACCTCAAGGGTTTCGATGCGTGGGGCGAGCTTTACATCGCCAGGGTTGCCCGTGAAGGCGTGGTTGACCAGGAACAACGCCGCACGCGCATGCATGCGGTCAATCCGCTGTACATCCTGCGTAACTATCTGGCGCAGAAAGCCATCGATGCGGCGGAAAGTGGCGACTACTCAGAAGCTCGTCGTTTGCACGCGGTATTGAGCAATCCGTTCGAGGAGCAGCCTGGAATGGAGCGCTACGCCGAACGGCCGCCGGAGTGGGGCAAGCATCTGGAGATCAGTTGTTCGTCGTGAGGCTGAACGACACCGATTATTCAGACGGCCGGCGCTCATGGTCATAGGCTTCGATGTGGTCGCCTATGATCTCTACTAGGTTTTCCAATGGATGTAATTCCTCACCGCTCATCATTGCTAGCAATGCATACCGCGACTCAGCCAGCAGGTTGTACTCAGCTTCCGATTCAGGTCGTTTTAATAGCCAGGCTACAGATGGCCAGTATTCGACTGCTTGCTTGACGATATCGCTCATTATTTGCCCCTATTTGGCGCTTCGATCTTGCTGCGTGAAAATAGGGTTCAAGACTAAGAGTTGAACCGCTCGCAGCCAATCAGTCGGGGGCACCAGCACTCGTAGGGTGTATCTCTAACCAAGGAAGGTTATTGCCTACAAACTTCTGTCTTGATAAACATCATTTCCGACTCCAGATCCGTGCCACAGATTGCCTACTCATCCGGAACCTGATCATGACCGACCCACTCCTCATCCCCTGCCCCCACTGCAACGGCCTGAACCGCATACCCGCCGAGCGCCTCAACGATCATCCCAAATGCGGTCGCTGCAAGGCCGAGGTCTTGCTGAACAAACCGTTCGAATTGAAACAAGGCGATTACGCCAGTCAGATCAAGGGCGACCTGCCATTGCTGGTGGATGTGTGGGCGGACTGGTGCGGGCCATGCAAGTCGTTTGCGCCGGTGTTCGCGCAGGCGGCGGGGCAGTTGGCGGGCAAGTGTCGGTTGGCCAAGCTGGACAGCGAGGCGAATCAGCAGTTGTCGGCGCAGTTGGGGATTCGCTCGATCCCGAGCCTGATTCTGTTCAAGAACGGCCGGGAAGTGGCTCGCCAGAGCGGGGCCTTCCCGTTACCGCAGTTGATGAGCTGGTTGCGTAGTCAGGGGATTTGAATACAACACGATGCCAAATGTGGGAGCGGGCTTGCTCGCGAAAGCGGTCTATCAATCAGCGATGACGTTGACTGTATGACCCCTTCGCGAGCAAGCCCGCTCCCACATGGGTTCTGCGCCAACAACAGCGATTCAGGCATTTTCCAGAAGGTTGTGCAGATCGACAAATTGCAGAGTCAGTTTGTGCCGTGGGTCGAGATGGATCAGCGGCGTGTTGGCCTGATGGGATTCGCGCATCCGCACTGAACTGGCCAGGTACACCGGCAACACCGGTAGCCCTTCGGCGATCAATTCATCGAGGATTTGCTGAGGCAAACTGGCGCGGGCCTGGAACTGGTTGACGACAATGCCTTCAACCTCCAGCCCTTCGTTGTGGTCCTCCTTCAATTCTTCGATTTCCGCCAGCAGGCCATACAGCGCTTGACGCGAGAAACTGTCGCAATCGAAGGGAATCAGCACACGATCAGCGGCGATCAACGCCGACACAGCATAGAAATTCAGCGCTGGCGGTGTATCGAGGTAGATTCGGTCGTAATCGCCGTCCAGTTCCTCGAGCAATTTTCGCAGCTTGTTGATCTTGTGCTTGGCCTCAAGCTTGGGCTGCAAGTCAGCCAGCTCGGCGGTGGCGGTAACGACGTGAAGGTTGTCGAATGGAGTTTCGTAAATATCGACCTGGTTTTTCTTCGAGAACGGCCCGGAAGACAAAGTCTGCTTGAAGAAGTCAGCGATCCCCATCGGGATATCGTCACCGGTGAGTCCCGTCAGGTATTGAGTGGAGTTGGCCTGGGCATCGAGATCCACCAACAGCGTGCGATAGCCTTCGCTGGCGCTGACCGCCGCCAGATTGCAGGCAATACTTGACTTGCCCACGCCACCTTTCTGATTGAACACCACGCGCCGCATGTCAAAACCTCCGTGTATCAAAGAATGACCGAGTGTAGTAGTCCACGGCGCTGCTTAGCTACCTCGCTGGCATCGGGACTACACAGTCATGGGTAATTTCCATCGGAAAACGCCGCCAACTCGCCCATCGACAGTAGATAGAGCTGACAGACATGTCCGGCGCAACGTGGATAATGGCCAAACGACAGCTTTTTCGCGAACCAGACGGTACATTTCGTTGCACAAAATGTAACCAGCATTTGCTACACGCCCGCCGCACCGGGATAATGCGCGCCACTCGGCGTTAAGCGCCACGTAAGGTCTGCCGCGATTTTTTGCGGTTCACCGCGTCAAAAGGAAGCCCGCAGGGGCGGGATGAATGTCTGTGATCAACTTCAACATCGCCCAATGGCGCGCGTGGGCCCCCGGGCTTGAAAGCGTGGATGACTGGCAGGCCTGGAGCCGGCAACCGATCGTGCTCGAGCGCAGTGATGCCGCCCCCGATGTGTCGTTTCTGCCGGCCATGCAGCGTCGGCGACTCAGCCGTCTCGCGCGGATGGCGTTCAGCGTCGGCTGGCCTTTGGCCGATGGTCGCCAAGACCTACCGTTGGTCTTTATTTCCCGCCATGGCGAAACCCCGCGCACCTTCGACATTCTCAGCGATCTGGCGACTGATCAACCGTTGTCGCCCACTCAGTTCAGCTTGTCGGTGCATAACGCGGTGATCGGCCTGTGGTCGATCATGCGTGGCGAAACCAGCGAAATGACCGCCCTCGCCGCGGCTGGCGATGGCCTTGAACACGGCATGCTAGAGGCGGCGGCACTGCTTGAGGAAGGCGCACCCGCGGTACTGCTGGTGGTGACAGAAGAGCAACCGCCCGCAGCCTACTCGGCCTGGATCGACGATGTGCCATTCCCCTACGCGGTGGGCCTGTTGATTACGCCCGGCAATGAGTGGCAGCTGTCGCTGAACAGCACCTCGCAAGCGTTGTCCAAAACCCACTGGCCCCATGCCCTGAATCTGTTGCGTACCCTGCTCGGCCAGCAAACGACCTGCCAACATGCCTGGAAAAATCGTGTATGGACCTGGCAACGCAACCTGTGACCGATAAAAACCGCGACGCCTATTACTGGCGCCTGCTGGCCACTGCCGCAAGCTTCACCCTGTTCGGGTTGGGCGGGCTATGCCTGCGATTGGTGGTATTCCCGCTGCTGAGTTGCCTGCCGGGAGACGCTCAGGCCCATCGTCAGCGCGCCCGACAGACAGTGAGCCGCTGTTTCTGGTTTTTCATTCGGTTCATGGCTCGCACTGGCGTGCTGACTTATGACATCCAGGGCGCGGAAAAACTCGGACGGCCAGGGCAAATGATCGTTGCCAATCACCCCTCGTTGATCGATGTGGTGTTTTTGATCGGCCTGGTAGGCCACTCCAACTGTGTGGTCAAGAAAAGCCTCTGGGAAAACCCGTTCACCCGCGCCCCGCTACGCCGCACCGATTACATCAGCAACGATGGCAGCATGGATATGCTCGACGCCGCTGCCGACGCGTTGAAAAGCGGTCAGACCCTGATCATCTTTCCCGAGGGCACCCGCACCCAACCCGGTAAACCGCCGGCCTTTCATCGGGGGGGCGCGGCAATCGCCCTGCGCGGTGCGAGAATCCTCACCCCGGTGATCATCAAGGTCAGCCCGACCACATTGACCAAGGCCGAACCCTGGTATCGGATTCCCAAACGACGCGTGCACTTCAGTTTTCGCGTCGGGGCCGATATAGACCCACAGGCCTTCGCTACGCAAGGGCCTGCGCCTCAGGCCTCGCGCAAGCTCAATGATTATTTGCACCATTACTTTATTAAGGAGCTCGCCGAAGATGAGCGATCTACACCGTGAGATAAAAGAACTGATCATCGATGCCCTGGGCCTCGAAGACATCAGCGTCGACGACATCGGCGACAACCAGACGCTGTTCGGCGAAGGCTTGGGCCTGGACTCGGTAGACGCCCTGGAACTTGGCTTGGCCATCCAGAAAAAGTACGGCATCAAAATCGATGCCGACGCCAAGGACACCCGTAATCACTTCACCAACGTGGCGAGCCTTGCGGCGTTCGTCACTGCAAAACAGGCAGCTTGAGACCGGACCATGCAAACTCGTGACGATATTTTCAATACCCTGCGCGATGCTCTGGTCGAACTCTTCGAGCTGGAACCCGAGCGCATCAGTCTGGGGTCCAACCTGTATCAGGATCTGGAAATCGACAGCATCGATGCAGTCGACCTGATCGATCACATCAAACGCCAGACCGGCAAGAAAATCGCTGCCGAAGAATTCAAATCGGTGCGTACCGTCAGCGACGTGGTCGAGGCGGTCTACCGCCTGGTTCAACCCGCCGCATGAGCCGACTGATCGGCCTCGGCCTGCTGCTGGCAGGCCTGTTGTACCCCTTTGCGGTGTATTTCGGCATGGAGCATTTTGCCCCGTGGCAGTTCGGTCTGCTGCTGGGTAGCCTGTGGCTGGCGCGGGCGCTGACTGGCGAGCGGCGGCCTGGCAGCCTGTGGATGGCCGTGGTCGCCATCGCGTTCTGCCTGTTGCTGGCGCTGTTCGACAGCCCGGTGCTGCTGCGCTGGTACCCGGTGCTGATCAGCGCATTCATGCTGGCGCTGTTCGGCCTGAGCCTGAAATATGGCCCGCCGATGATTGAACGTCTGGCCCGACTGCGAGAGCCGGAATTACCGGCCAGGGCCATTCGCTACACCCGCCAGGTGACGATTGCCTGGAGCGTGTTTTTTCTCTGCAACGGCTTGTGCGCCGCTGCCCTGACCCTTTGGGCGCCGCTGAGTTGGTGGATGTTGTACACCGGCCTGATCTCCTATGGATTGATCGGCCTGATGTTTGCCATTGAATGGCTGATACGACAACGGGTAAGAGGCCGCCCATGAATTGGATAACACTTGAGCAACTGTTGCTCAAGGCTCAGCCGGACCGTGCCGTGACGGTGGAACCGGCGTTGAATCATGCGCAATTGTGCGAACAGGCCCTGAGCCTGGCTGCCGGCCTGCAAGTGCAAGGCGTACAGCGCATCGCCGTGCACCTTGAAGACGCTGCCGACCTGGCCATTGCCCTGCTCGGCGCCTGGCGTGCCGGGGTCAGCGTACTGCTGCCCGCCGACCTGCAAGCGCAGACGCGCCAGCGCTGGTCGACCGAGGTCGATCTGTGGCTGACCGATCACGCCGAGGATGCGCACCTGAGCGATTATCAGCATCCACCGCTACCGGCCAGCCCACTGGATCTGGATCGCTGTCAGCTGAGCCTGTGCACCTCCGGTTCCAGTGGTGAACCCAAGCGTATCGACAAAACCCTGCGCCAATTGGCCAATGAAGTCCAAGCGCTGGAGCACCTGTGGGGCGCAGATCTGGGCGAGGCCTGCATCATCGGCAGCGTTGCCACGCAGCATATCTACGGGTTGCTGTTTCGGGTGCTGTGGCCGTTGTGCGCCGGGCGCTCGTTCGTCCGCAAGCAATTGGCCTTCCCGGAAGACTTGCAGCGCGCCAGCCGCGAACACCCGGCCTTCGCCTGGGTCGCCAGCCCGGCGCTGCTCAAGCGCATGGGCGACAACCTCGACTGGCCAGCGCTGAGCGCGGTGCGCCGAGTGTTTTCCTCCGGTGGCGCGCTGCCCGCCGAAGCGGCGCAAAGCCTGCATGAGCGCCTGCAACAATGGCCGACGGAGATCTTCGGCAGTTCGGAAACCGGCGGCATCGCCTGGCGTCAGGGCCAGTATCTCTGGCAGCCCTTCGCCGATGTTGCGCTGAGCCAGGACAGCGATGGCGCCCTGATTATCGCCTCACCGTACTTGCCGGCCGGCCATATTGAACACACCGCCGATGCCGCGCGCATCGCCGCCGACGGCCGTTTCGAGCTGTTGGGTCGGCTGGACCGAATCGTCAAACTGGAAGAAAAACGTATTTCGCTACCGATGCTTGAACAAGCACTGATGGCTCACGACTGGGTCGCCGAAGCACGCCTCGGTGTGGTTCAGGAAAACCGCGCTTCATTAGGGGCGCTGCTGGTACTCAGCGAGCGAGGCCTGCGCGCCTTGCGCAATCAGGGTCGACGCAGCCTGACTCAAGCCTTGCGTCAGCATCTGAGTCAACATTGTGAAACGCTGGCCCTGCCACGCCGCTGGCGCTTGTTGCGGCAGCTACCGCTGAACGCGCAAGGCAAACTGCCCCAGGCCGAGGTCGAAGCCTTGCTGCTGGCACCCCGTCCAAAAGCGCCGGAAGTGCTGGAGCAGCTCGAAGTCGATGGCGAGTGGAGCCTGCAACTGGCGGTCCCGCCGGACCTGGCGTATTTCAGCGGCCACTTTCCCCGAGCGCCGGTATTGCCCGGTGTGGTGCAGGTGGATTGGGCATTGAGCCTGGGCCAGCAATTGATGAATCTGCCGGCAAAATTTTCCGGTATGGAAGTGCTGAAATTCCAGCAACTGGTACGCCCCGGTGATGAAATCCAGTTGCACCTGCGCTTCGACTCGGCGCGCAGCAAATTGTATTTCGCCTATCGCAATGAAACCGCCACCTGCTCCAGTGGGCGGATTTTGCTGGAGGCTGCTTGTGGATAAGTTGAGTTCCTCTGTAGCAGCTGCCGAAGGCTGCGTTCGAGTGCGAAGCGCTCGCATCTGGGCTACCACGTTTATTCTGAAAGACCTCGAATGCCGGTTTACGACCGCTTCGCGCTCGAACGCAGCCTTCGGCAGCTGCTACACGAGCGAGGGAATGAGCCATCATGCATAACCCCTGTGCCGTAATCCCGGTCTATAACCACGAAACCGCAATCACCGCCGTGGTCGATGCGCTGCTTGCCAGCGGCCTGCCCTGCATTCTGGTGGACGATGCCAGCAGTCCTGCCTGCGCCAAGGTGCTTGACCAACTGGCCCGGCGGGACCGGGTTTACCTGATCAGGCTCACCGTCAATCAAGGCAAGGGCGGCGCGGTGATGACCGGCTTGCGCGAAGCTTCGCGCCTGGGCTTCAGCCACGCCTTGCAGGTGGACGCCGACGGCCAGCACGACCTGCAAGACGTTAAAGTCTTCATCGAACATTCACGCGCCCACCCCGACGCGGTGATTTGCGGTTATCCGCAATACGACGCCAGCGTGCCGAAGGGCCGTTTATACGCCCGCTACCTGACCCATGTGATGGTCTGGATCAACACCCTGTCATTGCAGATTCGCGACTCCATGTGCGGCTTCCGTGTTTACCCATTGCCACCGACCCTGGCACTGATCGACTCGGCCAGGATCGGCAAGCGCATGGACTTCGACTCCGACATCCTGGTGCGCCTGGCCTGGCGCAATCAGCCGATGCAGTGGCTGAAAACCAGGGTTCATTACCCTCTGGATGGCGTCTCGCATTTCCGTCTGTTCCACGACAACGTACTGATTTCGAGCATGCACACCCGGCTGTTCTTCGGCATGTTGCTGCGGGCACCAGTGATCCTCTGGCGACGGTGGCGAGCATGAGCGACAACGCAGATAAACAGCACTGGGCCGACCGCCAGGAGCGCGGCAGCTTCTGGTTGATGAAGTTCACTGCCCTTTGCGCAAAAGTCTTGGGTCGCCGACTGCTGAGCCCGCTGCTGTACGGCATCGTGCTGTACTTTTTCCTGTTCGGACGCAGCGCCCGCCAAAGCGCCTGGCAATACCAGCAGCGGCTTGCCGACTGGAGCGGTCGTAGCGAATTGCGCCCGACCCATTGGCGGGTGTTTGGCCAGTTCATGGCCTTCGCCGATTCCATGCTCGACAAACTCGATGTGTGGAACGGCAAGCTGAGCATCGATCAAATCGAAATCATCGACCCGGCGCTGCTGCGCAATAAACTGCGCGGCACACGCGGGCAAATGCTGGTAGGCGCGCACTTGGGCAATCTCGAAGTCTGCCGGGCGCTGGCCGAAATCGGTGAGAAAGTCACCATGAACGTGCTGGTGCACACCAAGCACGCCGAACAATTCAACCGTCTGCTGGGTGAAGCCGGAGCGACCAATCTGCGGCTGATCCAGGTCAGCGAGCTGGACCCGGTGATCATGCTGCAATTGCATGAACGCCTGGAGCGCGGCGAATGGCTGGCGATTGCCGGCGACCGCGTGCCATTGCATGGCGGGCGCAGCGTGACGGTGGATTTTCTCGGCCATCCGGCAGCATTTCCCCAGGGCCCCTGGCTATTGGCCGGACTTCTTAAATGCCCGATCAACCTGATGCTGTGCCTGAAGAAACCCACTGGCGACTATCGACTGACCCTCGAACCGTTCGCCGACGCCATCGTGTGGAAACGCAGCGACCGCGAACAGGTCATTCATCAGTGGGCCTCCCGCTACGCCGAACGCCTGGGTCACTATTGCCTCGAAGCCCCCCAACAATGGTTCAACTTTTACCCTTTCTGGAAGACCGATGACGACGCCAACGCTTGAGCCAGTAACCTTCGGCGAACTCCCTTTGCGCATCGAACACGTGTTGGCCCTGGCCAACCGTCAGGTGCCGACGCAGTTGCAGGGCGACCCCGAGTTTCGCCAGCGCATCGCCAAGGGCCCGCAATTCCTTGACTCCCTGTTGGACAAGGAAGGCGTGATCTATGGCGTGACCACCGGTTATGGCGATTCCTGTGTGGTGGCGGTGCCGCTGCACCACGTCGAAGCCCTGCCCCGTCATCTGTATACCTTCCACGGTTGCGGCCTGGGCAAACTGCTCGACGCCCAAGCCACCCGTGCGGTGCTGGCGGCGCGTTTGCAATCGCTTTGCCAAGGCGTTTCCGGGGTACGCGTGGAACTGCTGGAGCGCCTGCAAGCCTTCCTCGAACACGACATTCTCCCGCTGATTCCGGAAGAAGGTTCGGTGGGCGCCAGCGGTGATCTGACACCGCTGTCCTACGTTGCCGCGACCTTGTCCGGCGAGCGCGAAGTGATGTTCCGTGGTGAGCGTCGACAAGCCGCCGATGTGCACAGCGAACTGGGCTGGGAACCGCTGGTATTGCGCCCCAAAGAAGCGCTGGCGCTGATGAACGGCACCGCCGTGATGACCGGCCTCGCTTGCCTGGCTTACGCCCGCGCCGATTACCTGTTGCAACTGGCCACGCGCATTACCGCGCTGAACGTAGTCGCGTTGCAGGGCAACCCGGAGCACTTCGACGAGCGTCTGTTCGCCGCCAAACCCCATCCAGGGCAGATGCAAGTCGCTGCGTGGTTGCGCAAGGATCTGGCGATCGATGCGCCGACCGCGCCACTGCATCGCCTGCAAGACCGCTATTCCCTGCGTTGTGCGCCGCACGTGCTCGGTGTATTGGCCGACAGCCTGAACTGGCTGCGCTCGTTCATCGAGATCGAACTCAACAGCGCCAACGACAACCCGATCATCGACGCCGAAGCCGAACGCGTGCTGCACGGCGGGCACTTCTACGGCGGCCACATTGCCTTCGCCATGGACAGTCTGAAAACCCTGGTGGCGAACGTCGCCGACTTGCTCGACCGCCAGCTCGCGCTGCTGGTGGACGAGCGTTACAACCATGGCTTGCCGAGCAACCTGTCTGGCGCCAGCGCCGACCGCGCGATGCTCAATCACGGCTTCAAGGCCGTGCAGATCGGCACCAGCGCCTGGACCGCCGAAGCCCTGAAAAACACCATGCCGGCCAGCGTCTTCTCGCGCTCCACCGAGTGCCACAACCAGGACAAGGTCAGCATGGGCACCATCTCTGCCCGCGACGCCATCCGCGTGCTGGAGCTGACCGAACAGGTCGCCGCCGCCACGCTGCTGGCCGCCAACCAAGGCGTCTGGCTACGCGGCCAGGCTGAAGATGCGCGGCCACTGCCACCGGCCCTGGCCGCGATGCACGAAGAGTTGGCCAAGGACTTCCCGCCGGTCATCGAAGACCGTGCGTTGGAAGGCGAATTGCGCCTGTGCCTGCAGCGCATCGCCGAACAACACTGGAGGCTGCATGCGTAGCAAGGGAGTGCTACACACCGACACGGAAATCCTCGTACCGTTCTTTGACGTCGACACCATGAACGTGGTCTGGCACGGCCATTACGTCAAATACCTGGAAGTCGCCCGCTGTGCGCTGCTGGACAAGATCGGCCACAACTACGACGCCATGGTGGCGTCGGGTTACGCGTGGCCGGTGATCGACTTGCAGCTGCGCTATGTGCGCGGCGCGGTGTTCGGCCAGAAGCTGAATGTGCGCGCCAGCCTGGTGGAGTGGGAAAACCGCCTGAAGATCAATTACCTGATCAGCGATCTGGCCACCGGCGAACGCCTGACCCGCGCCTGTTCCGTGCAGGTCGCCGTCGACATGAGCAGCCGCGAAATGCAGCTGGCGTCACCGAAAGTGTTCACCGATGCGGTTGAAAGGATGCTGCCATGAACCTGCGCTCCCTTTGTAGCAGCTGGCGAAGCCTGCGTTCGGCTGCGCAGCAGTCGCCCTGCGATTTCCCTGAAGCACCGCATGCGCAGGTTTTACGACGGCTTCGCCGCCGGACGCAGCCTCGCGGGCTCGGCAGCTGCTACATGTTTGTGGTGGCGCTGAGTTTTACTTCGCTGGCGCAGGCCTTCGATCTGCAACAGCTCAGCGATCAACTGGCCAAACCCGATGTGATCCACGGCAGCTTTGTCCAGGAAAAACACCTGCGCGCCCTGCCCCAGCCGCTGACCAGCAAGGGCACCTTCGTTCTGGCAAAAAACCATGGCCTGCTCTGGCTGCTGAAAACCCCGCTGCAACAGGACTACCGCATCAGCGACAAAGGCATTGCCCGGCGTGATGCCAGCGGCTGGCAAATGCTGCCGAACAAGAGTGCCGGCGCCGAACAGAACCGCTTGTTCCTCGCGGTGCTGCAAGGCGACAGCAGCGGCCTGCAACGGGATTTCGAGCTTTCGCTGAGCGGCGATGCACAGCGCTGGGAGCTGACCCTGACCCCGCGCTCGATGCTGCTCAAGCAGGTGTTCAATCAGATCAACATTGACGGCGGCGAGCTGGTGCATAGCATCGAGCTGCTCGAAACCCAGGGAGACCGAACCCTGTTGCGCATGCAGGACAGCACCAGCGCACAACCATTGAGCGATGCGGAGCAACATGACTTTGCCGAGTGAACGGATGCTGCCGCGGCTGTTTCTGATCCTGCTGCTGGCGGTGCTCGCGCTCGCCGGCTGGCAATGGCGTGACGGTGCACCGCTGTCGGCCAACCTGATGGAACTGGTACCAGGCACCGCGCCGGACGCGCTGGAACTGCGCGCCGAACAACGCATGCAAGAACCGCTGAACCGGGAAATGCTGGTACTGGTCGGCCATAAAGACCGCCAGCAAGCCATCGCCATGGCGCAAAAACTCGGCGAGCAATGGCAGGCCAGCGGCGTCTTCGAAAAGGTCCAGTGGACCCTGCAAGCCGACTTGCCCGCATTGCGCAGCCAATTGCTGCAAGGCCGACTGGCGATGCTGTCCGCGGCCGACCGGCAGCAACTCATTGAACACCCTGACGCCTTTATCCAGCAACGGGTACAAGCCCTGTTCGACCCGTTCACCGGCTTCAGCCTGGTGCCGAGCCAGGACGACTGGCTCGGCCTGACCGGGCGCATCCAGAACAGCCAGCCACAACACGGCTCGGTGCAACTGGACATCGGCAGCGGTACGCTGGTTGCCGATGCCGACGGTAAGAGTTGGGTGATGCTGCGGGCGCGAACCGCCGGCAACGCGTTCGATATGAACCTGCCGCTGCAAGTGGCTGACCTGCTCCAACACAGTCGCGAAGAAGCCGCCCAAGCAGATGTGCAACTGCTCGCCGCCAGTGGCTTGCTGTATGCCGCCAGCGGTCAACGGCAAGCCGCGCGCGAAATGACCTGGGTCGGCGGCGGCGCCACGGTCGGGATTCTGTTGCTGCTGTTGCTGGCCTTCCGGCGCTGGCGGGTGTTGTTGGCATTCGTCCCGGTGCTGGTGGGCATGCTGTTCGGTGCGGTGGCCTGCGTGGCGCTGTTCGGCCACATGCATGTGATGACGCTGGTGCTGGGCTCAAGCCTGATCGGCGTGGCGGTGGATTACCCGCTGCATTACCTCTCGAAAAGCTGGAGCCTGAAACCCTGGCATAGCTGGCCGGCGTTACGCCTGACCCTGCCGGGGCTGACCCTGAGCCTGATCACCAGTTGCATCGGCTACCTGGCCCTGGCCTGGACGCCGTTCCCGGCCCTGACCCAAATTGCCGTGTTCTCCGCCGCCGGCCTGCTTGGCGCCTACCTGTCGGCAGTGTGCCTGTTGCCGGCGCTTCTCAAGGGCGTGGATCTGCGGCCAGCACAGTGGCCGATGCGCATCGCCGAGAAGTTGCTGGAGCTGCGAGAATCGCTGCTGAAATACTTGCGCACGCCGGTCCTGCTGGCACTGCTGATCGCCTTCTGTGTCGGCGGTCTGTTGCAGTTGCAGAGCAAAAACGATATCCGCCAATGGGTCGGCACACCGCAGCAACTGACTGACGAAGCCCAGACCATCGCACGCATCACCGGCTATCAACCTACCAGCCAGTTTTTCCTGGTGCGCGCGGCCAATCAGCAGGCGTTGCTTGAACGCCTGACGGCACTGAGCGAGCGTCTGGATCAACTGGTCAATCTGGAAAAACTTCAGGGCTATCTATCGCTCAATCAACTGGTCAGCCAGCCAAGCGAACAGCGCAAAGTGCGTGAAGCACTGAACAAGCTGCCGCAGTTCTGGCAACCGTTGCTCGACCTCGGCGTGCCGGCCGCCGCGTTGCAGGCTGAGTTGGCAACGTTGCAGGCGCTGCCCACCGAAGACATCGACACAGCGCTGGCCGGCCCATTGGCCGAGCCCTACCGCACCCTGTGGCTGGGGCCGACCGATGACGGCGTGGCGGCGATGGTCAGCCTGCAAGGCTTGAACAATCCCACGCTGTTGCGGGTTCAGGCGCTGGACTTGCCGGGTGTGGAACTGGTGGATCGCCTCGGCGAACTGAACCAGGTTTTCGCCGCCACTCAAATCAGCGCCGCTGAATTGAAACTCGCCTCCTGCGTGTTGATCGTGCTGGTGCTGATCCTGCCATTCGGTTTCGGTGGCGCGCTGCGAATCGTCTCCCTGCCGCTGCTGGCGGCCCTGTGCAGCCTGGCAAGCCTCGGTTGGCTCGGTCAGCCGCTGACATTGTTCAGCTTGTTCGGCCTGTTGCTGGTGACGGCGATCAGCGTCGATTACGCGATCCTCATGCGCGAACAGATCGGCGGCGCCGCGGCGAGTCTGCTGGGCACCTTGCTGGCAGCGGTGACCACTTGGCTGTCGTTTGGCCTGTTGGCGGTGTCCAGCACGCCAGCGGTGAGCAACTTCGGCCTGTCGGTGAGCCTCGGCCTGGCGTTCAGTTTCATCCTGGCGCCGTGGGCCGGACGCCAAGTCCATGCCGCCCCAGTTACGGAGCCGGCAGCATGATGGTCGCGGTGTTCTGGATGATGGCCCTGGTGTTGTTCGCCGTGGCCACTCGTATCGGTCGTCATTTCGGTCTGATTCCGATCGTCAGCCAGTTGCTGCTGGCGACCTTCGGCCTGCCGTTGCTGATGTATTTCTGGATCGAACCGGGCTGGCAACTGAGCGGTGCCGACCTGATCTCGCCGGGCTGGCTGAAGAACCTCTACAGCCTGAGCTTTGCCTTGCTGCTGGGGCACATTCTCAGCGACGTGATCGACCTGCGGCTGGAACGCCAGAGCCTGAAAATCGCCCTGCCGAGTTTCTGTATTCCGTTCGCCTGCGGGCTGGCGACAGCGTTCTGGCTGTTGCCGCCACAGCCGTGGATCAGTTCGCTGGCGGTCGGTCTGCTGTTCGCCATCACCGCAATTCCGGTGTTGTATCTGTACCTGCGACACATCAACTACCCGCCCGCCGCCACCCGGCGTCTGGTGCAAACCGCGATCCTGATCGACCTGACCTGCTGGACCCTGTTCGCGTTCGCCCAGGGCAGCCTGCACCTGAGTAGCCTTTTGTTGCCGCTGGCCGGCGCCTGTCTGCCGTTGTTGCTGCGCCTGCTCGGGTTGCGCCAACCGTTGCTGCACAGCGGCTGCTTCTTCGCGCTGCTGGTGGTCGCCGAACACTTCAAACTCAATGCGCTGATTTTCGGTATCGGCTATCTGCTGTGCATGGCCGCGCTCAAGGTGCCATTGGTGCTGCCATTGTCGGCGGCGTGGATGAGCCGTTTGCAGACCTGGATCGCCATCCCGCTGATCCTCACGTTCGGCATCGTGCAGATCAACGTGCATAGCGCGATAACCAGCCTCGGCTGGGTGCAACTGGCCGCGCTCCTGCTGTTGCCGATCGCCAGCAAACTGTTGGGCAACTGGCTGGGCCTCGGCTGGGCTGGCGCCTCGTTTGAAGGTGCCAGCCGCTGGCGGGAAAGCCTTTTACTGAATATTCGCGGCTTGAGCGAGATCGTCTTTCTCAACCTGCTGCTGCAACAACAGCTCATCAGCCCGGCGCTGTACTTCGCGCTGATGTTGATGGGCCTGATCGCAACCCTGCTGCCGGCGCTCGCCGGCATGCACCGAATCCCTTTGAACATCGCCGCCCCGGCAAGGAGCACCCGTGCCAACAGTTGAAATGGAACGTCGTCAGGTACTGGTGATCGGCGCCGGCCCCTCGGGCGCCATCGCCGCCGCGCTGCTCAAGCGTAAAGGCCATGATGTGCTGATGATCGAGCGCCAGCATTTCCCACGGTTTTCCATCGGTGAAAGCCTGCTGTCCCACTGCCTGGATTTCGTCGAAGAAGCCGGCATGCTCGAGGCGGTCAATGCGGCTGGTTTCCAGCGCAAAAACGGCGCAGCGTTCGCTTGGGGCGATCAGTACAGCACCTTCGATTTCGGCGACACGTTCACCAATGGCAAGCCGACGACGTTCCAGGTCCAGCGCGCCGACTTCGACAAGCTGCTGGCCGATCAGGCTGAGCTGCAAGGTGTCGAAGTCCGTTATGGCGAAGCCATCGTCAGCGCCGATTTCAGCCTGGCGAAACCGCAGCTCGACGTACTTCGCGAAGACGGTAGCCAATACCGCGTCGAAGCCGGCTTCGTGCTCGATGCCAGTGGCTACGGCCGCGTGCTGCCGCGTTTGCTCGACCTTGAAGCACCGTCGAATTTCCCGGTGCGCCAGGCCGTGTTCACCCACGTCGAAGACTGTATCGACAGCCCGGCTTTCGACCGGCAGAAAATCCTCATCACCACCCATCCGACCCAGCGCGATATCTGGTTCTGGACCATCCCGTTCAGCAACGGCCGTTGCTCGGTGGGCGTGGTGGCAGCCGCCGAACACTTCAAAGGCCGCACCGAGAATCTGGACGACTGCCTGCGCGGCTTCATTGCTGAAACCCCAAGCCTGGCCGCTGTGCTGAACAATGCCGTGTGGGACACGCCCGCGCGAACCATCGGTGGCTACTCGGCCAACGTCAAAACTCTGCATGGCCCAGGTTTCGCCCTGTTGGGCAATGCGGCGGAATTTCTCGACCCGGTGTTCTCTTCCGGTGTGACCATCGCCATGCGGTCGGCGAGCATGGCCGCCGGGGTGCTGCACCGCCAACTGCAAGGTGAAAGCGTCGACTGGCAGACCGAGTTCGCCGAACCGCTCAAGCGCGGCGTCGACACCTTCCGTTGCTACGTCGAGGGCTGGTACGCCGGGACCTTTCAGGATGTGATTTTCTATCAGGGCGGCGCAGCGGAAATCCGCCGCATGATCAGCTCGATCCTCGCGGGTTACGCCTGGGATGAGCGCAACCCGTTCGTCAGCGAACCCAAACGTCGGCTGCGGATGATTTCGGACCTGTGCGCACAGGACCCGACATGAGTTACTTGAGCGACAACTACGTCGAAGAAACCCGTTTCGGTTTCTGGTTTCTGCGCAGTCACACCTGGCAGCACCATGTATTGCGAGTGGCGATCAATGATCTGCGCGACCTGTTCAGCGCGCCATTGCCCGCCAACCCGGTATTGCTGGATGCCGGTTGCGGCCAGGGCAAGTCGTTCCAGTACCTGCGCCAGACCTTCGCGCCTCAACGCCTGATCGGGCTGGATGCCGATCCTCACAGCCTGAACCTGAGCGGTGAAGAAGCGACTCGTCAGGGCATGGATGTAGAACTGATCGGCAGTGACTGCGCGAGCATCAACGTGCCGGACGCCAGCGTCGATCTGCTGTTCTGTCATCAGACCTTCCATCACCTTGTCGAGCAGGACCGGGCCCTGGCCGAGTTCTATCGGGTGCTAAAACCGGGCGGCTATTTGCTGTTCGCCGAGTCCACCGAGGCTTACATTGATACGTGGGTGATTCGCTGGCTGTTCCGCCACCCGATGCACGTGCAGAAGAGCGCCGCCGGTTACCTGGACATGATTCGTCGGCAGGGTTTTGAATTCGGCCCGCAGAATGTGTCTTACCCTTACTTGTGGTGGAGTCGCGCCAAGGATTTCGGCCTGCTCGAACGCTTCGGCTTGCGCCAGCCAAAACCCTTTGGCCAACGGGAAGAAACCCTGGTCAATGTAGTCGCGCGCAAGCCTCTTGAAGGGTGTGCCTGATGATCCGTTTCCTGCTTCTGGGTTGTGTCCTGTTGCTGAGCGCCTGCGCCAGCCAGGCACCGCTGCCCGAGCGAACCCCGAACCTGGCGTTGCCGCTGCAACTGCACATCGAACGGCAGATGGCCGAACAGCGTCAGGACTGGCTGCTGGTGATCCAGCGTGAAGGCCCGGGCATTCGCTGGTCGATGATGGACCCTTTGGGGATTCCCGTGGCACGGCAGAAACTGATCGATGGCCAATGGCAGGCCGACGGCCTGCTGCCGCCCAATCCGGAAGCCCGGGAGCTGTTCGCTGCCTTATTGTTTGCGTTGACCCCTGCGGGCGAGTTGCATCGCAACTATCCCGCCGCCCGGCAGGATGGCGGGCAACGATCCTTGTCACCACGCTGGAACATCCGCTATTCACAACCACTGAGCTTTGAATTGAACGTATCCCAAGGCCCGCACTATCGCGTCACTCCGTTAGGCGAGCACACGCCATGACAGCTTATCTGAACGCCCTCGGGGTGATCTGCGCCCTGGGCCGCGACAAGCAGGAAGTCGCCCGCAACCTGTTTGCCGGCGATTGCTCGGGCATGCGCAGCGAGGCCGGCTGGGTCGTGGAACGCTCGCTGCCGGTCGCGGCGGTGCGCGGTGAGCTGGCGCCGATTCCGCCTGAGCTGGCCCATCAAAGCAGTCGCAACAATCAA
This sequence comes from Pseudomonas sp. NPDC086112, assembly GCF_044746425.1. Taxonomy (NCBI): domain Bacteria; kingdom Pseudomonadati; phylum Pseudomonadota; class Gammaproteobacteria; order Pseudomonadales; family Pseudomonadaceae; genus Pseudomonas; species Pseudomonas sp. NPDC086112. The sequence continues at coordinate 98,676 of NZ_JBIVCD010000010.1, read as the reverse complement.
TTGCTGCTGGAGGCTGCGCTGCAAATTCGCGAAGACATCGAGCAAGCAATCCAGACCTACGGCCGCGACCGTATCGGCGTCATTCTGGGCACCAGCACCTCGGGCATTCACGAGGCCAGCAGCGGTCTGGCCCATTACATCCGCGAGCATCAGTTCCCCGCCGACTATGACTATCAGCAACAGGAACTCGGCGCACCGGCGACATTTCTCGCCGACTGGCTGCAATTGAGCGGCCCGGCCTATGTGATTTCCACCGCCTGCACCTCCAGCGCCCGCGCGCTGATGAGCGCCCAACGACTGCTCGACCTGGGCATGTGCGACGCCGTGTTGTGCGGCGGTGTCGACAGTTTGTGCAAGCTGACCCTCAACGGTTTCTCGGCCCTGGAAGCGGTGTCCGAGCAGCGCTGCAATCCGTTTTCGGTCAACCGCAATGGCATCAATATCGGCGAAGCGGCGGTGCTGTTTCTGATGAGCAAAAACGCCGGCAACCGCCAACCGATTGCCCTGCTCGGCAGCGGTGCCAGCTCCGATGCACACCATATTTCCGCGCCGGAACCGACCGGCCGTGGCGCCCTGCAAGCGATGCGCAAAGCCTTGAGCCGCGCAGGCCTGCAACCGCAGCAGATCGGTTACCTGAACCTGCACGGCACCGCCACCCAACACAACGACGCCATGGAAAGCCTGGCCGTGACGACGCTATTCCCGCAAGGCGTGCCCTGCTCATCGACCAAACCGATGACCGGTCATACCCTCGGCGCTGCCGGTGCCCTGGAAGCGGCGTTCTGCTGGTTGAGCCTGAGCGTGGACAACCGCGAGCACGCCCTGCCGCCCCACGTCTGGGACGGCCAGCCCGACCCCGAATTGCCGGCCCTGCACTGGGTGACCCCGACTGACCACCTGACGTCCATTGCACCTCGCTACCTGATGAGCAATTCCTTTGCCTTCGGTGGCAATAACGTCAGCCTGATTATCGGAGACGCCCCATGATTGCCTGGCCGCTCGCCGAACTGCTGCCGCATGCCGGCGACATGATCCTCATCGAGCAGATCCTGTCGTTCGATGACGAGCAGATTCACACCCGACTCACCGTCAAACCCGGCGGCCTGTTCAATCGCCCCGACGGCAGCCTGCCGGCCTGGGTCGGTATCGAGCTGATGGCCCAGAGCGTCGCCGCGTACGCCGGCTGCCATGCGCGCCAGAAAGGCAATGCGGTGGAGTTGGGTTTCCTGCTCGGCACCCGTAAATTCGAATGCAATGTGGAACACTTCCCCGCCGGTACCGAGTTGACCATCCATGGAATACGCTCGCTGGAAGACGACAACGGCATGGGTGTGTTCGAATGCCACCTCACCGCCCCCGGCATCCACGCCACCGCCCGGCTGAACGTGTTTCGCCCGCCTCAGGCCGCGCACTATCTTCAAGAACCCCAAGGAGTCGAGTGATGACTGAATCCGTACTGGTCACCGGCTCCAGCCGTGGTATTGGCCGCGCTATCGCGTTGCGTCTGGCCCGGGCCGGGCATGACATCGTGCTGCACTGCCGCAGCGGCCTTGCGGACGCCGAAGCCGTCAAGGCCGAAGTCGAGGCTCTGGGCCGCAACGCGCGCATCCTGCAATTTGACGTGTCCGACCGTGCCCGTTGCAAAGCTATTCTCGAAGCCGATGTCGAAACCCACGGCGCCTATTATGGCGTGGTACTCAACGCCGGCCTGACCCGCGACGGTGCTTTTCCGGCCCTGAGCGAGGAGGATTGGGATCTGGTGATGCGCACCAACCTCGACGGTTTCTACAATGTGCTGCACCCAGTAATGATGCCGATGATCCGTCGTCGCGCCGCCGGGCGGATTGTCTGCATCACCTCTGTTTCCGGCCTGATCGGCAATCGCGGGCAAGTCAATTACAGCGCGTCCAAGGCCGGTTTGATCGGCGCAGCCAAGGCGTTGGCGATCGAACTGGGCAAGCGCAAAATTACCGTCAACTGTGTCGCACCCGGCCTGATCGACACGGCGATGCTCGATGAAAATGTGCCGGTGGAAGAACTGATGAAAATGATCCCCGCACAACGCATGGGCACCCCTGAAGAAGTAGCCGGTGCAGTTAATTTCCTGATGTCGGCGGAAGCGTCGTACATCACCCGGCAGGTTCTGGCCGTCAATGGAGGCCTGTGCTGATGAAGCGCGTCGTCGTCACCGGCATGGCCGGCATCACCTCACTGGGCAGCGACTGGGACACCATCGCCGGCAACTTCGCCGCCAATCGCAGCGGCATCCGCCGCATGGACGAGTGGGATCGTTTTACCGAACTCAGCACGCGCCTGGCCGGGCCGATCGATGACTTCAAAGTGCCGGGCCACTGGACCCGCAAACAACTGCGCAGCATGGGCCGCGTCTCGCGGCTCGCTGTTGGTGCTGCTGAGCAAGCGTTGGCGGACGCCGGGCTGCTGGGTGACGAGTCGATCAAGGACGGGCGCATGGGCGTCTCCTGCGGTTCGTCCACCGGCAGCACCGACGAGATCAAGGCGTTCGGCAACATGCTGCTCAACTCGGTGGCCGAAGGCTTGAACGCCAACTCCTACGTGCGGATGATGCCGCACACCACAGCGGCCAATGTCAGCATCTTCTTCGGCCTCACCGGCAGGCTGATCCCCACCTCCAGCGCCTGCACCAGCGGCAGCCAGGGCATCGGTTATGCCTATGAATCGATCAAGTTCGGCCGCCTGCCGCTGATGCTCGCCGGCGGCGCCGAAGAGCTGTGCCCGACCGAAGCCATGGTGTTCGATGCGCTCTACGCCACCAGCCTGAAAAACGACGCCCCGCAAACCAGCCCTCGCCCCTACGACACCGGCCGCGATGGCCTGGTGATCGGTGAAGGCGGCGGCATGCTGGTGCTCGAAGAGCTCGAACACGCCCTGGCACGCGGCGCACATATCCATGCCGAGATCGTCGGTTTCGGCAGCAACGCCGACGGCCAGCACGCCACCCGTCCGGAGCAGCTCACCATGCGCCGGGCCATGGAGCTGGCGCTGGAAGACGCCGGGCTGCAGCCTTCCGACATCGGCTACGTGAACGGTCACGGCACCGCTACAGAACAGGGCGACATTGCCGAAACACTGGCCACCAGTGCGTTGTTCGGCGAACACATGCCAATCAGTTCGCAGAAGAGTTTCCTCGGCCACACCCTGGGAGCCTGCGGCGCGCTGGAGTCCTGGTTCAGCATCGAAATGATGAACCGCGATGTGTATGTGCACACCTTCAACCTCGACGAGGTCGATCCCCAGTGCGGCAAGCTCGACTACCTGCGCGGTGAATTCCGGCAGATGAGCAATGAGTACGTGATGAACAACAATTTCGCTTTTGGTGGGGTCAACACCTCGTTGATTTTCCGCCGCTGGTCGTAATCGAATAACTCAGGGTCAAGGAGACCTTCATGCACTTCAAGAAACTCGCTGCCGCCACCCTGCTGATCTGCGCATTGCCGAGCATCAGCCAGGCCCGTGACACCGCGGTGTATCTGCCTTTTGACAAAGCAGTCGCCGAAGCCACCCGCGCCGGCAAAATCGATGGCAGCGTGAAGTTCTACCTGGCAGGCAATACACCGACTGGCAACGTCACCGTCCTCAGCACCGGCGCCGTAACCAACAAGAAAACCAACGCCTTCAACAAGTCTGACGAAGTGGCCTGCGAATGGGTCGCGCAATCGGCAATCATCAGCCTGCACCAGGCCGCGAAGAACGCCGGTGCCAACGCCGTGACCAACATCGTCAGCTTCTACAAGAAAAATGAGCGCAAGGATGCCAAGACCTATGAGTGCCACGCTGGGGCGCTCATGGCGGGCGTTGCGCTGAAAGGGGATTTGGCGAAGGTTCAGTAACTCAAGACACGTACCTGTGTGCTGGTGAAGCCTGGTTCAGTCTGGTTCTACCTGAGGTGCACGGGGCTCCCCTTCCAACGCCGTTGCGCCCTCGAACTCTGTCTGCAGTAGCGCCAAGAACGCCTCCCGAGCGGGATGTCGACCTGAGTTTTCATGCCAGTAAAACAGGTTGTCGATACTCGTCAGTTCCGGGAATTCGTATCCTTGCCACCCTGCACTGTGACGGTATTGCTCATAGATCCCGCGAGGTACCAGCGAAACGCCAGCACCCGCACTGACACAGCCAACTATGGCGCCATAGCTTGCGATGCTGACGATCGGCAGCACCTGTCCATGGCGCAATAGCCACTGCTCTAGCGCGAAGCGGTACGGACAGCCCGGTGGCCATATGAATATTTCCTTACCTTGCAGATCTGCCGCCTTGCGTAAAGGCCCATGGGACGCGGACGCGATGAGGATTAAATCTTCACGGTAGATCACTGCACGCTTGAGGCCGGGGTGTTCAATGTTCACTGCCACGATCACCCCATCAAGTCGGTGATGCTGAGTATCGTCCAGCAGTTGAGCCCAAGTGCCGGTGCTCAACTCCAGCGATACCTGCGGGTACAGCTCATGGTACTTGGCCAATAACCGGGGCAGCCGTCCCGTAGCACTAGATTCAATGGCGCCAATGCGCAGAGGACCGCCAGGCGTATTGGTGGGCGCTACCGCGCGCCGAGCCTCATCGGCCAAACCCAGGATTTTCGTCGCGTAATCAAGAAATACCTCTCCAGCAGGCGTGATTCGCAACCCTCGGCCGTCGCGGAAAAACAGCGGCGTGCCGAGCTCCCGCTCCAGGGACTTGAGCCGTGCGGTGATATTGGACGGTACGCAGTGCAGCAACTCGGCGGCGCGCGCGATGCTGCCAAGATCGTAAACCGTCTTGAACATGCGCAGTTGGGACAATTCCATGGCTCACCCAGAGTGAATGGATGGATCAGTTTAAGTCACTTGTAGTGAGGCCGTGTGTTTTTGATACTTCAATTAGCGCGCGTTGCACTGACGCCGTAGCCCTTCATATCCCTCGATGAGCAGGAGTTTCTATGGAGTTAGTTGAACGAAAAATCCAGTCCCTCGCCGAAAGTGTGTTCACCCATAAAGCATTGGATAACGCATTCTACCAACGATGGATGGGTGGCTCCCTTCCCCTCGCTGACGTTGAGGTGTTTGCTCGAAATTATCTGGCCCGTACCACGCAGACCTCTCGTATGGTTGCTCTGTCATTTATGGGCACTGACGACCTATACGCTCAGGTCGAAATCGTCAAAAACCTGTACTCCGAGATGGGCTACGGCAATCCGGAAAAAGCCCACCTCGCCTTGCTGGAAAGTTATCTGATCGACCTTCTCAGCCGTCTCGCTGATCGGCCTTACAGCATGGACGAACTCATGGCCCTGCCTGTGCTGGACAGCACCTGCACGTTTAGTCGCGAACAATTGAGTCTTTATACCGACGGTGGCCACAACAACAATCCGCGCCATGTGCTCGGCACGTTGTTGGCTCAAGAGTGGCTGGCCTATTCGATGCTCACCCGCTTGTATGAAGGGGCACGCAACTATAAACATCTGTACGTCAATAACGACGACTTTCATGAGCACTGCGAGTATTTCTACATCCACATCGGGGATGCGGAAAAAGAACACAAGATCCAGGCCGTGAAAGCCGCGACCCAGGAATGCACCACCGACCAGCACATAGAGGAAGTCAGCGCGTCGTTCAACCGTTTCCTGGACATCACCGAGCAGTACTGGAACGGTATAGCCCATGCCATGCCCAGCGTGCAAAATCGTGTTGCGTCCAGGATGACGTCTTGATGAATACAAGGCCTGGCGTAAAAATCGCTTTAGCGGCGTTTTTTGTCATCCTTTGCTGGGCCTATTCCCCCATTGGAATCCACATCGGGCTAAAGGCTTACGAGCCCGGTCATCTCGCGCTGGTGCGATTTCTCATCGCCTCAACGTTCATGGCCGGGGTCGCATTGGTGATGCGTATTTCCCTGCCTCGCCTTAAGGACCTGCCACTGCTGGCTGTGCTGGGATTCTTTGCCGTCAGCCTGCATCACATAGCTCTCAACTACGGCCAACAAGGCGTTAGCGCCGGGGCCGCCAGCGTACTGGCACAATCCACGCCGCTGTTCAGCACGTTATTGGCGCATTTCGTGTTCAAGGATCGGGTCAACGGCTGGCAATGGATCTGTGTGCTGTGCGGCCTATTCGGTGCCGCTGTGGTAGTCACCGGGGACCGTGGCTTTGGTGAACTGGACGCGCACGGGCTGCTGATCCTGCTGGCGGCGTTGTCCTGGAGTCTGTATTTCGCCTTGCAAAAACACCACTCCCATCGTTATGACGGGCTGACGATGGTGTGTTACACCATTTGGTCGGGCACGGTACTGCTCCTTGTGTATGTCCCGGGCCTGTGGAGCGAAGCGCAAAACGCCTCAACTTCAGTCAACTTGGCGGTGCTCATTCTGGGCATTTTCCCCAGCGCCCTTGCGTACCTCGCCTGGGCATATGTACTGGCGCATAGCAACGTGAGCCGCGCATCCATTTCGCTTTACCTGATACCGCCCACAGCCATGTTGATGGCCTCGTTGGTTCTGAGTGAACGCCCTTCAACCATGGTCATCGTCGGAACGGTCACGGTGCTGACGAGCGTACTCGCCCTCAATCTGGAACCATCGAAAGTTGCGGTTCCCGCCGACAAAGTTTGAATAGAGGTCGTGACCATCTATGAATGACACAGAAAATCCGACTCTGGCCTATGAACACCATGTGCTGATCTGCACCAACTTGCGCCCCGATGGTCGCCGTAGTTGCTCGGGCTCCGGCGCACATGAACTACTCAGCGCAGCAAAACGCAAGCTCGCCAAAATGGGGGAGCCTGGAACATCGCGCGCCAACGCATCGGGCTGCCTGGGCCGCTGCGACCACGGCCCGATCATGGTGATTTACCCAGCTAATCTGTGGTTCTCGTGCAAGACGCCGCAAGAGGTTGAACGCATTCTCAATCAACACCTCTTCCGTCCCGATAAGCAATTGTGTCCCAAGGGGCTTAAGCGGGAATCCACATAATGACTTGGACAGATGAAGACATGCGCATCGCCCAATGGATGTTGGCCGAATACCATAAACAAGACTATCTATCGCAAGCCTTTGCCGCGCGGGAGATCCGTCTGATGTTCGGCGAAGTTCACGTGTACCAAAATCGCCACGGCAACTGGGCCGTGAACAAGCCGATCCTCGAAGCCTTCAAAGCACTGACTGCTGAGTACGTGGTATGGAGCCGAAGTTTTCAACTATGGAGGCAAAGAACCGCACAAGATCCGGCAGGCATACGCGTGAGCCGCTGACATGAAATCCCGATGGATACCATGCTGCGGGATTCATGCCCCTGCCAACCCCCGCCCCCTGTAGGAGTTGCCGAAGGCTGCGATCTTTTGATCTTGATTGCCAGCCACTCCGACGCAACCATGGCCGGGGTTGCGTCGAAAGGGAATCTGGCGAAGGTTCAGTAAGACCTTGAGTTCAATGCCAACCTATTGAGGAGGACGAGCCGAAGCGCTCGTCCTGTGGCGAGCGAGCTTGCTCGCGCAGGGCTGCGCAGCGGCCCCCAAATCCTGACGTCACTGAAGATTTTGTGAGCGCTACGCACTCAAGCGGGAGCAAGCTCCCTCGCCACAATGACGAAGGGCGCCTTTCGAGGCGCCCTTTTTTCAAATATAAATCCACGAAAACGGACTCTCCACACCTCCACTCCAGCAAAGAAATGAAACAAAGGAAAGCGGAGCACCTCATTTCGGAAACGTCCCACAGCGAGACCTTAAGTTTCGCGATAGGGTCGATACCCCAGCGACATGTCAGGGTATTCCAAGGATGAAAAACATGAATAGAAAAGCGGTGATCGTTTTTAGTGGTGGCCAAGATTCAACAACCTGCTTGATCCACGCATTGCAAACTTATGATGAAATACACTGCATAACGTTCGACTATGGACAGCGCCATCGCGCAGAAATTGAAGTGGCGCAACAGCTTTCGGCAAAGCTTGGCGTGACAGTTCACAAGGTTTTCGACACTTCATTATTAAATGAGTTAGCGATCAGCAGCCTTACCCGCGACAACATCCCAGTACCAATTTCTGCCAGCTCAGGGGAGAGCCTGCCAAACACTTTCGTACCTGGCCGGAATATTCTGTTTTTAACGCTTGCTTCTATTTATGCCTATCAAGTGGGTGCCGAGGCTGTAATCACAGGCGTTTGTGAAACCGACTTTTCAGGCTATCCGGATTGCAGGGATGAATTCATCAAGGCTATGAACAAAGCCGTTGAATTGGGGATGGACTATAAATTACGAATTGAAACCCCACTTATGTGGTTAAACAAGGCAGAAACCTGGGCGCTGGCCGACCACTACAAACAGCTAGACTTAATTCGCCACCATACCCTGTCGTGTTACAACGGTATAAAGGGAAGTGGTTGCACCCAATGTGATGCGTGCAAACTTCGCGCAAACGGATTAGATGGGTTCATGAAAAACAAAATAGAAACGATGACCAGTCTAAAAGCAAAAATCTAAAGAAGAAGTACGCTACAAGGGGAGCTATTAGTTCCCCTTCATTTTCCGTTATGCCGTCGAAACCGCAGCCACATATTTTTTAAATAAGTGCCTTGCCCCATAGGCAGGCAAAATATTAAAAACAGCAAAGCACATCTTTATAGCTATCTGAATATAAATTATGTCTAGTATCTCATTACTCTGCATCGTCCCATAAAACGCAACAGTGCAAAAAATAAAGCTATCTACTATCACAGCAAAAAAGGTACTTAAAAACACTCGAAGAAATAGAAACCTGGAATTTGTGAGTTCTTTTATCTTGCATAACAAATAAGAATTGAAGTACTCAGAAAAAAAATGAAATAGACGAAGCGATCAAAACTGAAGATACATGAGTCATGACCTCGCTAAACGGAGCATCAAGTTTCCAACCTGGCAGTCCAGGTAGATAGCTAGTAGTGCTAAGCAACACAATAATTAACGCATTACTTGAAAAAGCAAATAGTATGGCCTTCTTCGCTAGCTTAAACCCATAAGACTCATTTAGCAGATCGACTATTAAAAATGTTAGCGGGTATAGAAAAACCCCAGGAGTGACGACCACATCAAATCGCTCAAGATAAACAAGCTTCGTGGCAGCTACATTTGAAAAAATGTAAAGCGCGAAAAGCAAAAGATTGAGTACAACATAAGTCAGCCAAGATCGCTCATGACGATCATTGACTTCGTATGCAGTTAATGCCGCCCCACCGGAATAAAATTTCCTGTAAACATCCTTAATCTCGACCTTGCTCAAATTGTCTAATATCTCGCTTTTCAACAGCTCGTTCAGTTTTACTCGAAGAATTTTCCCTGTAGAGATCACCATGATTACAGCGAGACTCTTGTTGCTCTCAAACCCAAGAAGCTTGTACTTACTATTCTCAGCAGCGTCATCCATTGAATCGTTGCTCCAGTACGTCCCCTACAATACAAAAAACATCAGAATCAAAACACGCACCACTAACTATATATAAAATTCCCGTTCTCTTTTCATACACCAACTTCTCCCTGACACTGTTCGACAAACCTTTCTTTACTATCAACAAATCTCCTGACTCATAAAAACCCGGAATATCTTTTTCTAATAAGACACCGATTACGTTGCAGGCTGATCCGAAATAGTAAGTAAGCGGGTAAGTGGCAGCCAGCTCACCGATTCTTTTTTCCAGACTCTTAATCAACAGATTCTCTTTAACCACCGGAACAGCCGCCGGATTCATATTCCCCAGCAGCGAAACGTCACTCTCAATTATTTCCTTTTCTTCAAAATTTACTGTCTCTATCTCTTTGTAGGACACACCAAAAAAATCAGAAATCTTGCGAATTGTAGATCGTTGAACATTCACCACCCTCCCTTCCAGTATGTTATATATCGTAGTCCGGGTCAGCCCACTGGAATTACACAAGGACAGCTGTGTTTCTCCGCGACTTCTTATCAGATACTTAATATTATTTTTTAAATTTTCTGTTTTTTCTTTCTTATGCATTAAATATTTACCATGTACTCATGCCTTCAGCACTACGCTGGCGTTTCGCTATGAACCCAGCATCCTACAGAATTAGGCCTTATACAAAATCAATATCACAAAAACCCTAAACAATCATTAGATAATATTTCACCCTCAGCACCAAGACAAACTCACCGTTGATATCTGTCACCACGCACAACGAAACTTCCCACATATATTTCTTACAGCACCACCCTACAAAATTCACCTGACAAGAAATGAATCATTTAATTGCGCAGATGTTCATTTATTTGATTAATTAAATAGAATTTTCTGGTAATAAATCTACCGCTCCACTCCCCTTTGTACGCCGACAACCAAACTTGGCTTGTGCATGGGCTCAGTGGTTTCTTAAATCTTGAAGGGAATTCCAATATGAAAAAGATCCCCCCTACCCCCTCGGATTCGCAAAATCCATCAACCGACGACACCGTCGATTTATCCAAGCTCTCCCAAATCACCGAACGCCGCGTCAGCGCCCGTCTGCGCAATCCGGGCCAACCCGACCCTGTCAGTCACCTCTTCACCATCGTCCCGAAGGCCGACACGGAATCTTTGCTCTGTCACGCCTGCGAAACCCTTGCCTCGCTGAATGTCATGACCACCGATCTCGCCGGCGAACTGGAAAGCTCGCGCCGCAATGTGGCACTGGCCATTCAGCAGTTGGCCGTACTGGCCGAGTTATTGGTTAATCGAGCGCTAGACAACCTGGACTTGCCCGGAGGGTTGCCTGAGGCTCCGTCAAACAGCCCACGCTGAGTAGTCCCGTTCTGTTATCAAATGGAGGTTTTTTGTCATGGATCGATACATGCCTATCACCGGCATCGACTGCACCATCGCATCGTTGGTGATCGACACCGAAGCACCACTGGACGTGTTGCACGAAACCGCGGCCTACCGCATTCGTACCGCGACCCAACTGCTGGAAAGTTTCGCGTTTAGCGAGGGCGTTTACAGCGAGCTGGCACGGGTATTGGTGACGTCACTGCGCGATGGTTGCGATTTGATGGATGTCATCGGGCGACGATTGCAGGTGCAGGTCTCGGTGTAGTGCCTGGGAAAAAAACGGGTGACCTCACTGGGGTCACCCGTAATTACGGCTTCAGAGGCTCAACCTTACGCGTCAACAACTCCACAAACGCCTTGGCCATCGGCGACTTCTGATCCTTGCGCTGCACCAGCCACACTGCCGACACCGCTTCCGGATCCAGCAACGGGCGGTAGACCACGCCATCAATACGCATCCGCTGATACGACGCCGGCAGTACCGACACCCCCAAACCTGCCGCCACCAGCCCGATGATGGTCATCGCCTCGCCAGCCTCTTGCGCGAAGTGCGGGCTGAAGCCGGCATCACGGGCCAGGCTGAGCAATTGTGCGTACAGACCACTGCCATAGCTGCGTGGGAAAAATACGAATGGTTCGAGGGCTAGCGCCGAGAGGAATAAACCTTCTTCGCTGCCATTCACCAGCGGATGCTTGGAGCTAAGCACCGCCACCAGTGGCTCGCGCATCAGTTCCACCACGCTGAGCGACTCCGGCAGCCCAAGCGGCCGCATGATGCCGACTTCGATCGACTCATCAACCAGTGCATCGGCCACTTGGGTGCTGCTCATTTCCCGCAGGTTCAGGTGCACTGCCGGGAAGCGCTGGCGAAACGAGAAAATCGCTTGGGGAATGGTCGAGTTGAACGGTGCCGACGAAGTGAAGCCGATCTTCAACTCACCCAGTTCACCGAGTTGTGCCCGCCGTGCAACATCGGCCGCTTTGTCGACCTGAGCCAGCACCAACCGCGCCTCTTCCAGAAACAACCGCCCCGCCTCACTGAGCTCGACCCGACGATTGGTACGCTCGAAAAGCCGCGCGCCGACCTCCTGCTCCAGCGCCTGAATCTGCTGGCTCAGCGGCGGTTGCGAGATGCCCAGCACTTGGGCGGCGCGGCCGAAATGCAATTCTTCGGCGACGGCAATGAAGTAGCGCAGGTGACGCAATTCCATGTGAACTCCATTAGGTCGCTAAACCTATCAAACAGGTCGAACAATATATTGGATAGAAACATTAGCCGGCTATATGATTTTTCCATTGCCTGACCGGGCTGCGCCCTCCGAGGTTCGAAGTGAAAACTGCTGTCGCCCCACTCGCCCATGAAATTCCGCCCACTGCGCTGGATGATGTCGTCGCCGAGCGAAGCGAGATCTACATCGAAAAAGGCACGCCGCTGTTCATGCGCACGGTGCTGGCGTTGTTCTCGGGCGGCTTCGCGACCTTCGCCCTGCTGTATTGCGTGCAGCCGATGATGCCGCTGCTGTCCCGCGAATTTTCCATCAACGCAGCCCAGAGCAGCCTGATCCTGTCGGTCGCCACCGGCATGCTCGCCATCGGCTTGCTGATCACCGGCCCCATCTCTGATCGCATCGGGCGTAAACCGGTGATGGTCGCCGCGCTGTTCGCCGCCGCGCTCTGCACCATGGCCAGCGCAATGATCCCGAGCTGGCAAGGCGTACTGGTGATGCGGGCACTGGTGGGCCTGTCGTTGAGCGGTCTGGCGGCGGTGGCGATGACTTACCTGAGCGAAGAAATCCATCCGCAGCACCTTGGCCTGGCCATGGGCTTGTACATCGGAGGCAACGCTATTGGCGGCATGTGTGGGCGGTTGATCGTCGGGGTATTGATCGACTTCGTCAGCTGGCACACGGCGATGCTGGTCATCGGTGGCCTGGCGCTGATTGCCGCAGCGGTGTTCTGGAAGATTCTTCCCGAGTCGCGCAACTTCCGCGCCCGCTCGTTGCATCCGCGCAGCCTGCTCGACGGCTTCACCATGCACTTTCGCGATGCCGGCCTACCACTGCTGTTCCTTGAGGCGTTCGTGCTGATGGGCGCGTTCGTCACGCTGTTCAACTACATCGGCTATCGCTTGCTGGCCGAGCCGTACCATATGGACCAGGCGTTCGTCGGGCTGCTCTCAGTGGTGTACCTGTCGGGCATCTACAGCTCGGCAAAAATCGGCGCCCTGGCCGACCAGCTCGGCCGGCGCAAAGTGCTCTGGGCAACCATCGTGCTGATGATCGCTGGCCTCGCCCTGACCATGCTCACGCCGTTGCCGGTGGTGATCATTGGCATGCTGATCTTCACCTTTGGCTTCTTCGGCGCGCATTCAGTGGCCAGTAGCTGGATTGGTCGCCGAGCGATCAAGGCCAGAGGACAGGCGTCGTCGCTGTACCTGTTCAGCTATTACGCCGGGTCGAGTATCGCGGGTACAGCGGGCGGCGTGGCCTGGCACTTGGGTGGCTGGAACGGGACCGGGTTGTTTATTGGCGGGTTGTTGGTGATTGCGCTGTTGGTGGCATTGAAGCTGGCGAAGTTGCCGCCGTTGGGCGATGTGAAGGCTTGACACAAAACCTTGTGGGAGCGGGCTTGCTCGCGAAAGCGGTGGATCAGTCGACATCGATGTTGAATGTTCAACCGCTTTCGCGAGCAAGCCCGCTCCCACATTGACCGAGTACTACCTGATGTCTCATACAAAAACGCCCGGCAAAGCCGGGCGTTTTTTATTGGGCCACGATCACTCGTGATACTGCGCCGACAGTTCATGCACCGCGCGCAGGAAGGCGCCAGCATGTTCTGGGTCAACTTCCGGGGTGATGCCATGACCGAGGTTGAACACGTGGCCGCTGCCCTTGCCGTAGCTGGCGAGAATGCGACCAACTTCGGCGCGGATGGCTTCTGGCTTGGCGTAGAGCACGGTCGGGTCCATGTTGCCTTGCAGGGCGACTTTGTTGCCGACGCGCTGGCGGGCTTCACCAATGTCGCAGGTCCAGTCCAGGCCCAGCGCATCCGCGCCAGCGTCAGCGATGCTTTCCAGCCACAGGCCACCGTTCTTGGTGAACAGGATGACCGGAACTTTGCGGCCTTCGTGCTCGCGGATCAGGCCGCTGACGATTTTGCGCATGTAGGCCAGGGAGAATTCCTGGTAAGCCGCTGCGGAGAGGTTACCGCCCCAGGTGTCGAAGATCTGCACCGCTTGCGCGCCGGCCATGATCTGGCCGTTGAGGTACGAAGTGACCGACTGTGCGAGCTTATCCAGCAGCAAATGCATGGCTTGCGGGTTGTCGTAGAGCATGGCTTTGGTCTTGCGGAAGTCTTTCGACGAGCCGCCTTCGACCATGTAGGTCGCCAACGTCCATGGGCTGCCGGAGAAGCCGATGAGGGGCACGCGGCCGTTCAGTTCGCGACGGATGGTGCTGACCGCATCCATGACGTAGCCGAGGTCTTTGTGCGGATCAGGAATCGGCAGGGCTTCGATGTCGGCCAGGGTGCTGATGACTTTCTTGAAGCGCGGACCTTCACCGGTCTCGAAGTACAGGCCCTGGCCCATGGCATCCGGGATGGTGAGGATGTCGGAGAACAGGATCGCCGCGTCCAGTTGCGGATAGCGGTCGAGCGGCTGCATCGTGACTTCGCAAGCGAACGCCGGGTTCATGCACAGGCTCATGAAGTCACCGGCCTTGGCACGGCTGGCGCGGTATTCAGGCAGGTAGCGACCGGCCTGACGCATCATCCACACAGGGGTGACGTCTACGGGTTGCTTGAGCAGGGCGCGAAGGAAACGGTCGTTCTTCAGGGCAGTCATGTCGGCATCCGGAAAAAAAGTGCGGGCATTTTCTCAGAGCCGGGCGCAAAAGGCACGGCAAGAGCCGCTCCTTTTGTCTATCGGGTCAATTTGTCGCGGTGGAACACTGTCTTCGCAACACCACAAAACGACTGTGGGAGCGGGCTTGCTCGCGAATGCGGTGAGTCAGTCGACATCAATATTGACTGTTACACCGCCTTCGCGAGCAAGCCCGCTCCCACATTTGATCGCATTCCAGTTTTGGAAAGTGATCAGACCCCCAAGTAATCCAGGATCCCTTCAGCGGCATTGCGGCCTTCGAAGATCGCCGTTACCACCAGGTCGGAACCGCGCACCATGTCGCCACCGGCGAAGATTTTCGGGTTGCTGGTCTGGTGTTTGTACTGGCCTTGTTCCGGCGCCACGACGCGGCCCTGGCTGTCGGTCTGGATGCTGAGCTGCTCGAACCACGACGCCGGGCTTGGACGGAAACCGAATGCGATGACCACGGCGTCGGCCGGGATGATCTCTTCGGAACCCGGGATCGGCTCGGGGCTACGACGGCCACGGGCGTCCGGTTCGCCGAGACGGGTCTCGACCACTTTCACGCCTTCGACACGGTCTTCACCGACGATCGCGATCGGCTGGCGGTTGTAGAGGAATTTCACGCCTTCTTCCTTGGCGTTCTTCACCTCTTTGCGCGAGCCCGGCATGTTCGCTTCGTCACGACGATAGGCACAGGTCACCGCTTTGGCGCCCTGGCGGATCGAAGTGCGGTTGCAGTCCATCGCCGTGTCGCCGCCACCCAGTACCACGACCTTCTTGCCTTTCATGTCGACGAAATCTTCCGGCGACTTTTCAAAGCCCAGGTTGCGGTTGA
>NZ_JBIVCD010000010.1:82387-83169 GCF_044746425.1 Pseudomonas sp. NPDC086112 | reverse complement strand
TTGACGTTGGCGATCAGGAAATCCAGCGCGTCATGCACACCCGGCAGATCCTCACCGGCAAAGCCGCCCTTCATGTAGGTGTAGGTGCCCATGCCCATGAACACGGCATCGTATTCTTCGAGCAGTTGCTCGATGGTCACGTCCTTGCCGATTTCGGTGTTCAGACGGAACTCGATGCCCATGCCGGTGAAGACTTCGCGGCGATTGCTCAGCACGGTCTTTTCCAGCTTGAACTCGGGGATGCCGAAGGTCAGCAGACCGCCGATTTCCGGGTTCTTGTCGAACACCACCGGGGTTACACCGCCACGTACCAGCACGTCGGCACAGCCCAGGCCGGCAGGGCCCGCGCCGATCACTGCAACACGCTTGCCGGTCGGTTTGACCTTGGACATGTCCGGGCGCCAGCCCATGGCGAACGCGGTATCGGTGATGTACTTCTCGACCGAGCCGATGGTCACCGCACCAAAACCGTCGTTGAGGGTGCAGGCACCCTCGCACAGACGATCCTGAGGACACACCCGGCCGCAGACTTCCGGCAGGGTGTTGGTCTGGTGCGACAGCTCGGCGGCCTGCAGGATGTTGCCCTCGGCCACCAGTTTCAGCCAGTTGGGAATGAAGTTGTGCACCGGGCACTTCCATTCGCAATACGGGTTACCGCAACCCAGGCAGCGGTGGGCCTGTCGGCCGACTGCTGGGGTTTGAACGGTTCGTAGATTTCCACGAACTCTTTCTTGCGTTGACGCAACAGTTTCTTCTTCGGATCTTTGCGCCCGACATCGATG
>NZ_JBIVCD010000010.1:0-82377 GCF_044746425.1 Pseudomonas sp. NPDC086112 | reverse complement strand
CACTGTAAGTCGTTATTCTGACGGTCAGCCATTGTTAAAACCTCATCAAACTCTACAGGCGCATATCACTGCGGGTTGGCACGGGTGCTGGAAAGCAACGATTTCAGGTTGGCAGCCTTGGGCTTGACCAGCCAGAAACGACGCAGATAGTCATCGAGGTTTTCAGCGAGGTTACGACCCCACTCGCTGTCGGTTTCCTCGACGTATTCGTTCAGCACGCGTTGCAGGTGGCTGCGATAGGCTTCCATCGCCTCACCGCTGATCCGCTGGATTTCCACCAGTTCGTGGTTGACCCGGTCAACGAAGGTGTTGTCCTGGTCGAGCACGTAGGCGAAACCGCCGGTCATGCCTGAGCCGAAGTTGTAGCCAGTCTTGCCCAATACGCAGACAAAACCACCGGTCATGTACTCGCAGCAGTGATCGCCAGTGCCTTCCACAACCGTGTGAGCACCGGAGTTACGCACCGCGAAACGCTCGCCCGCGGTACCGGCGGCGAACAGCTTGCCCCCGGTGGCGCCATACAGGCAGGTGTTGCCGATAATGGCGCTGTCCTGAGTCTTGTAGATGCTGCCCTTCGGCGGAACGATGACCAGCTTGCCACCGGTCATGCCCTTGCCGACGTAGTCGTTGGCGTCGCCTTCCAGGTACATGTTCAGGCCGCCGGCGTTCCACACACCGAAGCTCTGACCCGCCGTGCCTTTGAAGCGGAAGGTGATCGGCGCGTTGGCCATGCCCTGGTTGCCGTGCTTGCGAGCAATTTCACCGGAGATCCGCGCGCCGATGGAACGGTCGCAGTTGCAGATATCCAGGGCGAAATCGGCACCGCTCATGTCGTTGATGGCCGAAGTGGCCAGGTCGACCATTTTCTCGGCCAGCAGACCTTTGTCGAACGGCGGGTTGCGGTCGACCTGGCAGAACTGAGGCTTGTCTGCCGGGATGTGATCGCTGCCCAGCAACGGGGTCAGGTCCAGGTGGTTCTGCTTGGCGGTCTGGCCTTCGAGGATTTCCAGCAGATCGGTACGGCCGATCAGCTCTTCGAGGGAGCGCACGCCCAGCTTGGCCAGCCACTCACGGGTTTCTTCGGCGACGTAGGTGAAGAAATTCACCACCATGTCGACGGTACCGATGTAGTGATCCTTGCGCAGCTTCTCGTTCTGAGTCGCGACGCCGGTGGCGCAGTTGTTCAGGTGGCAAATACGCAGGTATTTGCAACCCAGGGCGATCATTGGCGCGGTGCCGAAGCCGAAGCTTTCAGCGCCGAGGATCGCTGCCTTGATCACGTCGAGGCCGGTTTTCAGGCCGCCGTCGGTCTGCACCCGGACTTTGCCGCGCAGGTCGTTGCCGCGCAGGGTCTGGTGGGTTTCGGCCAGGCCGAGTTCCCACGGAGCGCCCGCGTATTTGATCGAGGTCAGCGGCGATGCACCGGTGCCGCCGTCGTAGCCGGAAATGGTGATCAAGTCCGCGTAGGCCTTGGCCACACCGGCAGCGATGGTGCCGACGCCGGCTTCTGCAACCAGCTTCACCGAGACCAATGCCTTCGGGTTGACTTGTTTCAGGTCGAAAATCAGCTGCGACAAGTCTTCGATCGAATAGATGTCGTGGTGCGGCGGAGGCGAGATCAGGGTCACGCCCGGCACTGCGTAACGCAGCTTGGCGATCAGACCGTTGACCTTGCCACCTGGCAGCTGACCGCCTTCGCCGGGCTTGGCGCCCTGAGCGACTTTGATCTGCAGCACTTCAGCGTTGACCAGGTATTCCGGGGTCACACCGAAACGGCCAGTGGCGACCTGCTTGATTTTCGAGCTCTTGATGGTGCCGTAGCGCGCCGGGTCTTCGCCGCCTTCGCCGGAGTTGGAACGCGCGCCGAGGCGGTTCATGGCTTCGGCCAGGGCTTCGTGGGCTTCCGGCGACAATGCGCCCAAAGAGATGCCCGCGGAGTCAAAGCGCTTGAGCACCGATTCCAACGGTTCGATCTCGCTGATGTCCAGCGGCGTGTCCAGGGTCTTGACCTTGAACAGATCGCGGATCATCGACACCGGACGGTTGTCCACCAGCGCCGTGTATTCCTTGAACTTGCTGTAGTCGCCCTGCTGCACAGCGGCTTGCAGGGTGCTGACCACGTCCGGGTTGTAGGCGTGATATTCGCCACCATGGACGAACTTCAGCAGGCCGCCTTGCTGGATCGGCTTGCGCGGGCTCCAGGCTTCGGCCGCCAGGGCTTTCTGCTCGGCTTCGATGTCGACGAAACGCGCGCCCTTGATGCGGCTTGGTACGCCACGGAAGCTCAGGTCGCAGACTTCTTCGGAGAGGCCGATGGCTTCGAACAGTTGCGCACCGCGGTACGAGGCGATGGTGGAGATACCCATCTTCGACAGGATCTTCAGCAGGCCTTTGGTGATGCCTTTACGGTAGTTCTTGAACACCTCATAGAGGTCGCCCAGCACTTCACCGGTGCGGATCAGATCGCCCAGCACTTCGTAGGCCAGGAACGGATAGACCGCCGAAGCACCGAAACCGATCAGCACCGCGAAGTGATGCGGGTCGCGAGCAGTCGCGGTTTCCACCAGGATGTTGGAGTCGCAACGCAGGCCTTTTTCGGTCAGGCGGTGATGCACCGCACCGGTCGCCAGCGAAGCGTGGATCGGCAACTTGCCCGGGGCGATGTGACGGTCACTCAGCACGATCTGGGTGCGACCGGCGCGAACGGCTTCTTCAGCCTGATCGGCAACATTGCGCACTGCGGCTTCAAGGCCGACGCTTTCGTCGTAGTTAAGGTCGATGATCTGGCGTTCGAAGCCCGGACGATCGAGGTTCATCAACGAGCGCCACTTGGCCGGGGAAATGACCGGCGAGCTGAGGATCACACGCGAGGCGTGTTCCGGCGACTCCTGGAAAATGTTGCGCTCGGCACCGAGGCAGATTTCCAGCGACATGACGATGGCTTCACGCAGCGGGTCGATCGGCGGGTTGGTGACCTGCGCGAACTGCTGGCGGAAATAGTCGTACGGCGTGCGCACGCGCTGGGACAGCACGGCCATCGGCGTATCGTCGCCCATCGAGCCGACAGCTTCGTAGCCTTGTTCGCCGAGCGGACGCAGCACCTGGTCGCGCTCTTCGAACGTGACCTGATACATCTTCATGTACTGCTTGAGCTGATCGACGTCGTAGAACGCCGAACCATGGTCGTTGTCTTCCATGGTCGCCTGGATGCGCAGGGCATTCTTGCGCAGCCATTGCTTGTACGGATGACGGGACTTCAAACGGTTGTCGATGGCATCGGTGTCGAGGATCTGACCGGTTTCGGTGTCCACGGCAAAGATCTGGCCAGGGCCAACGCGGCCCTTGGCAATCACGTCTTCAGGCTGGTAGTTCCAGACACCGATTTCCGAGGCCAGGGTAATGAAGCCGTTCTTGGTGGTGACCCAACGCGCCGGACGCAGGCCGTTACGGTCGAGCAGGCACACCGCGTAACGACCGTCAGTCATTACCACGCCAGCCGGGCCGTCCCACGGTTCCATGTGCATCGAGTTGTATTCATAGAACGCGCGCAGATCCGGGTCCATGGTTTCGACGTTCTGCCACGCAGGCGGAATGATCATCCGCACGCCACGGAACAGGTCGATACCACCGGTGACCATCAACTCGAGCATGTTGTCCATGCTGGAGGAGTCGGAACCTACGCGGTTCACCAGCGGGCCGAGTTCTTCCAGATCCATCAGATCGTTGGTGAACTTGGTGCGACGGGCCTGAGCCCAGTTGCGGTTGCCGGTGATGGTGTTGATCTCGCCGTTGTGGGCGAGGAAGCGGAACGGCTGAGCCAGCGGCCATTTCGGCAAGGTGTTGGTGGAGAAGCGCTGGTGGAACACGCAGATTGCGGTTTGCAGGCGCTGGTCGCTCAGGTCTGGATAGAAGGCGGTCAGATCCGCCGGCATCATCAGGCCTTTATAAATGATGGTCTTGTGGGAAAAGCTGCAGATGTAGTGATCGACGTCGGCGGCGTTGGCCACGGACGAACGACGACGGGCGCTGAACAGCTTGATCGCCATGTCCTGATCGCTCAGGCCTTCACCGCCGATGTAGACCTGCTCGATTTGCGGCAGGCGCTCAAGGGCCAGGCGGCCGAGGACGCTGGTGTCGATCGGCACTTTGCGCCAGCCGACCAGTTGCAGACCTTCGGCCAGGATCTCGCGGTTCATGTTCTCGCGAGCGGCTTCGGCTTTCACCGGGTCCTGGTTGAAGAAGACCATGCCCACCGCATATTGCTTGGGCAGTTCGACACCGAAGGTTTCCTGGGCGATGGCTCGCAGGAATACATCCGGCTTTTGAATCAGCAGACCGCAACCGTCACCGGTCTTGCCGTCGGCGTTGATCCCACCGCGGTGGGTCATGCAGGTCAGGGCCTCAATGGCCGTTTGCAAAAGGGTATGACTGGGCTCGCCCTGCATATGGGCTATCAGGCCGAAACCGCAGTTATCCTTGAATTCATCTGGTTGGTACAGACCTGCTTTCATAGACACTTTCTCACCAGGCTGCCTCTTATCGAGGCAAATTTCTTTTCAATTCAGCCAGTTACCATCCACGCCGAACGTACGCCAGCTTTGCGGGGGCAAAAGGGAGGTCATTGTACACACCGACACAGAGGCTCACAAATTTGACGACGAAATGTCGCAAATCTATGTCGCATTTGTGAAAGGTTTAAAGCGATATGCTGTGCTAGTCAAAACTTTTTTAATTTTGACCGCAGCGACTCAAAGACTACTGTGACGCAGACACCACAAGGCACGCGGCCTGGAGAGGCGGCATGCGCTTGCAGAAATTTTGAGGTGCTTGGAGAGGCGGCCTGGGTAAGGCCGCCGAATCTTCAGCGAGTTGTTGCCAGTTCCTGTTGGACGCTGGCGACAGTGCGAGGCCAAGGTTTACCAGCCTGAACCTTCGCTGGCAAGGCTTTGATGGCGGTAACGGCTGCATCGCGGTTGGCGAAGCTACCGTAGGTGATGACGTAAAGCGGCTTGCCGTTGAGTACTTTCTTGAAATAACGGTACTCGCCGCCCTGCTCTTTGACGAAGCTTTGCGCGGCCGATTCGGAGCTGGTGCCGAGGATTTGCACCACGTAGTTACCCGGCGCCTGGCCTGCGTACCAGCTGCCACCGGCGGCTTTAGCCACGGCGACTGGCTTCTCGGCAGGTTTGGCGGCGGTGACCGGCTTGGCGGGCGCTGGAGCCGGTTTGGCAACAGGTGCAGGCGCTGGCTTGGCGGTCGCGACCTGAGTCGGCGCTGGAACCGGTTTGGCCGCAGGTGTTGGCGCCGGCCCCGGCTGGATGCCGGCAGGCGGCGCAGTCGTGGTCACGGTTGGCGGTGTAGCGCTGGAACCTTCGACCGGCACGCCGTCGTCGCCTTCGGTGATACCACCGGCCGCTTCGGCCAGCGGACCACGCATCACCGGCTGCGAGTTGCCGACCAACGGCAATGGCATCGGTTGTGAATTACCGGCGAACTCTACGGCGGGAGCGCCACTGCTGTCAGTTTGTGGCGCGCCCTGGCCCAATGGCAGTTGTGCCTGTTCATTGGCAGGCGCGCCGGTGGTCGGTGCTTTGCTGCGACCCGGCATCAACCAGGCGGCGGCTACCGCGACCACGACTACGGCGGAAATCGCCAATACGTGTTTCTTCGGCATGTTGAACCCCATACTTGGACGCTTCACCGCTGAGCGGCTGGCAATCATGGCTTCGATCATTGCATCGCGGGCGACCTGATTGATGTTGCCAGGCCAACCGTCGGAGCTTTCGTGAATATCAGAGATCTGATCCGCGGTGAAAAGTTCGATACCCCGGCCAGCGCCTTCGAGACGCTGATCCAGATATTCGCGGGTTTCTTCTTCGGTGTAAGGCTGCAATTCGATGACGTGGAAACGCTCTTCCTCAAGGGTCAGCGCTTCAAGCTGGGCAATCAGCGAAGACTCACCGAACAGGAACACGTGGGGGCGACCTTCCGGTGCGCCCGCTGCCAAGGCCAGCAAGGCTTCCAGCGCGGATTCGTCGAGCTGCTCGGCATCATCCACCAGCAAATAGACTTCCTGCCCCGTGAGGGCAAGCTGTACCACCTGGGCCAGGATGGCGCCAATTTCGGCCTGTTCGACATTCAGCGCCTGAGCCACCTGACGCAGCACACCAGCCGCATCGCCGGCGCCACGGGCGGAAACCACCACGCTCTGCACTGACTGTTTGTTGGTGCTGGCCACCAGGGCCTGACGCAACAGAGTTTTGCCGCTGCCTTGAGGGCCAGTGACCACCAGCAACAACTGGCTGTAACGGGCCAGATGATGCAGTTGCCCCAGCACCGGTTTGCGCTGGGCCGGGAAAAATTTGAAGCCAGGCACCCGTGGAGCGAAAGGGTCATGACTTAACTGGTAATGGCCGAGGAAAGCCTCGTCGGCATGCAAACTAGTCATCGGGATCTTATTAACCTTTAAGCTGAGCCAGGGCGCGGTAATCCGCTCCCAGCGTGGCCTGTAAAACCTCTTTCGGATAATCGTCGGTCACCACTGCTTCGCCCATGTGGCGCAGCAGCACCAGGCGCAAACGACCGTCGATCACTTTCTTGTCAATTGCCATGTGCTCGAGAAAATCGGCTTCAGTCATCTCTTGCGGCGGGATGACCGGCAGGCCGGCCCGCTGGAACAGGCGAATACCGCGATCACGCTCCTGTTCGCTGATCCAGCCCAGGCGCGCGGACATCTCCAAAGCCATTACGGTGCCAGCAGCGACTGCTTCACCATGAAGCCAGACACCATAGCCCATATGGGTTTCGATCGCGTGGCCAAAGGTGTGGCCCAGGTTCAACGTGGCACGAACGCCCGTCTCTTTCTCGTCAGCACCCACCACCGCAGCCTTGGCCGCGCAGGAGCGTTCGATGGCATAAGTCAGGGCGGTCTGGTCCAGCGCTCGCAGGCGATCGACGTTATCTTCGAGCCAGGTCAGGAATGGCTCGTCGCAGATCAGCCCGTATTTGATGACTTCCGCCAGCCCGGCGGACAGTTCGCGGGGCGGCAGGGTGTTGAGGGTGGCGGTATCGATCAGCACCACGTTGGGCTGATAGAAGGCACCGACCATGTTCTTGCCCAGCGGGTGATTGATCCCGGTCTTGCCGCCCACCGAAGAGTCGACTTGCGACAACAACGTGGTCGGTATCTGGATGAAATCGACGCCTCGCTGGTAGCAGGCGGCCGCAAAACCGGCCATGTCACCGATTACACCGCCACCGAGGGCGATCACCGTGGTACGGCGATCGTGCCGTGCAGTCAGCAGGCCGTCGAAAATCAGTTGCAGGGTTTCCCAGGTCTTGAAGGCTTCGCCGTCGGGCAGCACCACGGAAATCACCGAGAACTGCGCGAGGCTGCGGGTCAGACGCTCCAGGTAGAGCGGCGCGACGGTCTCGTTGGAGATGATCGCTACTTGCCGCCCGCGGATATGCGGGGCCAGCAGCTCAGGCTGATCCAACAAACCTTCGCCAATATGAATCGGGTAGCTGCGCTCGCCTAGATCGACCTTGAGTGTCTGCATGTGTCCCCACAGTGAAGATGGAATCAGGCGTCCTGCCTTGAGTTTACGAATTCCATGGCGTCTGCTGGTGTGACGCCATTCGGTAGCCAGCCGCCACAACCTTGAGCGGCTGAGACAGGACGCCGAGGATAGCGCATTTCGCGCCGCGCATTAACGGGGCGGTAGCTGCTGCAAGCGTTCGAGGATATCGAGCACCACCATCCGCGGCGGCCGCTCATCGGTTTCAACCACCAGGTCGGCGATTTCCCGATACAGCGGATCACGGATCGCCAGCAAGTCCCGCAGGGTTTTCGCCGGGTCGGCGGTGCGCAGCAGTGGCCGATTGCGGTCGCGAGCTGTTCGGCCGACCTGCTGCTCGACCGACGCATGCAGATAGACCACCCGACCACCCGCGTGCAGCGCCCGGCGATTGGCTTCGCGCATCACTGCGCCGCCACCAGTCGCCAATACCACACCGTCGCACGCGCACAGCTCGGCGATCATCGCCTGCTCGCGGTCGCGAAAGCCCGGTTCGCCTTCCTTATCGAAAATCCACGGGATATTGGCGCCCGTACGCAATTCAATTTCCTTATCGGAATCTTTGAATGGCAGGCGCAGCTCTTTGGCCAGCAACCGGCCGATGGTGCTTTTTCCAGCCCCCATCGGTCCAACAAGAATCAAATTTCGCACAGAATCAATGACTCACAGCAATCGCCTGATTGTTCATGATACGCGGAGTGAGAAATACCAGCAGCTCGGATTTTTTCTCCGAAACCACGTCACGCCGGAAAAGGCGGCCAAGATACGGCACATCGCCGAGAAATGGCACCTTATCTACAACCTTGCTCTGAGTATTTGAGAAAACCCCACCAATGACGATGGTCTCGCCGTCGTTGACCAACACCTTGGCGTTGACCTCGTTTTTCTTGATTGGCGGTACATCCTGCACTTTGTTCAGGTAATCCGGTTCATCCTTGGTGACCTTGACCTCCATGATGATGCGGTTGTCCGGCGTGATCTGTGGGGTCACTTCCAGGGACAGCGAAGCTTCCTTGAACGACACCGAGGTGGCGCCGCTGGAGCTGGCTTCCTGATAGGGAATCTCAGTGCCCTTGAGGATTTTCGCGGTTTCCTTGTCGGACGTGACCACCTTGGGCTGCGAGACGATTTCCCCGTTGCCGGTTTTCTCCATGGCCGAAAGCTCAAGGTCCAGCAGCACATTGTCGGTAATGAAGGCGATGCCGATCCCCGAGGTATTGGCAGAGGTCCCCAAATCGACGAACGGCGAGTTGGTACTGGTGCTGCCTGGCGTCCCTATGGTGGTCGAAGAGCCGTTGACCCCGGAGGTGTTCCAGTTACCCTTCTGCACCGAACCGCCCCAGCGCACGCCAAGGCTTTTGTCGTAATCGACGTTGGCCTCGACGATACGCGCCTCGATCATCACCTGACGCACCGGAATATCCAGTTGCGCAACGATGCGACGCAGCTCGTCGAGTCGATCCTGGGTCTGGTAGGCAATGATGTTGTTGGTTCGCTCATCGACAGTGATTGAACCTCGCTCGTCGACTTTCGCCTCGGCGCTGGTCACCGACTGGAACAGCTTGGCGATATCGGCGGCTTTGGCGTAGTTGACCTGTAGCAGCTCGCGACGTAGAGGCGCCAGTTCGGAGATCTGCTTCTGCGATTCCAGTTCCTGACGCTCTCGGGCAGCGATTTCATCGGCCGGCGCCACCAGCAGCACGTTACCGATCTTGCGTTTATCCAGGCCTTTGGTTTTCAGCACCAGGTCCAGCGCCTGATCCCATGGCACATTCTGCAGGCGCAACGTGATGCCGCCCTGCACCGTGTCGCTGGCCACCAGATTGAGGTTGGTGAAATCGGCGATCAGTTGCAGCACCGAGCGCACATCAATGTCCTGAAAATTCAGCGAGAGTTTTTCGCCGGTGTAGGCAAAGCGTTCGGTGTTGCGCTTCTGCAAGTCATCGACTGTCATCGGCCGAATGCTGACGGTCAGCTTGTTGTCGGTCTGATAGGTCGAATAATCGAAGGCGCCACTGGGCTCGATACTGATGATGGCCCGATCGCCTGTGGCACTGGCATTGACGAACTGCACCGGCGTAGCGAAATCCTTGACGTCGAGGCGTACTCGCAACCGTTCAGGCAGTTGGGTCTTGGTGAAACCGACGATGATTTTGCCATCGCGTTCCTGGATGTCGGGGGCGATGGACGGATCCGACAGATCGATGACCACATTGCCCTCACCCTGGGTGCCGCGCTGGAAGTCCACGCCCCGGATGGCTTTGCCCACGGGTGCATTGACCCTGGCGGGCGCTGGCGTCGCAGTGGCTGCGCGCGGTGCGCTGGCGGCCGGTTTGGGCGCCTTGCTACCGGCCCCTTGCCCGACAACCACGAACAAATTGTTGCCTTCGACGCGAGCGTTGTATGGCGTCAATTGAGTCAGGCTGATGATCAGCCGCGTACGGTCCTTGGCCTCAACGACCGTGGCGCTGCGGGCATTGCCGCCGCCCAGATCCCGATTCTTGTTCGCCAGCTGACTGGTGACCCCAGGCAGGTCCAGCGCAATCCGCGCAGGCTGCTCTGTCGTGTAACCGTGGGGCTGCGGTGGCGGCCCATCGAACGACAACTTCAACTCGACACGGTCACCGGGCAGCGCGGCGACATCCAGCGCTTTGAGGTTGGCCGCCAGCACCATCGGCGACAGAAACGCTATCCATAGCGAAATACCGAAGGTTGAGAAAATCCTGTTCATTATTCGAGTTCCACTATGAGTGCTCTTTCAAAGGGATGGTCCGCGGCCGTTCCAGCCAGGCGCCTTCACCGTCAGGAACGATTTCGACCACGTCGACTTGCGAACCGCTGATGGCGACGATCCGCCCATCGTTACGCCCCAGGTAATCGCCGACTTTCAGCCGATGCACGCCGCCCGCCCCGCGCAACAGCGCAAAGGAGCCGGTTGCATTGGAGAGGGTGCCGACCATTTCAAACTGTTCGATGTTGAAACCTTCGAGGTACTGCTTGACCCGGTTGGGGTCGGGTTTGACGTTACGCGAGCCGTGCTTCTGACCGGCCAGATCGACTCTGACCTGTCGGGAGAACGGGCTACGCAGGTTGGCAGCGTTATAGGTGAATGTCGGGTAAGACCGGAATGTCGGCGTTGGTTCAATTTTGCCGGGGGCACGCAGGCGCACTTCGTTCAGGTAGGCGTCCAGGTCGCTGAAATCATTGTCGCCGCCACAACCGGCCAGGATGACCAGGCACATAACCATCGACAGGCAACGAATCGGGCTCATTTCTGCAACCCCTTGTCGTTGTAGCGATAGGTCTTGGCCAGGATGCTCATGCGCAACTTCGGACCGCCATCGGGATTGGCCGGCGCCAGGTCGAAGTCATGCAGGGTGACGATCCGTGGCAGCCCGGCCACGCCACTGACAAAAGTGGCCAGGTCGTGATAAGCGCCGGTGACGGTGATCTGGATAGGGAGCTCGATGTAGAACTGCTGGGTGACCTCCGGGAGCAGCTTGATTTCTTCGAAGTCCAGGCCGCTGCCCAGGCCGGTGCGGGTGATGTCCTCCAGCAGGCCGGGCACTTCGGTGTCGCTGGGCAATTGCCGCAAAAGCATGCCGAAGGAGTTTTCCATTTCCTTCATCTGCTGGGTATACAGCTCCAGATTCGCCGCCATATGGGCTTTGGTCGCGAATTGCTCCCTGAGCGTCGATTCTTCCTCTCGCCTGAGTTCCAGGTGGTTTTGCAGGTCACTGATCAAGAAGCTGTAGCCAAGGGTTAGCACCAGGATCATCAGCAGGACACTTGCCAGGACCTTGATCGCCGGTGGCCAGGAACCCATGTTGTTGGTGTCCAGATCGTTGATGTCGATCTGGCGTAAGCCTTCGAACCATTCGGATGGTTTCATTTAGCGCCCCCCACAATCGCGGGCTGGGTCTGACGGACGGTCAACTGAAAAACATTGGCCTGATCCAGCTGACCGGCGGTGGTCGCCTTGACTTCCGTGAGGTTGGGCGCATCGAACCAATCGGAGGCATCAAGATTGCGCATCAGATCCGAAACCCGGTTGTTGGATTCCGCCGCGCCGGTGATGGACACGGTTTTGCCGACCATTTTCACTTCGGTGAAATAAACACCGTCCGGCAAGGTACGCGCCAATTGATCGAAAATCCTCCCGCTGATCGGCCGGTTGCCTTGCAGGTCCTGAATAATGCGCATGCGTTCGACGAGTTGCTGTCGGCGGGCCTTCAGATCGCTGATCTGTTTGATCCGCTCGTCGACCACAGCAATCTGCTTGCCAATGTAATCGTTACGGGCGACTTGCCGATTAATGGCGCTGTTAATGACCTGGTCCGCAATCAGCAGCGCTGCCACCGACCCCACCAGCACACCGACCAATGCCAGTAAAAAGCGTTTGCGACGCCCTTCGCGCAACTCTTCACGCCAGGGTAAAAGATTGATCCGCGCCATCAGTCGAAACTCCTGAGGGCCAGCCCGCAAGCGATCATCAGTGCCGGGGCATCGCTCGCCAAGGCACCGGCGTTGACCTTGCTGCTCAGGGTCATGTTGGAGAATGGATTGGCGACCTGGGTCGGCGTACCCAGTCGCTGCTCGATCAATCGCTCCAGCCCGGGGACCGAGGCGGTGCCGCCGGCCAGAAGGATGTGATCGACCGAGTTGTACTGGCCAGAGGCAAAGAAAAACTGCAATGAACGCGACACCTGTTGCACCAACGCATCACGAAACGGCTGCAAGACCTCGCTGACGTAATCGTCCGGCAAACCGCCCTGCTTCTTCGCCAACCCCGCCTGTTCGACCGTCAAGCCATAACGACGCTGGATCTCTTCCGTCAGTTGACGCCCACCGAACAATTGTTCGCGGGTGTAGATGATCCGCCCGTTGTGCAACACGCTCAGGGTGGTCATGGTGGCCCCGATATCGACCACCGCCACGGTCAGACGCTCCTGAGAGGCGGCCAACTGGGTTGCCAGCAGGCCGAACGATCGCTCCAGGGCATAAGCTTCGACGTCGACCACGCGCGCGGTCAGCCCGGCCAGAGCCAGGGCCGCTTCACGGACCTCGACGTTTTCCTTGCGACACGCCGCCAGCAGCACATTGACCCGCTCGGGGTTGCGCGCCGACACGCCTTGCACTTCGAAATCGATCGCCACTTCGTCCAGTGGATAAGGGATGTACTGATCGGCCTCGATCTTCAGTTGGTTTTCCATCTCGTCGTCGGAAAGACCGGCGTCCATCTCGATGGTCTTGGTGATCACCGCCGAACCGGCCACCGCCACGGCAACGTTCCTGAGGCTGGTTTTGGCCTTGGATAGCACCCGCGCAAGCGCCTGCCCCACCCCTTCGAGCTCGGCGATATTTTTCTCGACCACGGCGCTGGCAGGCAGCGGCTCGACCGCATAGGCCTCGACCCGGTACCGGTCGCCTTGACGACTTAGCTCCAGTAGCTTCACCGACGTAGAGCTGATGTCGATCCCCAGAAGCGTATTGGCTTTTTTATTGAAGAGTCCTAGCACTACCAATTCCCTATGACTATCCGTGAGTTACGGACTCTGTAATATCCATTGCGTTCAATACCCTCCGTCTTGACAGAAGCGCAAATGACGCTCCCGACGGAAAAATGCTTATAATGCTGAGCGTTTTTTCCGCTTTCACTGCAAGCGCGGGTCATTCTCTGTATAGCCTGAACCCCTGATGCCTAATTCATTTTTTACCCTGGATATCCAAAAGCCTTGATTCGTCTGCTGAAATTTTTCGGTTGGTCCATCGTCGCCGTTTTCTGCGGACTGCTCCTGGGTCTGAGCGGCGCTTTTCTTTACCTTAGCCCCGGATTGCCATCCGTGGAGGCGCTGAGAAGTATTCAGTTGCAGATTCCTTTGCGGGTGTACAGCAGCGACAACAAGTTGATCGCAGAATTTGGCGAAATGCGCCGCACGCCAATCCGTTTCGCCGACATTCCCCCCAATTTCATTAATGCGTTACTAAGTGCTGAAGACGACAATTTCGCCAACCACTACGGCGTCGATCCCAGCAGCCTGATGCGTGCCGCCACCCAGCTGGTAAAGAGCGGACATATTCAGTCCGGCGGCAGCACCATCACCATGCAGGTAGCGAAGAACTTCTTCCTGACCAGCGAACGCAGCTTCTCGCGCAAAACCACCGAAATCCTCCTGGCCCTGCAGATCGAACGACAGTTGACCAAGGACGAGATCCTCGAGCTGTACGTCAACAAGATCTATCTGGGCAACCGCGCCTACGGCATCGAAGCAGCGGCGCAGGTTTATTACGGCAAGTCGATTCGTGACGTGAGCCTGGCGCAGATGGCGATGATCGCCGGCCTGCCAAAAGCCCCGTCGCGCTTCAACCCGCTGGCCAACCCGACCCGCAGCAAAGAGCGTCGCGACTGGATCCTGGGGCGCATGTATAAGCTCGGCAAAATTACCGAAGCCGACTACACCACTGCCATCAATGAGCCGCTGAACGCCAGCTATCATGTGCCGACTCCGGAAGTGAACGCGCCATACGTCGCCGAAATGGCCCGTGCCGAAATGGTCGGCCGCTATGGCAGCGATGCGTATACCGAAGGTTTCCGTGTCACCACCACGGTGCCGAGCAATTTGCAGGAGATGGCCAACACCGCGGTTCATGAAGGCTTGATGACCTACGACCAACGGCACGGTTATCGCGGCCCCGAGTCACGCCTGCCGGGTAAAACCCGAGAGGCCTGGACTCAGGAGTTGACCAAACAGCGAATCATCAGCGGCCTGGAACCGGCGATCGTGACCCAGGTCGACAAGAACGGCGTGCAGGTGTTGACCCGCACGGGTACCGGCGAAGAGCACGTCGCCTGGGAAACCATGAAGTGGGCTCGTCCGTTCCTCAACACCAACAGCATGGGGGCCAATCCGAAGCAGCCGTCGGATGTCGCACAGGTCGGTGATCTGATTCGCGTGCAGCGTCAGCCAGATGGTTCGCTCAAATTCAGCCAGATTCCGCAGGCTCAAGGCGCGCTGGTTTCCCTCGACCCGCAGAACGGTGCCATTCGTTCGCTGGTCGGCGGTTTCGCCTTCGAGCAGAGCAACTACAACCGCGCCATGCAGGCCAAACGTCAGCCGGGTTCGAGCTTCAAACCGTTCGTCTACAGCGCAGCCCTGGACAACGGCTATACCGCCGCCAGCCTGGTGAACGACGCACCGATCGTGTTCGTCGACGAGTACCTGGACAAAGTCTGGCGTCCGAAGAACGACACCAACACCTTCCTCGGTCCGATCCGCATGCGTGAAGCGCTCTACAAGTCGCGCAACCTGGTATCGATCCGCCTGCTGCAAGCGCTGGGTGTCGACCGCACCATCGACTACATCAGCAAGTTCGGCTTCAACAAGCAGGACCTGCCGCGCAACCTGTCCCTGGCCCTGGGTACCGCGACCCTGACACCAATGGAAATCGCCACCGGCTGGGCCACCTTCGCCAATGGCGGCTACAAGATCACCCCGTACATCATCGACAAGATCGAAAGCCGCAACGGCGACACGCTATTCGTTGCCAACCCGCCGAGCGTTCCGAAAGGCGTCGTAGCCAGCGATGGCATCGCCATGCCGGCCTCCGACACCTTCACGGTCAACGCTACCCCAGGCGAAGCACCGAGCGCCCAGCCAATG
The DNA here is from genome assembly GCF_044746425.1 of Pseudomonas sp. NPDC086112. NCBI lineage: Bacteria > Pseudomonadati > Pseudomonadota > Gammaproteobacteria > Pseudomonadales > Pseudomonadaceae > Pseudomonas > Pseudomonas sp. NPDC086112. The sequence continues at coordinate 67,139 of NZ_JBIVCD010000010.1, read as the reverse complement.
CCACAAACGCCGGCCGTGGCCGAGCGCATCATCGATGGGCGCACTACTTACATCCTCAACAGCATGCTTGAGGATGTGATCAAACTCGGCACCGGCCGCCGTGCGCTGGCGTTGGGTCGCAGCGACATCGCGGGCAAGACCGGTACCACCAACGAATCCAAGGACGCCTGGTTCTCCGGCTACAACGCCGATTACGTGACCACCGTCTGGACCGGCTTCGACCAACCGGAAAGCCTGGGCAAACGCGAGTTCGGCGGCACCGTTGCCTTGCCGATCTGGATGAACTACATGGCCGCGGCCCTCAAAGACAAACCGCCCCACACCCAAGCGGAACCCGAAGGCATTCTCAGCCTGCGCGTCGACCCGATCAGCGGCCGCGCGGCCACCCCAAGTACGCCAGGTGCCTACTTCGAACTGTTCAAGGCCGAAGACACACCACCGTCGGTGAATGAGCTGAGCAACGGCAATGTGCCGGGCAGTCCGCTGCCAGCCGATGAGGCAGCGCCGATCGATTTGTTCTGATCGGATAGCGCAACGCAAAAGCCCCGCCTTCGGAAGAAGAGCGGGGTTTTTTGTTGCGTTCCAGTAATAAATGCATTTACCGGTAGGCCGCCTTCGCGAGCAAGCCCGCTCCCACATTGGAATGCGTTCCCCTGTAGGAGCGGGCTTGCTCGCGAAGAGGCCATCACAACCGCTGCAAAACTCTCAGGCAAAAAAAAGCCCCGACTCGCGAGAGCCGGGGCTTTTGGTTGATGCGCTACAACGGTTTAGCCGTTGAACACGTCATCCACGCTTTTCAGCGGGTAGTTCTTCGGATACGGCAGGGTCGCCACACCGGTCTCGATGGCGGCTTTGGCCACGGCATCGGAGATCAGGGTGATCAGACGGGCATCCATTGGTTTCGGAATGATGTACTCACGACCGAATTCCAGTTTGATGCCGCCGTAGGCGTCGCACACTTCCTGAGGTACTGGCAGCTTGGCCAGTTCACGCAGGGCATTGGCGGCAGCCACTTTCATTTCTTCGTTGATGCGCTTGGCGCGAACGTCCAGGGCACCACGGAAGATGAACGGGAAGCCCAGTACGTTGTTGACCTGGTTCGGGTAGTCCGAACGGCCGGTGGCCATGATCACGTCGTTACGGGTGGCGTGAGCCAGTTCCGGGGAGATTTCCGGATCCGGGTTCGAGCACGCGAACACGATCGGGTTGGCCGCCATGGATTTCAGGCCTTCAGCACTCAGCAGGTTCGGGCCGGACAGACCAACGAACACGTCAGCACCTTCCAGCGCGTCAGCCAGGGTGCGCTTTTCGGTCGCGTGAGCGAACACAGCCTTGTACTGGTTCAGGTCGTCACGGCCGGAGTGGATCACGCCGGTACGGTCAACCATGTAGATGTTTTCGATGTTGGCGCCCATGCTCACCAGCAGTTTCATGCAGGAGATGGCGGCAGCACCGGCGCCCAGGCAGACGATCTTGGCGTCAGCCAGGGTTTTGCCAGCGATTTCCAGGGCGTTGATCATGCCGGCCGCAGTAACGATTGCGGTGCCGTGCTGGTCATCGTGGAATACCGGAATGTCGCACTGCTCGATCAGAGCGCGTTCGATCTCAAAGCACTCAGGTGCCTTGATGTCTTCCAGGTTGATGCCACCGAAGGTAATGGAGATACGCTTGACGGTGTCGATGAAGGCTTGCGGGCTTTCGGAGTCGACTTCGATGTCAAACACGTCGATGCCGGCGAAGCGCTTGAACAGCACGCCTTTACCTTCCATAACTGGCTTGGAAGCCAATGGGCCAAGGTTACCCAGGCCGAGAATCGCGGTGCCATCGGAAATGACTGCAACCAGGTTGCCCTTGCCGGTGTATTTGTAGGCCAGTTCAGGATCGCGGGCGATTTCGCGTACTGGTTCGGCTACGCCGGGGCTGTAGGCCAGCGACAGATCGCGGGCGGTAGCGGTGGCCTTGGTGAGCTCGACACTCAGCTTCCCTGGACGGGGATGGGCGTGATATTCGAGAGCGGCAGTTTTCAGATCAGACATAGGGGCATTCCGCTTTTTACTGTTGGACAGACGGACCGCCGAGGATACTCGCCTCGCAAAGTCCTCACAAGACTGACCAGTCACCCCTGTCAAGCGCCCGGCCCTACGACTTTGGGCCAAGAGCCACGGAACACAAGGGATAGACTGTTCACAATCGACAGAAAAAATGTCTACAACTTTCTCTTACGGCGCCGCCTGCAACATCGCCGGATCGGTCAGCGGCAGAAGCCAGCGCGCCTGCCCCGGTTGCAACCCACCGCGGCGCGAACGATCCACCACCCAGCCACGAGCCTCGATTTGCTTGCCTTTGAGCTTTTCAAGCGATGCGACATCGAATTGCTCCAGCAGATTGGGTGCAACCCGCAATACAACCGAATCCTGCAACTCGATCCAAACCCCGCCGCGATTGCGCTGAACCTTGCTCACACGACCACTGAGCATGGCGAAGCCGGACGCGCTGATCTGCTCCGCCTTCAATACAGGTGATTGTCGCCACAGCCCGAGACCGGCCCGACGAGCACTGCGTTCGGCCGCTTGCTGGCAGGCAACCAAATCGACGTTCGGTGCCACCGCCACCTGAAAACCGAGGCCCTCGGCGAGCATCTGCGCTTCGAGGTTGGCCCCATCGACACTGTAGACATGAGCCAGGGTGCGGCCGTAATGGTCCCTGCTTTCTTTACCCGGCAACAAACCGACTCGCCCATCGCTGGCAGCCACCAGCGCTTCAAGGCGTTTGCGCGCGGCCACGGCAAACGGTTCGTCGGAGCGACCCTGTTTGCCCAGCTCCGGCGTATTCAAACCGATCATGCGCACACTGCGGCCATCGCTCAGACGCAAGGTGTCGCCATCCACCACCCGTTGCACCGCGACCGGCGTCAGCCCGCTCGGCGCCGGGCAGAAGGCCTGGGCACCGGAAAGCCAAATCGCAGACACAAAAAAGGCGCCCGCGAGGGACGCCTTTTTCATCAGCAAGGAAAAGCCCACGGGGCTTTCGACCTTACTCTGCAGCAGCAGGAGCTTTCTTGCCGAAAGCGCCGAAACGGTCTGCGAAGCGCTGTACACGACCGCCAGTATCCAGAGTCTTCTGCTTACCGGTGTAGAACGGGTGGCACTCGTTGCATACGTCGATCGCCAGAGGCTTGGCCAGGTTCGAACGAGTTTCGAACTTGTTGCCACAGCTGCAGGTAACTGCGGTGATTTCGTATGTTGGATGGATATCGGCTTTCATGATGTATTCCTCAGGCTAGCGTGCCGCCACTCAACACCATTGTTGAATACCGCACGTAATTAGGCCGCGGATTCTACCAGACAATGCCATTCACGCAAGCTGTCGCTTAAACCAGTCGTCTGCTAGGCTCCCGACCTCAAGAGCAATCCCTGTGGGAGCGGGCTCGCTCGCGAAGAGTCCGTAACATTCAACATCTCAGGTGGCTGTTGCACCGCTTTCGCGAGCAAGCCCGCTCCCACAGGTCGCGCCCTGCTTTCTTTTTTGCCCGCTTATCGAGATCCCCCCGCGTGCCCAACGCCATTCTGCGCCTCGCCCTGCCTTCTCCCCTGCGTCGCCTGTTCGACTACCGCGCGCCGGCCGGAGTCCTGCGCGCCCAGCTACACCCGGGCATGCGCTTGCGGGTGCCGTTCGGTCGGCGGGAGATGATCGGGATTCTGGTGGAGGTCACCGACACCAGCGAAGTACCGGCAGAAAAACTCAAGCCGGCCCTGGCGCTGCTCGACGCCACGCCGCCGCTGCCGCCCGCGCTGTTCAAGCTGTGCCTGTGGACCTCTCAGTATTACCAGCACAGCCTCGGCGACACGTTGAGTTGGGCGCTGCCAGTATTGTTGCGTCAGGGTGAACTGGCCGAGGCTCGTCAGGAACGCTTTTGGTCCGCCGCACCCGGCGCCAGCCTCGATGATCCGCGCATCGCCCGCGCCCCCCGCCAGCGTGAAGCTCTGGCGACCCTGGCTCAGCATCCCCACGGCGTCGCTCATCAGCTGCTGAGCAAACTGATGCTGAGCAAGGACAGCCTCGATCTGTTGCTGGCCAAGGATCTGGTGCAAGTCGAAATCCGCAAGCACGCCCCCGGCGCCCGCCACGAACACTGGCTGGCACAACCGGAATTGCCGCTCAACCCCGAGCAGCGCGCCGCTTATGAAGCGATTCGCGCCGGGTTCGACAGCTATCACGCGTTCCTGCTGGCCGGCGTTACCGGCAGCGGCAAGACCGAAGTCTATTTGCAGCTGATCCGCGAAACCCTCGAGGCCGGCAAGCAAGCCCTGGTGCTGATCCCGGAGATCAACCTCGGCCCGCAAACCCTGGCGCGCTTCGAGCAGCGCTTCAATGCGCGCATCGCGCTAATCCACTCCGCAGTCAATGACCGCGAACGCCTGGAAGCCTGGTTGGCGGCACGGGATGGCGAGGCCGACATTATTATCGGTACCCGTTCGGCACTGTTCACGCCGATGAAAAACCCTGGCCTGATCATCATCGATGAAGAGCACGACGGCTCCTATAAACAGCAGGAAGGCCTGCGCTACCACGCCCGCGACCTGGCACTGGTCCGCGCCCGGCAGGAAAACATCCCGATTGTCCTCGGATCCGCCACACCTTCGCTGGAAAGCCTGCAAAACGCCTACACCGGTCGTTACGGCCTCCTACGCCTGAATGAGCGGGCCGGTGGCGCCAAGCAACCGCGTTTCCTGCGCCTGGACGTGAAAAGTCGTCCGCTGGACAGCGGCATTTCCGGGCCGATGCAGCAAGCCATCGGTCAGACCCTGGCCGCCGGCCAGCAGGTGCTGGTGTTCCTCAACCGCCGAGGGTTCGCCCCGACGCTGCTCTGCCACGACTGCGGCTGGATGTCTGAATGCCAGCGCTGCGACGCGCGAATGACCGTGCACCAGCGCTCCGGCGAACTGCGTTGCCACCATTGTGGCTACGTCGAACGAGTGCCCCGGCATTGCCCGAAGTGCGGCAAGGTCGATTTGCGGCCTGTGGGCGCCGGTACCGAGCGCGCCGAAGAACGCCTGGGGATTCTGTTTCCGGACGTCCCGGTGCTGCGGGTCGACCGCGACAGCACTTCACGCAAAGACGCGATGAATCAACTGTTCGCCACCATTCAAAAAGGCCAGCCGTGCATTCTGGTCGGCACACAGATGCTTGCCAAAGGGCACCACTTTCCACGGGTGACCCTGGTGTCGATTCTGGATGCCGACGGCGGACTGTTCTCCGGCGATTTCCGCGCCAGCGAACGCATGGCGCAGTTGATCGTCCAGGTTGCCGGGCGCGCGGGGCGGGCCGAAGAGCCGGGAAAAGTGATTATCCAGACGCACCTGGCGGACCATCCGCTGCTGGTGCAACTGACCGAACAGGGCTATTTCGCCTTTGCCGAACAGGCGTTGAGCGAACGCCGCTCCGCCGGTCTGCCGCCGTTTGCACATCTCGCGTTGCTGCGGGCCGAAGCGCATAAACCGGGGCAGGCCGAAGGCTTCCTCGATGAAGCGTGCAGCGAGGCCGAGCGTTTGCTGGCCGAGCAGAATCTGACCGGTATCGAGTTGCTGGGGCCAGTGCCGGCGCCAATGGAGCGCCGAGCCGGAAGATATCGTGCACAGTTGTTGCTGCAAGCCACGGCCCGGGCGCCGCTGCATCGATTGCTGAGCAGTTGGTTGCTGGTTTTGGAGCAGATGCCGAGTGGGCGGGCGGTGCGCTGGTCTTTGGATGTCGATCCGGTCGATTTGTATTGATTGGAAGATGGCCTTCGCGGGCAAGCCTCGCTCCTACAGGGCAGTGCGCCGATCAAAAGATTGTAGGAGCGAGGCTTGCCCGCGAAGGCGGCCGATTTGTCACCACATATCCATAACCTGCCCGCTATAGTTGGCAAGCCCGTCTTCGCAACGGATAATGCCCAGTTTTTCCACCAGCGCATCGAAGCGCCGCCGCGCTAGCGGTCGAAAGAGAAGACCATGAAAGACACCATTCGCCAGCTGATCCAACAAGCCATCACCCAACTCGTCAACGAAGGTGTGTTGCCTGAAGGCCTGTCGCCGGCGATCCAGGTGGAAAACTCTCGCGACAAGAAAAACGGCGACTTCGCCAGCAACATCGCCATGATGCTGGCCAAGCCTGCGGGCATGAAGCCCCGTGACCTGGCCGAGAAAATCATCGCCGCGCTGCCGGCTGACGAGAACGTCTCCAAAGCCGAAATCGCCGGCCCTGGCTTCCTGAACTTCTTCCAGAACACTCAAGCCCTGGCGAGCCGCCTGGACGCGGCGCTGGCCGACGACCACATCGGCGTACGCAAGGCCGGTCCGGTGCAGCGCACCGTGGTCGACCTGTCGGCCCCGAACCTGGCCAAAGAAATGCACGTCGGCCACTTGCGTTCGACCATCATCGGCGACGGCGTGGCCCGGGTTCTGGAATTCCTCGGCGACGAAGTGATCCGCCAGAACCACGTTGGCGACTGGGGCACCCAGTTCGGCATGCTGATGGCTTACCTGCAGGAAAACCCGATCACCAGCGATGAGCTGTCGGACCTGGAAAACTTCTACCGCGCCGCCAAGCAACGCTTCGATGAATCCGCAGAGTTCGCCGATCGCGCCCGCGGCCTGGTGGTCAAGCTGCAAGCCGGCGACCCGGACTGCCTGGCGCTGTGGACCAAGTTCAAAGACATCTCGCTGTCGCACTGCCAGAAAATCTACGAATTGCTGAACGTCAAACTGACCATGGCCGACGTAATGGGCGAAAGCGCCTACAACGACGACCTGATCAACGTGGTCAACGACCTCAAGGCCGCTGGCCTGCTGGTCGAGAGCAATGGCGCTCAATGCGTGTTCCTCGACGAATTCAAGAACGCCGACGGCGACCCGCTGCCGGTGATCATCGTCAAGGCTGACGGCGGCTACCTCTACGCCACCACCGACCTGGCCGCCGTGCGCTACCGTAGCGGCAAGCTCAAGGCCGATCGCGCGCTGTACTTCGTCGACCAGCGCCAGGCCCTGCACTTCCAGCAAGTGTTCCAGGTCGCGCGCCTGGCCGGCTTCGTGACGCACCCGATGGAAATGGAACACATGGGCTTCGGCACCATGAACGGCGCCGACGGCCGTCCGTTCAAGACCCGCGATGGCGGCACCGTGAAGCTGATCGACCTGCTGACCGAAGCCCAGGAACGCGCCTACACCCTGGTGAAAGAGAAGAACCCGGAGCTTGCCGAAGACGAGTTGCGCAACATCGCCAAGGTCGTGGGCATTGGCGCCGTGAAATACGCCGACCTGTCCAAGCACCGCACCAGCGATTACAGCTTCAACTTCGACCTGATGCTGAACTTCGAAGGCAACACCGCGCCATACCTGCTGTACGCCTACACCCGGGTGGCCGGCGTGTTCCGCAAACTCGGCAAGGACTTCAGCGAAGTCGAAGGTAAAATCAGTCTCGAAGCAACCCACGAACATGAGCTGGCCGCGAAACTGGCGCAGTTCGGCGAAATACTGAACAACGTGTCCGACAAAGGCACGCCGCACATCCTCTGCACCTACCTGTACGATGTCGCCGGCCTGTTCTCCAGCTTCTACGAGAACTGCCCGATCCTCGGCGCCGACACCCCGGCGCAAATGCAGAGCCGCCTGCGCCTCGCCGCGCTGACCGGCCGCACTCTCAAGCAAGGCCTGGAACTCTTGGGTCTGGAAACTCTGGAGCGTATGTAAGTTGGCTGCCAAGAAAAAACCTGCACCCAAGCGTGGCGCCAGCCGTTACCAAGCTCCTGCAAAGCAACCGATCCCGGGCTGGCTGTGGATGGCCATCGGCCTGACGGTCGGTGCGTTCATTGTGTTCCTGATGAAGCTGGAACCGGGCAAGGGCAGCGATACCGTCAAGCGCGAGAAGATCGAGCAGCAGAAAGCCACCAAGATCGCCGAGGCCAACAAGACTCCGCCGAGCCCGACGCAACCGGTGAAGCCGAAGTACGACTTCTACACTTTGCTGCCGGAATCGGAAGTCATCGTACCCCCGGACGCGGTGCCGGAGAAAACCCTGCCGACGCCACAAGTACCGGCCATTCCGACCACGCCGGTGACGCCAGAGCAAGCGGCGAAGATCGACACGGCCCGGGCTCAAGCGGCATTGGCCGGCATCACCCCGCCGCCAGCGCCGCCCGTGGCGAAAGCTGCGCCGGTGACCAAGTTCTTCTTGCAGGCCGGTTCGTTCCGCAAGGAAGCCGATGCCGACAAGGTGCGTGCGCAGATCATTCTGCTGGGTCAGGCCGTGGCGGTTGAATCCGGCACGGTGAAGGACGAGACCTGGTATCGGGTGCTGGTTGGCCCGTTCAGTAACCGCGAACAGCTGACAACCGCTCAGAAGCAACTGGCCGGCAGCGGCTTCAGCAACCTGTTGTTACAACAACGCCAAAGCCGCTGATCTCCGCGGGGACACCGTGTCATCGTTCTTCGCGGGCAAGCCTCGCTCCTACAGAATCACGTAAATCTCTGTAGGAGCGAGGCTTGCCCGCGAAGGCGCCCGAACAGACAACACCCCCATCCCCGCCCTACACCGCTCGTCCCCTCTCCCTTCCTACAGTTGAAAAACGCTCCACCACCCCCATATGAGTTGGCATAAGGCATTTTCGCCCCGCTGCGTGGAGACTCTCCCTTGACCACCATCGTTTCAGTTCGCCGCCACGGCAAAGTCGTCATGGGCGGCGACGGCCAGGTTTCGCTCGGCAATACCGTGATGAAAGGCAACGCGAAGAAAGTTCGCCGCCTTTACCACGGCCAGGTTATCGCCGGTTTTGCCGGAGCCACCGCTGACGCCTTCACCCTCTTCGAGCGTTTCGAAGGCCAGCTTGAGAAACATCAGGGCCACCTGGTTCGCGCTGCCGTCGAACTCGCCAAAGAATGGCGCACCGACCGCTCCCTGAGCCGCCTCGAAGCGATGCTCGCGGTCGCCAACAAAGATGCCTCCCTGATCATCACCGGCAACGGTGACGTGGTTGAGCCCGAAGAAGGCCTGATCGCCATGGGTTCCGGTGGCGGTTACGCCCAGGCTGCCGCGAGTGCCCTGTTGAAGAAAACCGATTTGTCGGCGCGGGAAATCGTCGAAACAGCGCTCGGCATCGCCGGCGACATCTGCGTATTCACCAACCACACCTTCACCATCGAGGAGCAGGATCTCGCTGAGTAAGCCTGTGCAGGCCATTGCGCCACGGCTCACTTCTGCTTGAGGACCGCCAATTATTATGCCCATGACCCCCCGTGAAATCGTCCACGAACTCAATCGCCATATCATCGGCCAGGACGATGCCAAACGCGCCGTCGCAATCGCCTTGCGTAACCGTTGGCGCCGGATGCAGCTGCCCGAAGAGCTGCGCGTCGAAGTCACTCCCAAGAATATCCTGATGATCGGCCCGACCGGTGTCGGTAAAACCGAGATTGCCCGTCGCCTGGCCAAGCTCGCCAACGCGCCGTTCATCAAAGTCGAAGCGACCAAGTTCACCGAAGTGGGCTACGTTGGCCGTGACGTCGAATCGATCATTCGTGATCTGGCCGACGCTGCGATCAAGCTGTTGCGCGAACAGGAAATGACCAAGGTTCGCCACCGCGCCGAAGACGCCGCCGAAGAACGCATCCTCGACGCCCTGCTGCCACCGGCACGCATGGGCTTCAGCAACGAGGACTCCGCACCGTCCCAGGATTCCAACACCCGTCAGCTGTTCCGCAAACGCCTGCGTGAAGGTCAGCTGGATGACAAGGAGATCGAAATCGAAGTGGCCGAAGTGTCCGGCGTCGATATCTCCGCGCCACCGGGCATGGAAGAAATGACCAACCAGTTGCAGAGCCTGTTCGCCAACATGGGCAAGGGCAAGCGCAAAAACCGCAAGCTCAAGGTCAAGGAAGCGCTGAAACTGGTACGCGACGAAGAAGCCGGTCGCCTCGTCAACGAAGAAGAATTGAAGGCCAAGGCCCTGGAAGCCGTCGAGCAGCACGGCATCGTGTTCATCGACGAAATCGACAAGGTCGCCAAGCGCGGTAATTCCGGGGGCGTCGACGTGTCCCGTGAGGGCGTACAGCGCGACTTGCTGCCGCTGATTGAAGGCTGCACCGTCAACACCAAACTGGGCATGGTCAAGACTGACCACATCCTGTTCATCGCTTCCGGCGCGTTCCACCTGAGCAAGCCGAGCGATCTGGTGCCGGAGCTGCAAGGTCGCCTGCCAATTCGGGTCGAACTCAAGGCCCTGAGCCCGGAAGATTTCGAGCGCATCCTCAGCGAACCGCATGCATCGCTCACCGAGCAATATTGTGCACTGCTGAAAACCGAAGGCCTGCTCATCGAATTCCTCCCGGACGGCATCAAGCGTCTCGCCGAGATCGCCTGGCAGGTCAACGAGAAAACCGAAAACATCGGCGCCCGTCGCCTGCATACCCTGCTCGAGCGCCTGCTCGAAGAGGTGTCGTTCAGCGCCGGTGATCTGGCCAGCACCCACGAGGACAAGCCGATCCTGATCGATGCCGATTACGTCAACAGCCACTTGGGCGAATTGGCGCAGAACGAAGACCTGTCCCGTTATATCCTGTAAGCCATACTTACAGCGGTAGCGGACCCTGTGGGAGCGGGCTTGCTCGCGAAGAGGCCGTAACATTCAACATCTGTGTTGACTGTTACACCGCTTTCGCGAGCAAGCCCGCTCCCACATTTGAACTGTGGTGTTTTGCAGATCAGGTTCCACCAGGTCTCCCACACAGACGGACTGCCAGCCATGACCCAACTCCCCACCGACATCAAACTCCACAAAGCCTCGAAAACCCTGTCGCTCAAATACGCGTCCGGCGAGGAATATCACCTGCCCGCCGAGTTTCTTCGCGTGCACTCTCCTTCCGCCGAAGTCCAGGGCCACGGCAAACCTATCCTGCAATTTGGCAAGATCGGCGTCGGCCTGAGCAAGGTCGAACCGGCCGGTCAGTACGCACTGAAATTGACCTTCGACGACGGCCACGACAGCGGCCTGTTCACTTGGGAGTATCTGTACCAGCTGGCAGTGCGCCAAGAAGATCTTTGGAACGATTATCTTGCGGAACTCAAAGCGGCTGGAAAGACCCGTGATCCGAATGAGTCGGTCGTCAAGCTGATGCTCTAATACAGGCCTCTGGCTGTTTAGAGGGCATTTTCTAATTCCATCTGTTTGAATGCTCCGCTGCGGTGTCAACGATTGGCCCGCTTGCGAAAAAAATTAAACTCGGGTAACCAATGGAGCTGGCAAGTTCCGTGCATTTGTAGCTATTCGCAATTAACGGTCACCCGAGCAGTAGTACCTGGCGTTTGCTGTGTGACTACACAGCTGAGCTCAGGTACTCGTCTCAGGACAATGGAGCGTCGTAGATGAGTAACAAGCTTAACGATGACTTGAAATTTCAGGCTTCGGAAAATACCTTGGGGCTGAATCCTGTTGTTGGACTACGTAGAAAGGATCTCTTGGGCTCTGCCCGCATGGTGCTGAGCCAGGCCATCAGGCAACCCATCCACAGTGCCAGGCATGTCGCTCATTTCGGCATCGAACTGAAGAACGTACTGTTTGGAAAATCCGAGCTTCAACCGCAAAGTGATGACCGTCGCTTCCTTGACCCGGCGTGGAGTCAGAACCCGCTCTACAAACGTTATTTGCAAACTTATCTGGCGTGGCGCAAGGAGCTTCACGCGTGGATCGATGACAGCAATCTTTCGCCCAAGGACGTCGCTCGCGGGCATTTCGTGATTAACCTCATGACCGAAGCCATGGCCCCGACCAACACGGCGGCCAACCCGGCGGCGGTCAAACGCTTCTTCGAAACCGGTGGCAAGAGCCTGCTCGACGGTCTCTCCCACCTGGCCAAGGATCTGGTGCACAACGGCGGTATGCCGAGCCAGGTCAACATGGGCGCGTTCGAAGTCGGCAAGAGCCTGGGCGTGACCGAAGGCGCAGTGGTGTTTCGCAACGATGTGCTGGAGTTGATCCAGTACCGACCGATCACCGAGCAGGTGCATGAACGCCCGCTGCTGGTGGTGCCGCCACAGATCAACAAGTTTTATGTTTTCGACCTGAGCCCGGACAAGAGTCTGGCGCGCTTCTGCCTGCGCAACAATGTGCAGACGTTCATCGTCAGCTGGCGTAACCCGACCAAGGAGCAGCGCGAGTGGGGTCTGTCGACCTACATCGAAGCGCTCAAGGAAGCGGTCGACGTGGTCACCGCAATCACCGGCAGCAAAGACGTGAACATGCTTGGCGCCTGCTCCGGCGGCATCACCTGTACCGCCCTGCTGGGTCACTACGCAGCGATCGGCGAGAAGAAGGTCAACGCCCTCACCCTGTTGGTCAGCGTGCTGGACACCACCCTGGACAGCGATGTGGCCCTGTTCGTCGACGAGCAGACCCTCGAAGCCGCCAAGCGCCATTCCTACCAGGCCGGCGTGCTGGAAGGTCGCGACATGGCGAAAGTTTTCGCCTGGATGCGCCCCAACGACCTGATCTGGAACTACTGGGTCAACAACTATCTGCTGGGTAATGAGCCGCCGGTTTTCGACATCCTGTTCTGGAACAACGACACCACCCGGTTGCCGGCAGCGTTCCATGGCGACCTGATCGAGATGTTCAAAAACAACCCACTGATCCGCCCCGATGCACTGGAAGTGTGCGGCACAGCGATCGACCTCAAGCAGGTGACCGCCGACATCTTTTCCCTGGCCGGCACCAACGATCACATCACTCCGTGGAAGTCCTGCTACAAATCCGCGCAGCTGTTCGGTGGCAAGGTCGAGTTCGTGCTGTCCAGCAGCGGGCATATCCAGAGCATTCTGAACCCTCCGGGCAATCCGAAAGCGCGCTATATGACCAGCACCGACATGCCGGTCAAGGCCGAAGAATGGATGGAAAACTCCACCAAGCACACCGACTCCTGGTGGTTGCATTGGCAGGCGTGGCAGGCCGAGCGTTCGGGCAAGCTGAAAAAATCCCCCGCCAACCTTGGCAACAAGGCCTATCCAGCGGGTGAGGCTTCGCCGGGTACCTACGTGCATGAACGTTGAGCTTCAAATAACTCGCAGTCCGCGGCACTGGGAGGTGCCGCGATCTCTATCGATTACTCTCGAGGCCAGCCTCGAACATTCTGCGACGGCCCGGGACGGCTCGATCAGCGTTTAAAACCTACAGGGCTTCGTGCATGCCGCAACCGTTCGTCTTTCGTACCGTCAACCTGGATGGCCAGACCCTCCGCACTGCGGTACGCCCCGGCAAGCCTCACTTGACGCCCTTGCTGATTTTCAACGGCATCGGCGCCAACCTGGAGCTGATATTCCCGTTCGTCCAGGCTCTGGATCCGGACCTGGAAGTCATTGCCTTCGACGTGCCCGGTGTCGGCGGCTCATCGACTCCCAATCGACCCTATCGCTTCTCGGGCCTGGCAAAACTCACGGCGCGAATGCTCGACTATCTCGATTACGGGCAAGTCAACGTGATTGGCGTTTCGTGGGGCGGCGCTCTGGCGCAGCAGTTCGCCCATGACTATCCCGAGCGCTGCAAGAAGCTGGTGCTGGCGGCCACGGCGGCGGGCACCGTGATGGTTCCGGGCAAGCCTAAAGTGCTGATGATGATGGCCAGCCCGCGACGCTATATCCAGCCCTCCCATGTGATCCGCATTGCACCGATGATCTACGGCGGCTCGTTCCGTCGCGATCCGACCCTGGCAGCCAGTCACGCCGCCAGGGTTCGTTCGGCAGGCAAGCTCGGTTACTACTGGCAACTGTTCGCCGGCCTCGGCTGGACCAGCATTCACTGGCTGCACAAAATCCATCAACCGACCCTGGTACTGGCCGGCGACGACGACCCACTGATCCCGCTGATCAACATGCGCATGCTGGCTTGGCGAATTCCCAACGCCCAACTGCACATCATCGACGACGGCCATCTGTTCTTGATTACCCGCGCCGAAGCGGTGGCACCGATCATCATGAAGTTTCTCGAGGAAGAACGTCAGCGCGCAGTAATGCATCCGCATCCGGCGCCATCGGGCGGTTAACCGACCCCGGCTTTCATTTATGAAAAGGAGTCGGCAGGAGGCCGTGCCGCGCAACAACCCGCAACAACGTCTATGGTGTTTTGTTCGGGTGTGTTTGTTTTTGGCCTGATGACGAAGGAGTGTTAACTCATGCGCGACAAACCAGCGAAGGGCTCTTTGCCCACTCCCGCTGCATTCATCAATGCTCAGAGTGCGGTTACCGGTCTGCGCGGCCGGGACCTGCTTTCGACCTTGCGCAGCCTGGCCACCCACGGCCTGCGCAACCCGGTGTATACGGCCCGGCATGCCTTGAAGCTGGGCGGCCAGTTGGGCCGCGTGTTGTTGGGTGAAACCCTGCATCCGACCAACCCGCAAGACAGTCGCTTTGCCGACCCGACGTGGAGCCTCAATCCCTTTTATCGCCGCAGCCTGCAGGCCTATCTGAGCTGGCAGAAAGAAGTCAAAAGCTGGATCGACGAAAGCAACATGAGCCCGGACGATCGTGCCCGCGCCCACTTTGCCTTTGCCTTGATCAATGACGCCGTGGCGCCGTCCAACACCCTGCTCAATCCGCTGGCGATCAAAGAGTTTTTCAACTCCGGCGGCAATAGTCTGGTGCGGGGTATCGGCCATCTGGTCGACGATGTCCTGCACAACAACGGCCTGCCAAGACAAGTCACCAAACAAGCATTCGAGGTGGGCAAAACGGTCGCCACCACTACCGGCTCGGTGGTGTTTCGCAATGAGCTGCTGGAGCTGATCCAGTACAAGCCGATGAGCGAAAAGCAGTATTCCAAGCCATTGCTGATCGTGCCGCCACAGATCAACAAGTACTACATCTTCGATTTGAGCCCCAACAACAGCTTCGTTCAGTTCGCCCTTAAAAACGGTTTGCAGACCTTCGTTATCAGCTGGCGCAATCCCGATGTGCGTCATCGCGAATGGGGATTGTCGTCTTACGTCGAAGCCACTGAAGAAGCGATGAATGTGTGCCGGGCAATCACCGGAGCGCGCGAGGTCAACTTGATGGGGGCCTGTGCCGGTGGGCTGACCATTGCCGCATTGCAAGGGCATTTGCAGGCCAAGCGACAGCTACGACGAGTATCCAGCGCGACCTACCTGGTCAGCATGCTCGACAGTCAGATAGACAGCCCGGCTACCCTCTTCGCCGACGAACAAACGCTGGAAGCGGCCAAGCGCCGCTCGTATCAGAAGGGCGTTCTGGAAGGTAGTGACATGGCCAGGGTGTTTGCCTGGATGCGTCCCAACGACTTGATCTGGAATTACTTCGTCAATAACTACCTGATGGGCAAGGAGCCGCCGGCGTTCGACATCCTCTACTGGAACAATGACAACACGCGTCTGCCAGCAGCGTTTCATGGCGACCTGCTGGATTTCTTCAAGCACAACCCGCTGAGTCATCCGGGCGGGCTGGAAGTGTGCGGCACACCGATCGACCTGCAGAAAGTCACCGTCGACAGCTTCAGCGTGGCAGGCATGAATGATCACATCACCCCGTGGGATGCGGTGTATCGCTCGACTTTACTGCTGGGGGGCGAGCGGCGCTTCGTGCTGTCCAACAGCGGTCATGTACAGAGCATTCTCAACCCGCCGAACAATCCGAAAGCCAACTACGTCGAGAATCCGAAACTGAGCAGCGACCCGCGGGCCTGGTATTACGACGCCAAGCGCGTCGACGGTAGTTGGTGGACGCAATGGCTGGACTGGATTCAGGAACGCTCCGGTGCACAACACGAAACCCGGATGACCCTCGGCAACCAGAACTATCCACCGATGGAGGCGGCACCCGGTACTTACGTGCGCGTGCGCTGATGTTTAACGAACCACGGCCACCAATGGCCGTGGCATGACTCGACCATTAAGAAGACTGGATGAAAACCCGCGACCGGATTCTCGAATGTGCCCTGCAGTTGTTCAATCAGAAGGGCGAACCGAATGTGTCCACCATGGAAGTGGCCAACGAAATGGGCATCAGCCCGGGCAACCTCTACTACCATTTCCACGGCAAGGAACCGCTGATCCTTGGGCTGTTCGAGCGTTTCCAGGCCGAGTTGACGCCCTTGCTCGACCCACCGTCCGATGTGGAATTGGCGCCTGAAGATTACTGGCTGTTCCTGCACCTGATCATCGAACGCCTGGCCCATTACCGGTTTCTGTTCCAGGACCTGTCGAACCTTGCCGGCCGCCTGCCGAAACTGGCCAAGGGGATACGCAACCTGCTCAATGCGTTGAAGCGCACACTGGCTTCATTGCTGGCGCAATTGAAAGCTCAAGGTCAGTTGGTCAGTGACACCCAGGCGCTGGGGCAACTGGTGGAACAAATCACCATGACGTTGCTGTTCTCACTGGACTATCAGCGAATTCTCGACCGTGAAGGTGAAGTGCGACTGGTGGTGTATCAGATCATGATGCTGGTGGCGCCGCACTTGCTGCCGCCTGTCAAGGTTGCGACCGAGCGGTTGGCGTTGCAGTACCTCGAAGAGCACGACTAACCCTGTGGGAGCGGGCTTGCTCGCGAAAGCTACTCATCATTCAACATTGATGTCGATTGACCCACCGCTTTCGCGAGCAAGCCCGCTCCCACATTGGATGTGTGGTGCTTTCTGGAATCCATGCACAAACAAAAACGCCCGACCTTCGCAGGCCGGGCGTTTTTTTAGTCCTGAAATCAGGACTGACTGGTTGGCGTCGATGGAGCCGGCGCAGCAGTCGGGGTTACAGCAGGTGTCGGAGCAGTGGCGGAGTTCGCCGTGCTGACCGGGGTTACCGGCTTGGCGGCAGCCACTACTGGTTTCGGTGCAGCCGCTTTCGGGGCGGCCGGTTTTTTCACTGCAGGCTTCTTGGCTGCCGGCTTTTTCGCAGCGGCGGGTTTGGCTGCTGCGGTTTTAGCTGCAGGTTTGGCCGCCGGTTTAGCGGCTGGTTTTGCGGCCGCTTTGGCTGCAGGTTTCGCCGCGGCAGTTTTGGTTGCCGGTTTGGCGGCAGCCTTGGCCAATGGTTTGGCTACGCTTTTGGCCGCCGGTTTGGCCGCCGCGGTTTTCGCCACAACAGGCGCAACCTTGGCACCGGTGAGTTTTTCGATTTGCTTGGTCAGGGTATCGACCTTGCTGTGCAGTGCCTTGACCTCATTGCGGCTCGGTACACCCAGGCGCGAAATGGCGCTGTTCAGACGCTTGTCGAAAGCCCCTTCCAGCTCATCCCATTTGCCCAGTGCACGATCTTTCACGCCGCTGATGCGCGACTTGGCCGACGAAGCGGAGTCCTTGGCGGCATCGACTTTCTTGCCGACAGCGCTCTTGGTGAGCTTCTCGGCTTTCTCGCCGTCCTTAACCAATGTATCGAAGAGCTTGCTGCCGTCAGTGTCGATCTTCGAGTACACGCCTAAACCAGCCAGCCAGATCTTGCGGGAGTAGTCTTCGACCTTCCCGATCCACGAGCTGCCTTCTTTTTCAGTATTCTTTTTACCAGCCATCCCGTTCTCCTTAAGATTTACGCGCGACACGTTCGAGCAATGCCGTCAGCTCATCGAGCTTAGCAGAGAGTGTCTCAACGTCATGTTTAGACGGAATGCCGATACGATTCAAGGCACTTGCGATACGTGTATCGAAAGCCCTTTCGACTTTGTCGAGTTGAAGTTCGACTTTGCCTTTGAAAGTGCTCACTTCACTCTTGGCTTCATCGATCTCGGCATTGGCCGCTTCAAGTTTTTCAGTGACTACTTTTTTGCCTTTCTTTTCAACAGCTTGACCAGCCTTGATCAGCTCTTGAACGTACTCGCTACCCTCTTGGCCGACCTTGGTGTAAGCACCCAGGCCAGCGAGCCAGATCTTGCGGGCATACGATTTGACGTCGCCCAGAGCGTTAGTTTCAACGTCGACTTTTTTCTTCAAAATAACTTTGGCCATGGTGCACCTCACGCGCAGAAGGGTCGAGGAACTGCCCGCAGAGAGTCGGGCTCAGGCACAAAGTAGTGAGAATAATTAGAAACGGCACCCTAACAAGTGACATAAACAAGTAGGTACGCCGCCGAACCTGTGGGAGCGGGCTTGCTCGCGAATGCGGTGTGTCATTCAGCATTGATGTCGACTGACACACCGCATTCGCGAGCAAGCCCGCTCCCACATTAATCGTATTTCACACAACGACCGGATTATGCCAACGCTTTATCGAGCGCCCTTTCGATTTCCGATTTGATCGTGCCGCTCATGGCAGACATCAACAGGCCCAGTTCGACATCGACCTTGATCGAGTCCTCGCCCACATACACCGCCCCTTTTACGCCCGAGCGTCTGAGGTTCAGAGTGTCGCCAGACCACTGCGGCTCCAGGCCATATTGTTCGGACAGTTTCTGCGCCAACTTGTCGGCCTTCTCGCGGGCCGCTTCCTTACCCAGGCCGTGGGCACGCTCAACACTAATACGGGCCATCGAATGACTCCTGCTTTATCGTGACTTGCTCAAGACATCTTGACCCTGCATGCGTCAAAACGTCCCGGTAGTTGCCTATCTTACCTTCAGCCTTGCCAAGACAAAGCAGGCCACCAGGATTAGAATGTCCCGCATTCTCTTTTGGTGACAGCGATATGACTGATCAGCGCAAAGGCAGCGATGCCGAACCCACCACTCACTTCGGCTTCAAAAACGTTCCGGAAAGCCAGAAAGCGGAAAAAGTCGCTGAGGTTTTCCACTCGGTAGCCGCCAAGTACGACCTGATGAACGACCTCCTGTCGGGCGGCATGCACCGCCTGTGGAAGCGCTTCGCAATCGAACTGTCGGGCGTGCGCACCGGTAACCGCGTGCTGGACATCGCCGGCGGCACCGGCGACCTGACCAAAAAGTTTTCGCACCTCGTTGGCCCGACGGGCCAGGTCGTTCTGGCCGACATCAACGAATCCATGCTCAAGGTCGGTCGTGACCGCCTGCTGGATCTGGGTGTGTCCGGCAACGTCGAATTCGTCCAGGCCGACGCTGAAAAGCTGCCGTTCCCGGACAACCATTTCGATTGCGTGACCATCGCTTTCGGCCTGCGCAACGTTACCCATAAAGAAGACGCCCTGCGCTCGATGCTGCGCGTACTGAAACCGGGCGGCCGTTTGCTGGTGCTGGAATTCTCCAAACCGACCAACGCACTGATGTCCAAAGCCTACGACGCCTACTCGTTCGCCTTCATGCCGCTGATGGGCAAGCTGATCACCAACGACTCGGAAAGCTATCGCTACCTGGCCGAATCGATCCGCATGCACCCGAATCAGGAAACCCTGAAGTCGATGATGGTCGAGGCCGGTTTCGATCGCGTGACCTATCACAACATGACCGCAGGCATCGTCGCCCTGCACCGCGGCATCAAGCCCTGATGCTGCTGGCCGGCCTGCTTGCCAGCGTTGAGCTCGGCCTGAACCGGGTGCTGCGTCTCGACAGCACGGCGCTGCCGCGGCTGGCGCATTTGAGTGGCAGGGTGATTGCCGTCGACTGCCGCAGCCCGGCGCTGCAACTGTTCATCCTGCCCAGCGATGAAGGCCTGATGCTCGCCTCTCAGTGGGAAACCGGTGCCGACTGTACCTTGCGCGCACCGGCCTCAAGCCTGCTGAAACTGGCGACGAGCAAGGACAAGACTTCGGTTCTGCATGCGCCAGAAGTCGAACTCGACGGCGACAGCGGCCTGCTGCTGGAACTGGCGGCGATCCTTCAGGACCTCGAACTGGACTGGGAGTACGAACTCTCGCGCTGGCTGGGACCTGTGGCCACGCAACTGGTCGGCGGTCACCTGCGCAGTCGCGCACGCTGGTATCAACAAGGGTTCGCCAGCCTGAATCAGAACCTGGGTGAATACCTGGCCGAAGAATCGCGCGCCCTCGTCGGTCAGCGCGAAGCGGACGCCCGTTTTAATGAACTGGACCAGATCAAGCTCGATCTGGAACGTCTCGAGGCGCGTTTCGAGCGCCTTTTCCGATCCCTCGACCCAAGCGATAACGCATGAAGCTGCTTGCCGTCCGCCGTTTGTTGCGCATCCAGCGCGTTGTGATTCGCTACCGCCTCGATGACTTGCTGTTCGCCCTGCCACTGCCCTGGTTTTTGCTGGCGCTGCGCTATGCCTTGCCGTGGCGCTGGTTTCCGCGCAAGACGCTGGACCTGAGCCGTGGCGCGCGACTGCGCCTGGCGCTGCAGGACCTGGGGCCGATTTTCATCAAGTTCGGCCAAATCCTGTCCACACGCCGCGACCTGTTGCCCGAAGACATCGCCGATGAACTGATGAAGCTGCAGGACCGCGTGCCGCCGTTCGACTCGCAAGTGTCGATCCGGCTGATCGAAGAGCAGCTCGGCAAAAAAATCAGTGAAGTCTTCAGCCGTTTCGACGTCGAACCGCTGGCCTCGGCTTCGGTGGCGCAAGTGCATGCCGCGCAGCTGAAAACCGGCGAAGAAGTCGTCGTCAAGGTGATCCGCCCGGGTCTGAAACCGATCATTGCCCAAGACCTCGCGTGGCTGTTCATCCTCGCCCGCGCCGCGGAAAAACTCTCGGCCGACGCTCGCTTGCTGCACCCGGTAGACGTGGTCAGCGACTACGAAAAAACCATCTACGACGAACTCGACCTGCTGCGCGAGGCGGCTAACGCCAGCCAGCTGAAGCGCAATTTCGAGGGCTCGCCGCTGCTGTATGTGCCGCAAGTCTATTGGGACTGGTGCCGGCCGAAAGTGCTGGTGATGGAGCGCATCTACGGGATTCAGGTCACCGACCTCGCGACCCTGGCCGACCAGCGCACCGACATGAAAATGCTCGCCGAGCGGGGCGTGGAGATTTTCTTCACCCAAGTGTTCCGCGACAGCTTCTTTCACGCCGACATGCACCCCGGCAACATCTTCGTCAGCACCGTGCAACCGTGGAGCCCGCAGTACATTGCGATCGACTGCGGCATCGTCGGCAGCCTGACCCCGGAAGACCAGGACTATCTGGCGCGCAACCTGTTCGCGTTCTTCAAACGTGATTACCGGCGTGTCGCGCAGTTGCACATCGATTCGGGCTGGGTGCCGGCGGAAACCAAACTCAACGAATTCGAAGCAGCGATCCGTACCGTGTGCGAGCCGATCTTCGAAAAACCGTTAAAAGATATTTCCTTCGGTCAGGTGCTGATGCGCCTGTTCCAGACCGCTCGACGTTTCAACATGGAAGTGCAGCCGCAGTTGGTATTGTTGCAAAAAACCCTGTTGAACATCGAAGGTCTGGGCCGTCAGCTGTACCCGGACCTCGATCTGTGGAACACCGCCCAGCCGTTCCTCGAACGCTGGATGCGCGAGCGCGTCAGCCCCAAAGCCTTGTTAGGCAACGTGCAGAGCCAGTTCGAGCAGATCCCGCACCTGGCCAACATGGCCCGCGACCTGCTCGAGCGCATGTCCCAGCCCCACGCCAACGACCCGCCTCCCCCTTGGCACAAACGCAAGGATGACTGGTTCCTGCGGTTGCTCGGCACCGCTCACCTGGCGGGTGGCACGATACTCGCCGCCGGTGGCCCGTTGAACGAACTGGGGCACTGGCCCGCCGGAATCATGGTGGCGGTCGGCTTGTATCTGGTCGTTCGCCGATAGCCAGTTGGATGATCGGCTGGCACACTGTTTGAACGCTGAATTTGAACATTGGCCTCAACTATTGAAGTAGAGCCCGCGTCGGAGTCGAAGATGAAAAACTGGCTGGACGAGATCAAGTGGGACGCCGACGGCCTGGTGCCGGCGATTGCCCAGGATCACAAGACCGGACGCGTCCTGATGATGGCCTGGATGAACCGCGAAGCACTGGAATTGACCGCCGCCGAGAACCGTGCCATTTACTGGTCACGTTCCCGTGGCAAGCTGTGGCGCAAGGGCGAAGAGTCCGGCCACGTGCAAACCCTGCATGAGATGCGCCTGGACTGTGACGCTGACGTGATCATCCTGATGGTTGAGCAGATCGGCGACATCGCCTGCCATACAGGCCGTCAGAGCTGCTTCTATCGCGTCTTCGAAAACGGCGACTGGAAAACCGTCGACCCGGTGCTGAAAGACCCGCACGCTATCTATTCCGCAGGACACAAACATGAGTGACACTTTGACCCGTCTGGCTCAAGTACTGGAAGAGCGCAAAGGCGCCGCCGCCGACAGCTCGTATGTCGCCAGCCTGTACCACAAGGGTTTGAACAAGATTCTGGAAAAAGTCGGCGAAGAGTCGGTCGAAACCATCATTGCCGCCAAGGATGCCGCCATCAGCGGTGACTGCAGCGATGTGATCTACGAGACCGCCGATTTGTGGTTCCACAGCATGGTCATGCTCGCCCAGTTGGGGCAGCATCCACAGGCTGTGCTTGATGAACTGGACCGTCGCTTCGGTCTGTCCGGACACGTCGAGAAAGCCTCTCGCCCGTCCGCCTGAACAACTATTAGAGAGGAACGCAGCATGGGCATTTTTGACTGGAAACACTGGATCGTCATCCTGGTTGTCGTGGTGCTGGTGTTCGGCACCAAGAAGCTGAAAAACCTCGGCACTGACGTGGGCGAGTCGATCAAGGGCTTTCGTAAAGCCATGAACGACGACGAGAAAGCGGCCGACCCGACAGCGACCCCGGCCCAACCGGTTCCGCCAGCTCAACCACAGACCACACAGTCCGTGAACCCGCCGCACACCATCGACGTGCAGGCGCAAAAAGTCGAAGAGCCGATCCGCAAAGACTCGTGAGCACTGACTAATGTTTGGTATCAGCTTCTCTGAACTGCTGCTCGTCGGCCTCGTCGCCCTGCTGGTGCTGGGCCCCGAGCGTCTGCCGGGTGCTGCGCGCACCGCCGGCCTGTGGGTCGGGCGGCTGAAGCGCAGCTTCAACGCGATCAAACAGGAAGTTGAACGTGAAATCGGTGCCGACGAGATTCGCCGGCAACTGCACAACGAGCACATTCTGTCCCTGGAGCAGGAGGCGCGGAAGATCTTCACGCCGACTCAACAGGAGCCGACGCCGGTGGAACCTGTGGCGACGCAGACAATTCATGCGCCTGCGACTGAGGCTACGCCGGTAGTTGCAGCCGCTGCACCTGCACCTGCACCTTCAGTAGAACCTGTTGCTCCTGCCGCCGCGCCGACAACGCCGGCGCCTCACGAC
Organism: Pseudomonas sp. NPDC086112; assembly: GCF_044746425.1. Lineage (NCBI taxonomy): Bacteria > Pseudomonadati > Pseudomonadota > Gammaproteobacteria > Pseudomonadales > Pseudomonadaceae > Pseudomonas > Pseudomonas sp. NPDC086112. The sequence continues at coordinate 43,968 of NZ_JBIVCD010000010.1, read as the reverse complement.
ACCACTTTGCCGCCGCGAGCCCCATGAGCGATCTCCCCGAAAACGACCAGCACATGCCGCTGGTTTCGCACCTCACCGAGTTGCGCACTCGCCTGCTGCGTTGTGTCGTGGCGGTGTTCATCATTTTTGCCGGGCTGTTCGCCTTCACCCAGCAGATCTACACCTTCGTCTCCACACCGCTGCGCCAGTACCTGCCGGCCGGCGCGACGATGATCGCCACCGACGTGTCGTCGCCGTTCCTGACGCCGCTGAAACTAACCATGATGGTCTCGCTGTTCCTGGCGATCCCGGTGATCCTGCACCAGATCTGGGGCTTTATCGCGCCAGGCCTGTACAAGCATGAGAAGCGCATCGCAGTGCCGTTGCTGGTCTCCAGCATTCTGCTGTTCTACACCGGCATGGCCTTCGCCTATTTCCTGGTGTTCCCGTTGATCTTCAAGTTCTTCGCCGCCGCCACCCCGGCCGGCGTGGAAATGATGACCGACATTACCAGCTACCTCGATTTCGTCATGACGCTGTTCTTCGCCTTCGGCGTGGCGTTCGAAATTCCGGTGGCTGTGGTGCTGCTGGTGTGGATCGGCGTGGTCAACGTCGCCTACCTGAAGAAAATCCGCCCGTACGTGATCATCGGCTGCTTCGTGGTCGGCATGATCCTGACGCCGCCGGACATCTTCTCGCAGACGTTGCTAGCTGTACCGATGTGGTTGCTGTTCGAAATCGGCATCCTGTTCGGCAGCCTGATCAGCAAGCGTGGCGAGCATCCGGACGACCAGCCAGCTGACGATCACAACGACCAGCCACCAGCGACCCAAGCGTGAACCTGCTGCTCCTCGAAGAGGCCGACTTCATTGCGGCCGACCGGGCGATCTTGCGCGATCGCCGGTTGACCCACATGCAGGAAGTCCACCGCTCGGTGGTTGGCGACAGCCTGCGGGTCGGACGTATCGGCGGCTTGATGGGCTCAGCCGAGTTGCTGCGCCTGGACGCCGATGAAGCCGAGTTGCGCGTCACCCTCGACCAGCCGCCACCGGCCAAGCTGCCTCTGACTTTGGTGCTGGCTTTGCCGCGACCGAAAATGCTCCGCCGAGTGTTTCAGACCGTGGCCGCCATGGGTGTGCCGCGCATCGTGCTGGTGAACAGCTATCGCGTCGAGAAGAGTTTCTGGCAAACCCCGTTCCTGGAGCCCGAGGCGATTCGCGAGCAATTGATCCTGGGTCTTGAACAAGCCCGCGACAGCGTGCTGCCAGAGGTCGTCATCGAGAAGCGTTTCAAGCCCTTTGTCGAAGACCGTCTGCCGGCCATTACCGAAGGCACCCTCGGCCTGGTCGGTCATCCCGGTAACTACCCACCCTGCCCTCGCGGCCTGGACGAGCCAGTGACCCTGGCTATCGGCCCCGAAGGCGGCTGGATTCCCTACGAAATCGACTTGCTGGGCAAGGCTGGCCTGCAACCGGTGCAACTTGGTGACCGCATCCTGCGGGTTGAAACTGCCGTTACCGCGCTGCTCTCGCGGCTGTTTTAACGTCAAACATCACACCTGTGGCGACGGGGCAACCTGTAGGAGCGAGGCTTGCCCGCGAAGAACGATGACGCGTCATGCCTGAAAAACCGCGGTGCATTCTTCGCGGGCAAGCCTCGCTCCTACAGGATCTTCGTCGCTCAAATTTCTTAACATTAGGGCAAAACCCTCGCCGCCCGAACATTGCGCCGCGCCTACAGAACGCCGCTCGCCTGCCGATACAGCTCCCATAAAACCAATTAATGGTCCGAGGGAGTAGCAGCATGTACCGATGGCTGGCCGAGAAACTGGGAAATGTAAGCGTCAATCGCAAACTGGGTGTCGGCTTCGGTCTGGTGCTGCTTCTGACCTTGTTGATCACCTTTACCGGCTGGACCGGCCTGAGCGGTGTGATCAGCCGTGGCGATACGCTTGGGTTTATTTCCAGCCTCAATGAGCTGACCAAAGACCTGCGTCTCGCCCGTCTGGATTACGACATGCGCCGTGGCGAACAAGGCCCGGGCGCCGTCAACGAGCTGATCGGTCAACTCGATACCGGCCTGAAAACCGCCCGTACGCTGGTCGAACAGCCTGCCGACGTGGCAATGGTCGATCAACAGCTTGCCGCCGTCAGCGAGTACAAACGCGCCTTCGCTGATATGACTCAGGCTACCGCCACCCGCGAAGATGCTCGCAGCAAATTGGGCGCCACTGCCGATAACGCCGTGGCCCGGGTCGCTGAAGTCGAAAAATCCCTGCTGCAAGGCGACAGTGTCGCCCAGTTCAACAGCGTGATCGACCTGAGCAAGCTGATCCAGCAAGCGCGTTTCCAGGTCCGCGGTTACACCTACAGCGGCAAGCCCGAAGCCGAGCAGCCAGCGCTGGACGCCATCGGCAATGCTCTGAAAAACCTCGAAAGCCTGCCGTCTCAACTGCCGGAACAACACATCGCCAACCTGCAACAAGCGACCGACTCGCTCAAAGCCTATCGCGCGGCGGTCAGCCAATTCCGCGACTCCCAGGTCGCCAGCGCTGCGGCCCTCAAACGCATGAGCGCGCAAGGCGACATTCTGTTCGACGTCAGCAAAAAGCTCACCGTCTCGCAAACCGTCGTGCGTGACACCGATGCGGCACATGCAAAAAACCTGCTGCTGTTGGCCACCGTCCTGGCGTCAGCCTTTGGTTTGTTCGCGGCCTGGGCCATCACTCGCCAGATCGTCATTCCCCTGAGCCAGACCCTCAAAGTGGCCGAACGTGTTGCCGCGGGCGACCTGACTCACAATCTCATTTCAGAACGTCAGGACGAACTGGGTCAGCTACAGCGCGCCATGCAAAGCATGACCCTGGGCCTGCGAGAACTGATCGGTGGCATCAGCGATGGCGTGACCCAGATCGCCAGCGCCGCTGAAGAGCTGTCCGCCGTCACCGAGCAGACCAGCGCCGGGGTCAACAGCCAGAAGGTCGAGACCGATCAGGTGGCCACCGCCATGCATGAAATGACCGCCACGGTGCAAGAAGTCGCGCGCAATGCCGAGGAAGCGTCCGAAGCGGCCGTCGCCGCCGACCAACAAGCCCGCGAGGGTGACAGAGTGGTCGGCGAAGCCATCGCCCAGATCGAGCGCCTGGCCGTCGAAGTCGGCAACTCGACCGCCGCCATGGGCGATCTGAAACGCGAAAGCGACAAGATCGGCAGCGTGCTCGATGTGATCAAGTCCGTGGCCCAGCAAACCAACCTGCTGGCGCTCAACGCCGCCATCGAAGCCGCCCGTGCCGGTGAAGCCGGGCGCGGTTTTGCGGTGGTCGCTGACGAAGTCCGCAGCTTGGCCCAACGCACCCAGAAGTCCACCGAAGAAATCGAAGAGTTGATCGTCGGCCTGCAAACCGGCACTCAGCAGGTCGCGACCATCATGGACAACAGCCGCGGCCTGACCGACAGCAGCGTCGAACTGACCCGCCGCGCCGGTGGCTCGCTGGAAAGCATCACCCGCACCGTATCGGCGATCCAGTCAATGAACCAGCAGATCGCCGCCGCTGCCGAGCAACAGAGCGCCGTGGCTGAAGAGATCAACCGCAGCGTGCTGAACGTGCGTGATGTGTCCGAGCAGACCTCGGCCGCCAGTGAAGAGACCGCGGCCTCCAGCGTCGAGCTGGCGCGGCTGGGGACGCATTTGCAGATGCTGGTGGGGCGGTTCAAGGTTTGAGCTGATGCGGGCATCCCGGTTCGCTTGAAACCGGGCTGATGCCATCGCGGGCAAGCCCGCTCCCACAGAATCCTGCCATCCATGTAGGAGCGAGGCTTGCCCGCGAAGGCTTCTCCCCGTTCTCACAGAATTTGCGCCCGCCCCAAAAAGCAGCAGGCGAAAAAAAGCCCCGCTTCCTTTCGAAAGCGGGGCTTTTCATCAGGCCAACTGAGGCTGCACGCTCACAGGCTTGAGCGGCAACAGCGGCGCATGGGGATCGGCATCCACCGATGTGCGCCAGGCTTGCAGCCACTCGGCGTGGCCTTCGTTCCAGACTTGCTCATGCAAGCGACCCAGTGCCACCGGATCACTCAGCAGGGCCACGCGCTCGTCGTTGGTCAGCCCGGCAGGCCCGACCTTCATCGCATGGCGAACCCGCTCGATACGCAGCCATTCGATTGGCTCGGCCTGACGGTGACGAGACGTCGCCAGCGCACACGCCAAAGCGTTCTGCTGAGGATCGACCACCGACCGGACGAAGCCGTCGTTCAGTGCATGCCAACGGTTTTCGTGGGTGTACTGATCGGTCGCCAGCAATTCCTGTGGCGGGGCATATTCCTCAGGAATCAGGAACAGGCTTTCGTCACGGGACTTCAGGCCCAGGCCGACGCGACTGGAGATCACCGATACCGGGATCGACAACATCAGCGAACCGACGATCGGCACCAGCCACCAGAGGAAGCTCGGGTTCAGCCAGATCACCAACAGCGCCCAGAAGAAGCCCAGCAAGGTTTGCGGACCGTGGCGTTTTACCGCTTCGCTCCATGGCGTCGAGTCATCGTCACGTTGTGGCGAGTTCCAGGTCGCGGCCCAGCCGAGGAATGCGGCGAGTACGAAACGGGTGTGGAAGATCATCCGCACCGGCGCCAGCAGCATGGAGAACAACATCTCCAGCAGCATCGACAGCGTCACCTTGAACTTGCCACCGAACTCTTTCGCGCCCTTGGCCCAGATCAGGATGATGCTCAGCAACTTCGGCAGGAACAGCAGCACGATGGTCGTCGAGAACAGCGCAATTGCCTTGTCCGGCTGCCATTGTGGCCACAGTGGATAGAGCTGACGCGGTTCCAGGAAGTATTGCGGCTCCATCAACGTGTTGACCGCCAGCAAGGCCGTCGACAACACCAGGAACAAGAACCACAACGGCGCAGACAGGTACGACATCACGCCGGTCAGGAACACCGCACGGTGCACCGGGTGCATGCCTTTTACCAGGAACAGCCGGAAGTTCATCAGGTTACCGTGGCACCAGCGACGGTCACGCTTGAGTTCGTCCAGCAGGTTCGGTGGCAGTTCTTCGTAGCTGCCGGGTAAGTCGTAGGCAATCCATACGCCCCAGCCGGCACGGCGCATCAGCGCAGCTTCGACGAAGTCGTGGGACAGAATCGCTCCGGCAAACGCGCCTTTACCGGGCAACGGCGCCAGGGCGCAGTGCTCGATGAACGGCTTCATGCGGATGATCGCGTTGTGACCCCAATAGTGGGATTCGCCCAACTGCCAGAAGTGCAGACCGGCGGTGAACAGCGGACCGTACACACGCGTGGCGAACTGCTGCATACGCGCATAAAGGGTGTCCATGCCCGACGCACGCGGCGCGGTCTGGATGATCCCGGCGTCCGGCGTGGCTTCCATCAGGCGCACCAGACTGCTCAGGCATTCGCCGCTCATCACGCTGTCGGCGTCGAGCACGACCATGTACTTGTAGTCACCACCCCAACGACGGCAGAAGTCGTCGAGGTTGCCGCTTTTACGTTTTACGCGGCGACGGCGGCGACGATAGAAGATCTTGCCGAAGCCTTTGCCTTCACGGCAAACGTCCAGCCAGGCCTGCTGCTCGGCAACGCAGATATCGGCGTCGTTACTGTCGCTGAGTACGAAAAAGTCGAAGCGATCCAGGTTACCCGAGGCCGCCACCGATTCGAAGGTCGCCCGCAAACCGGCGAACACCCGCGGCACGTCTTCGTTGCAGATCGGCATCACCAGTGCAGTGCGTGCGTCCTTCGCGATCGGCTCGTTGCCGGCGCTGGCGCCGGAAATGCGGTACTTGTCACGACCGGTGATCAGCTCAAGGAAGCCCATCAGCGCAGTCCAGAAACCGGCCGAGACCCAGCAGAACAGAATCCCGAACATAATCAGAATGCTGGTTTGCAAGGCATAGGGCAGCACTTGCGTGGCGGTTTGGCTCAGAGGTTGATGCAGGACTTCTTCAAGATCGACGAACGACCAGCCCTGGTACGGCATGATGCCTTTCATGTACCAGCCGGCGACGATCGTCTGACCGAGCATCAGCACCAGCAGAATGTAGCGTCGGATCGAACCGACAGTGCGCCAGCGAGCCGCCGGCAGCACGTTCTCATCCTTCGGCGGGGCCGGCGGATTGGTGCGACCGGTCAGCCGACGCCAGCCACGCACCAGAATGTTGGTGCGCCACGGCTCGGGCACGACTTTGGTCCGACGGATCGGTGGGGTTGCCTTCAGGCAAACCCGACCACTGGCGTCGAGCACCAGCATTTCCGCGTCCGCCAGTTCTTCGGCGGAGTTCAGGGTCAGGCGCCGGCCAACCGAGGCTTGAGCAGCCTCGGTTGGCGCGTCGAACGTCGAGGACGACAGACGTTCGTGCAGTTCACTGAAAGACTTGCAGCCCGCGAGTTCCGCGCGCTGCTCGTCGCTCATCGGCAAATGCGCCAGGTACTCGGCAAGCGTTTGTGGCTGTACGTGTGAATTACTCATCGGCGGGCAACTGATAGCTCCAGGTCTCGGTCAGGACTTGTTCAGTCGGTGCCGATTCCGTTGTGGCTGGGGCCGCTTGGGCAGCGACAGGCTGCTTGGCGTCTTTGTTGTCCTTGTCCTTGGTATCCTTGACTTGCAGGGCTTGTGATTCAGCCTGCTTGGCTTCCTTGTCCTTCTTCTCTTGCTGGCGGGCGGCAATCTTGTCGGCCTTGGCAACGGAAGAACTGGACGCTGGCGCAGCGGTCTTGAGCGCCTCGGCAGGCGTGATGTTCTTGACCAGCGCAGCGCGCATTTCGGTGGCCTTGCCCGGATCCTTGATCTTCATCCGCAAAGTCAGGCGCCAGCCCTTGGTTTCAGGGTTGTAACGGACGCTGTTCTCGACCAGTTCTGCGTTGTCGCCAACACTCACCTGGCTGCGCACTTCAGCATCTTCCGGCAGGACTTGCAGGGACGGACCTTCGAAATCCACCAGATAGGCCACGCTGCCGTCCGGCTGACGAATCAGGTTCGACTGCTTGACGTCACCCGTGGAACGCAGGGTCTGTTGAACCCAGGCGCTGTCCGGCGAATGCAGGGAGGCTTCGTCGATGGTCCAGTGCATGCGGTAGGCAACGTCCAGGGACTGGCCAGGCTCAGGCAGTTTTTCCGGGCTCCAGAAAGCGACGATATTGTCGTTGGTTTCGTCGGCCGTAGGAATCTCTACCAGATCGACGGAGCCTTTGCCCCAATCGCCTTTCGGTTCGATCCAGGCACTTGGGCGCTTGTCGTAGCGGTCATCGAGGTCTTCGTAGTGACTGAAGTCACGGCCACGTTGCAGCAAGCCGAAACCGCGCGGGTTCTCGATCGAGAAGTTGCTCACCGCCAGGTGTTTCGGATTGTTCAGTGGGCGCCAGATCCATTCGCCGTTGCCGGCATGGATCGACAGGCCGCTGGAATCGTGCAGCTCGCGACGGTAGTTCAGCACTTTCGACGGCTGGTTGGCGCCGAACAGGTACATGCTGGTCAGCGGCGCAACGCCGAGCTTGGTGACCTTGTCACGCAGGAACATCTTGGCCTTGACGTCGACGACCGTGTCGCTGCCCGGACGCAGGGTCAGGCGATAGGCACCGGTGGCACGCGGTGAATCCAGCAGGGCAAAGATCACCAGATGCTTGTCGCCCGGCTTCGGCTGTTGAATCCAGAACTCGGTGAAGCGCGGGAACTCTTCGCCGGATGGCAACGCGGTATCAATGGCCATGCCGCGAGCGGAGAGCCCGTAGGTTTGCCCCTTGCCGATGACGCGGAAGTAGCTCGCGCCAAGCATGGTCATGATTTCGTCTTGCTTGTCGGCCTTGTTGATCGGGTACAGCACACGGAAACCGGCATAGCCCAGCTGTTCGGTGGCTTTAGGATCGAACTTCACGTCGCCGAAATCGAAACGACTTGGGTCGTATTTGATCTCTTCGACGGTGTTGGCCGTGATTTCGTTGATTTTCACCGGCGTATCGAAGTGCATGCCCTGGTGATAGAACGACAGCTTGAAGGGGGTTTTCTGGTTCGCCCATTCGGCTTTTTCCGTGAGGAACCGGATTTTTTGATAGTCCGCGAATTTCATCTCGCGAAATTCATTCGGCAGGTTACTGCGCGGGGCTTCGTACTTTTGCCCGGCCAGCTCTTTTGCCTTGACCGATACGTCATCCAGATTGAATGCCCAAAGTTGACCGGCGCTGAACAGGCAGAGCAGTGCAGAGCCTGCTACCAGAGCGCTTCGAAACCGTTTGGCAGACAATTTTGGTGCATTACAGGGACTAACAATCACGAGCAACCCTCGCCGAAAACAGATCAAAAAACCAACGGCCAGTTAAAGTGCCAGCACGGTGTGCGGTGGAAAAAAACCGACCCTGCGAACGACTCTTGCCAAGTTGGCGAGCATTGTTCCGACTCCTATGAGGCAAAATGATTCCCCAACAGGTCTCGGACAAGTCTCTACCTAAGTCAAAACGGACCAACGAACGCTGATCCCCGTAGCGCGCGATTATCTAGCAGGCCGCGTTACAACGCATCAGGGGGAACCAAGTATTTATCGGGAAAAGCCTCTGTTTTCAGTCGAAATGCACTTAAAAAGATGTTTCAAGCGCTTTCACGTCTGTAACAGGAAGGTTACCGGGCCATCATTGACCAGATGCACCTGCATATCCGCGCCGAATCTACCTGATGCCACAGTGCCATGCATCTGTTTCGCTTTACCTGTTAGATAGTCGAACAGTTCCTCACCCAAACCTGGAGGAGCCGCAGTCGAAAAGCTTGGGCGCAACCCGTTTTTGGTGTCAGCGGCCAGGGTGAACTGCGAGACCAGCAGCAACCCGCCGCCTACGTCCGCCAAGGACAGATTCATCTTGCCCTCGGCGTCACTGAATACTCGATAGTTAAGCAGTTTATGCAGAAGTTTGTCGGCACTGGCCCGCGTATCGTCAGGCTCGACCGCCACCAGCACCAGCAACCCCTGATCTATCGCGCCAACCACCTCTCCCGCAACCTCGACTCGCGCGCCACGCACGCGTTGTAGCAGGCCCTTCATGCTTCGTCAGGCGACAAGTCGAGCATACGACGGGCCATCAGATCAGCGGCGCGTACCAAGGCATCCGTAATACCTGTTTCGGACGCCGCATGGCCGGCGTCGCGAATCACCTGCAACTCGCTGTTCGGCCAGGCCTGATGCAGTTCCCAGGCGTTGTCCAACGGACAGATCACGTCGTAGCGACCATGGACGATGACGCCGGGCAGGTGGGCGATCTTGGCCATGTCGCGAATCAACTGGTTCGGCTCGAGGAAAGCATTGTTGGTGAAGTAGTGGCACTCGATACGGGCGATGGACAACGCACGCTGAGGCTCGGAGAAGCGGTCGACCACCAGCGGATTCGGCCGCAGGGTGGCGGTGCGCCCTTCCCACATGGACCAGGCTTTGGCCGCGTGCATCTGGGCGATCTGATCGTTGCCGACCAGGCGTTTGTGGAACGCCGAGAGCAAGTCGTGGCGCTCATCCTGCGGGATCGGCGCGATGTAGTCCTGCCAGTAATCGGGAAACAGGCGACTGGCGCCACACTGGTAGAACCACTCGATTTCCTGGGGACGGCAGAGAAAAATCCCGCGCAGAATCAAACCGAGCACGCGTTCCGGATGGGTTTGCGCGTAGGCCAGGGCCAGGGTCGACCCCCAGGAGCCGCCGAACAGCACCCATTTGTCGATGCCCAGGTGCTTGCGAATCCGCTCGAGGTCGGCGACCAGATCCCAGGTGGTGTTGTTTTCCAGGCTGGCGTGGGGCGTGGAGCGACCGCAACCACGCTGGTCGAAAGTGACAATGCGATACAGGTTCGGATCAAAATACCGGCGGCTCTGGGCATCACACCCGGCGCCGGGACCGCCGTGGATGAACACCACCGGCAAACCTTCCGGCGAACCGCTTTCGTCGACATACAGCGTGTGGGTTTTATCGACGGCCAGATCGTGCCGGGCGTGGGGTTTGATCTGCGGGTACAAAGTCTGCATTGCGCGCTCCGTAAGGGGTCGAGGTCATCCCTGGGGGGACTTCTATTATTCTGCCGTCCGGCATCATAAACCCGAATTACGTCAATGAGCATGCCCCTTGCAGCGTCAGAGTTTGTCAGCCGTCGTCTCAGCCAAATAGCCGAGCAGGGTTTCATAGAGCCGGTCGACCTCGGCGACCTGCCCCCGCGCCCGCAAACAGCCGTGAACCAGTCCTTCCCCGTAATAAAGCGTTGCGCTCACGCCGGCGGCGTTGAGTCGCTCGGCGTAAAGCACGCCGTCATCGCGCAGCGGGTCGAACTGCGCCACGGCGATCAACGCCGGTGGCAGACCGCTGAAATCGTCGGCGAGCAAGGGCATCGCATAGGCACCCGGTTGTCGGCTACCGCCCAAATACAACGCGAAATAACAATCCAGGTCGCTGCTGCTGAGCAATGGCGCATCGGTGCACTCGCTGCGCGACGGCAATCGGTGATCGCCGCCCAGTCCCGGATAGATCAGAACTTGCGCGCACGGCATAGGTTCGTCGGCATCGCGTAAAGCGAGGCACAACGCGGCGGCAAGGTTGCCGCCAGCGCTGTCGCCCACCACCAGGGTGCGTGCAGGGTCGAGCCGAAACGGTCCTGTACGCAGCGCGCGCCAGACACCCAGGCAGTCATCGAACGCCGCTGGAAATGGATGCTCCGGCGCCAACCGATAATCGACGGCGATCACCAGCACGCCGAGCACCGACGCCAGTTCGGCACAGATGAAGGCGTGGGAGTCCAGATCCCCCACCACCCAACCGCCACCGTGCAGATACACAATGCACGGCCAACCGTTGGTCGATGGCGTGACCGGCGGTTGCCAGGAGCGCACGGCAACGCCTGCCAATTGAAAGTCGGCCACCTCAAGCCCCGCAGGACACGGTGGGGTAAACGCCTGGCACATCTCGCTGTAGGCCTGACGCAAACCGGGGAGGCTGCTGTCGGTGCTGTTGAAGCTGAGGGTTTTCTCGACGAAAGCCGCCATCTGTTCAGAGAGTGGATAAGAAGTCATGAGTCTGCAGCCAAGAGGAGAAAATTGAGCGACGAAAATCCTGTAGGAGCGAGGCTTGCCCGCGAAGAACGATGACGCGCAATGCCTGAAAAACCACGGCGCATTCTTCGCGGGCAAGCCTCGCTCCTACAGCATCAGGGCAACCCCCTCGCCACAGTGATCCCGCTCGACCAGTCAGTTCTTCAAACTGGCCTGAACGGTTGCCACACCCTCCTTGCCATCAAAACTGCTGACCCCTGCCAGCCAGCGCTGAAGATCTTCAGGATGATCACGCAGCCATTGCCTGGCGACATCCTGCGGCGTCTTGCGCTCCATGATCGGCACCATCAACTGACTTTCCTGGGCGGCGGTGAAGGTCAGGTTTGCCAGCAAGCGGTTCACGTTCGGGCAGCGCTCGGCATAGTCCGGCGCGGTCACGGTGGAAACGGTCGCCGCTCCCTCGTTCGGCCCGTAGACGTCTTCGCTGCCGGTCAGGTAGGTGACGTTCATGTTGATGTTCATCGGATGTGGGGTCCAGCCGACGAACACCACGAACTCCTTGCGATTGACCGCCCGTTGTACGGCGGCGAGCATCCCGGCCTCACCGGACTCGATCAGTTTGAAGTCCTTCAAGCCAAATTGATTGCTCTCGATCATGGTTTTGATCGTGGTGTTGGCGCCGCTGCCCGGCTCGATGCCGTAGATCTTGCCGCCGAGCTGATCCTTGAATCTGGCGATGTCGGCGAAGGTTTTCAGGCCCGCCGCCGCAACATAGTCAGGCACGGCAAGGGTCGCCTGGGCATCCGAGAGGCTCGGTTTGTCCATGACCTTCACTTGATTGGCAGCCACAAACGGCGCGATGTTTTTGTCCATCGCCGGTTTCCAGTAACCGAGGAAGATATCGAGGCGTTTGTCGCGGATGCCGGCGAAGATGATTTGTTGCACGGCGCTGGTTTGCTTGCTTTCGTAGCCGAGGCCGTTGAGCAATACGTCAGCCATGCCACTGGTGGCGATGACGTCGGTCCAGTTGACCACGCCCATGCGTACGGTTTTGCAGGATGGCTCGTCACTGGCCAGAACGCTGGTGCTCAGAAAAGCCGTGCCGCAGAGGATTGAGAGACAGCGGGTGAACAGTCGTTTCATCGGGAGAGTCTCGTGCGGCAGATTATTGTGAGGGCAGGTGTCTTCGTGCACCGTGCCCAGAACATTACGCAGCGTCGAGAGGGTAAAAGTGAACTGTGGCGACCGAGATTTGCACGGTGGCGACAGTTCCAGTCAGGTATCGAGGCGAGTGATGACCTGTAGCGTAGGGGTTAAGCGCAATCCATGTGGGAGCGGGCTTGCTCGCGAAGACGGTGTACCAGGCAACATAGATGTCGACTGACACTCCCTCTTCGCGAGCAAGCCCGCTCCCACAGGTGAATGGTTATGCCTGATATCGCTGTTGACCCCAAGCCAGCAACCCTTGCAGCAATTCCCTGAGCACCACTTGCGTCGGCGCTGCCAAATCCGGGCGATAACGGAACGGCTCGAACTCTTCCATGTACGTGCACTGGCCCAACTCAAGTTGCACGGCATGGATGTTCTCGGCCGGGTTGCCATAGTGCCGGGTGATGTGCCCGCCCTTGAAGCGACCGTTCAGCACATGGCTGTAATCGCCGTGCCGTGCGCAGATGGCTTCCAGTTGGCTGGCCAGTTGTGGATCGCAACTGGCGCCGTTGAAGGTGCCGAGGTTGAAGTCCGGCAGTTTGCCGTCGAACAGGTGCGGGATGATCGAGCGGATCGAGTGTGCATCGAACAGCAGCGCGTAGCCGAATTCGGCTTTCAGTCGCGCCAGCTCTTCCTGCAAGGTGCGGTGGTACGGCGTCCAGATGTGCTCCAGATAATTCGCGCGTTCTGTGGCCGAGGGCTCCATACCCTCACGGAACAATGGAATACCGTCGAACAACGTCGCCGGGTACAAACCAGTGGTGGCGCCGACATATAAAGGCTTGTCGTCGGACGGTCGGTTCAGGTCGATGACAAACCGCGAGTACTCGGCGGCGAGGGTGCTGGCGCCCAGCTCGGCGGCGAATTCGTACAGCCTGGGGATGTGCCAGTCGGTGTCCGGCAGGCTTTTCGCGTCGGGAATCAACCCGGCTTCGACCGCCGGGGTCAGTCGCAGGCCGGCGTGGGGCATGCTGATCAGCAGCGGCACGCGGCCTTGTTTGAAGTTCAGAACCTTATCCACAACTGCTCTCCTAAACGCTTGTTTCGACGCCGTGACGCACGACGCGTTTTTCCAGGTCGCCGCCCAGCCAGTACGACAGGTCGGCTGGTCGATCAATCTGCCAGGCGACGAAGTCTGCGACTTTGCCGGCTTCCAGCGAACCATGAGTCTCGGCCATGCCCAGCGCGGTGGCGGCATGAATCGTTGCGCCAGCCAGGGCCTCTTCCGGGGTCATGCGCAAACAGGTGCAGGCCATGTTCAACATCAAGCGCAACGACAGCGCCGGCGAAGTACCCGGGTTGAGGTCGCTGGCGATGGCGATTTTTACGCCGTGTTTGCGCAGGGCTTCCATCGGCGGCAATTGGGTTTCCCGCAGGAAGTAAAACGCGCCGGGCAGCAACACCGCGACCGTGCCGGACTTGGCCATGGCGATGGCGTCGTCTTCGGTCATGAATTCCAGATGATCGGCGGATAATGCGTGGTAACGCGCCGCCAGGCTCGAACCGTGCAGCGACGACAATTGCTCGGCATGCAGCTTCACCGGCAAACCGAGGTTCTGCGCGGCGACGAAAACCCGTTCGACCTGTTCCGGCGAAAACCCCAGGTATTCACAGAAAGCGTCCACTGCATCCACTAGCCCTTCGGCAGCCAGGGCCGGGAGCATTTCAGTGCAGATGTGATCGATGTAAGCATCGGCGCGGTCTGTGTATTCCGGCGGCAAGGCGTGGGCGGCCAGGCAGGTGCTGCGCACGCTGACTGGCAGCTCGGCGCCGAGACGACGAACGACCCGAAGCATCTTGCGTTCGTTGGTCAGGTCCAGTCCATAACCGGACTTGATTTCAATGCTGGTGACGCCATCGCGCATCAGGCTCTTCAGACGCTTGGCGGCGCTGGCGAACAGTTCATCTTCAGTGGCCGCACGTGTGGCGCGCACGGTGCTGGCGATGCCACCACCGGCCGCTGCGATTTCCGCATAACTGACGCCTTGCAGACGCTGTTCGAATTCACCGCTGCGGTTGCCACCGAACACCGTGTGAGTGTGGCAGTCGATCAAGCCCGGAGTGACCCAAGCCCCGTTGAGGTCATTGACGGCCGGGTACTCGCCCGACGGCAGTTCGCCGCGCGGACCAATCCACTCAATGTGCGCACCGGACGTCACGATGGCCGCATCCTCGATGATCGAGTAGGCGCCTTGCGCCATGGTTGCGACGTGGCAGTGTTGCCAGAGCGTTTTCATCCTGGCCTCCATTAGGTTATCGATGAGAAAAATCAGGGTCCCGCGCCACCAATGCGGCCTGGCCTGCCGCCGGTTTCACCCACGTCAGGTAGGCCAACACCAGCAACACGATCCAGACCACACCGACGATCAACGCCGCCTGGGTGTCCGGGAAATAGCCCAGCACGCCGAAAATGAACAGCATGAAAGCAATCGCCGCCATTGGCGCGTAGGGCCAGAACGGCACCGGGAACTTCAGTTGTGCGACCTGCTCGGCGCTCATGGAGCGACGCATCGCCACCTGGGTGAACAGAATCATCAGCCAGACCCACACCGTGGCAAAGGTCGCAACGGAGGCGATTAACAGAAAGACGTTTTCCGGAATCAGGTAGTTCAGCAACACGCCCAGCAGCAGCGCGCTGCTCATCACCACCACTGTCAGCCACGGCACACCATTGCGCGACAAGCGGGCAAAGCCTTTGGGGGCGTGCCCTTGCTGAGCCAGGCCATACATCATGCGACCCGCGCCGAAGATGTCACTGTTGATGGCCGACACCGCCGCCGAGATCACCACGATATTGAGGATGGTCGCCGCCGAGCTGATACCCAGGTTGTCGAAAATCTGCACGAACGGGCTGCCTTGGCTGCCGATCTGCTGCCACGGAAAGATCGACATCAGCACCAGCATCGTCAGCACGTAGAACAACAAAATACGCAACGGTACGGCATTGATCGCCCGGGGCAGCACGCGCTGTGGGTCTTTGGCCTCACCAGCCGTTACGCCAATGATTTCAATGCCGCCAAACGCAAACATCACCACGGCGAACGAAGCGATCAGGCCGCCCACGCCATTGGGCATGAAGCCCCCATGGCTCCATAGATTGCTGATGTCAGTCGCCTGAGCGCCAGGCGCGGTGCTGATGCCGAACAACATGATGCCGAAGCCACCGAGGATCATCGCGACGATGGCCGCGACCTTGAGCAGCGACAGCCAGAACTCCATTTCGCCAAAGACTTTGACGTTGCACAGGTTCAAGCCGCCGACCACCGAAACGATGCCCAGGACCCAGATCCAGCGATCGACTTCCGGAAACCAGAAGCCCATGTAGATACCGAACGCGGTGACGTCGGCCATCCCGACGATGACCATTTCAAACGCGTAGGTCCAACCGAGAATGAAGCCCGCCATCGGCCCAAGATAAGTGCTGGCGTACTGGCCGAAAGAGCCGGCCACCGGGTTGTGCACCGCCATCTCGCCGAGGGCGCGCATGACCATGAACACCGCCGCGCCACCGATCAGGTAAGCGAGCAGGACCGCAGGCCCGGCCATTTGGATGGCCGAGGCAGAACCGTAAAACAGCCCGGTGCCGATCGCCGACCCCAGCGCCATGAAGCGAATATGTCGGGCAGAGAGCCCGCGTTTCAAACCTTTTGTTGGCTGTTGCATTTTTCGTCCTTAATTATTCTTATCCGACGCAAAATCGAATCGCGAGCAGGCTCGCTCCCACAGGTTCAGCGCAATCCAATGTGGGAGCGGGCTTGCTCGCGAAGAGGCCATTACAGGCTAGGCAACAACTTCGCCGAAACCAGCTCGTTCAGGCAACGAGTCGCCAGAAGCTCGCTAGCAGCATTGATGTCCGGCGCAAAGAACCGATCCTTCTCATAGAACGGCACTTCGGCACGCAGAATGGCACGAGCCTTTTCCAGTTTCGTCGAGGTCTTCAGACCCTCACGCAGATCCAGACCCTGGCAGGCCGCCAACCATTCCACCGCGAGAACGCCGCGAGTGTTTTCCGCCATTTCCCACAGACGCTTGCCGGCAGCCGGGGCCATCGACACATGGTCTTCCTGGTTGGCCGACGTTGGCAGACTGTCCACCGAATGCGGATGAGACAGCGCCTTGTTCTCGCTGGCCAATGCCGCCGCAGTCACCTGGGCGATCATGAAGCCGGAGTTCACGCCGCCATTGGCCACCAGGAATGGCGGCAGTTGCGACATGTGCTTGTCCATCATCAGCGAGATGCGGCGCTCGCTCAGAGAGCCGATTTCGGCGATGGCCAGGGCCATGTTGTCGGCGGCCATGGCCACCGGCTCGGCGTGGAAGTTACCGCCCGAGATCACATCACCTTCAGCGGCGAACACCAGCGGGTTGTCCGATACAGCGTTGGCTTCGACAGCGAGCACTTCGGCGGCCTGACGGAACTGGGTCAGGCAGGCGCCCATGACTTGCGGCTGGCAGCGCAGGGAGTACGGGTCCTGGACCTTTTCGCAGTTCTGGTGCGAGTCGGACACTTCGCTGCGCTCGCCCAGCAGATCGCGATAAGCGGCAGCGGCATCGATCTGGCCTTTCTGGCCACGAGCGGCGTGGATGCGGGCGTCGAACGGCGAGCGCGAGCCCAATACCGCTTCAACCGTCATGCCACCAATAGCCAGGGCGCCAGCGAACAGGTCTTCACCTTCGAACAGACCACGCAACGCGTAAGCGGTGGACACCTGAGTACCGTTGAGCAGCGCCAGACCTTCTTTCGCGGCCAGGGTCAGCGGGGTCAGACCGGCAACTTTCAGCGCTTCGGTGGCTTCCATCCACTCGCCTTTGTAGCGCGCCTTGCCTTCGCCCAGCAGCACCAGCGACATGTGCGCCAAAGGCGCCAAGTCACCGGACGCACCCACCGAACCTTTCAATGGAATGTGCGGGTAAACCTCGGCATTGATCAGGGCGATCAGAGCATCGATTACCACGCGACGGATACCCGAGAAGCCACGGCTCAGGCTGTTGACCTTGAGCACCATGACCAGTCGAACCAGCGCGTCGCTGATCGGCTCGCCGACACCGGCGGCATGGGATAAAACGAGCGAGCGCTGGAGGTTTTCCAGGTCTTCGCTGGCGATACGGGTCGAAGCCAGCAGGCCGAAACCGGTGTTGATGCCATAAGCGGTGCGGTTCTCGGCGAGGATCTGTTCCACGCAGGCAACGCTGGCTTCGATCTGGGCCGAGGCACTGTTGTCGAGGGTGATTTTGACCGGGTGCTGATAAACATCACGCAGTTGGGCAAGGCTCAGTTGGCCGGGAATCAAATTAAGCGCAGTCATTTTATGCTCCTTTTGAGAGTTTGTTGTTAACTCACCAGACGCTCCGGAGATGTCCGTTGTCCGTCGCGTCTCGCTTTTGGGGAGCCGCGCCTTGGCACGCTGGTGTTTGTAGAAATCAGTTCAGGTTGGGTAAAGCCTTGTGCAACAAAATCGGGTCTTTCAAAACACTGGCAGCGGCAGCAATGTCCGGTGCCAGCCAGCGGTCCTGGTCGTAGGCCGGGACTCGTTCACGCAGCAGACGCCACGCGGCATCGGTGCCTGCGCCGAAGCGTTGTTCTTTGAGGAATTCAAACGCCTGGGATGCCAGCAAATATTCAATGGCGAGGATCTGCGTGCAGTTTTCCAACGCGCGATGCAGCTTCAGCGCCGCATTGGTGCCCATGCTCAAGTGGTCTTCCTGCAAGCCCGAGGTGACATAGTTGTCGAGCACCGCCGGCTGCGCCAGTTGACGATTTTCCGCACACAGGGACGCGGCAACGTACTGGACGATCATCATCCCGGAATTCACCCCGGGATTGGCCACCAGAAACGCCGGCAGACCGCTGACGTGCGGGTTGATCAAGCGGTCCAGCCGACGCTCGGCGATGGAGCCGATTTCGGCCATGGCAATCGCCAGCAAATCCGCCGCCAATGCCACTGACTGACCGTGCGGGTTGGCCTGGGACATCACCCGGAAGTTGTCCGGCGTGCCCAGCAGCATCGGGTTGTCGGTAACAGAGTTGAGTTCGGTTTCGATCTGCTGTTTCGCGTGTTCAAGTTGATCGCGAGCGGCGCCGTGGACTTGCGGGATCGAACGGATGCTCAATGCATCTTGAGTGCGAATGCCTTTGCTGCTGGCAATCACTTCACTGCCATCAAGCAATGCCCGCAAGTTGATGCCAACTTGCTGCATGCCCGGGTGAGGCTTGAGCGCGATGATCTCGGCATCGAACGCGGCGATCTGACCGCGCTGGGCTTCGAAGCTCATGGCACCGATCACATCGGCCCACTGCACCAGACGCGTCGCATCGGCAATTGCCAGACAGCTGAGACCGGTCATGCATGGCGTGCCATTGACCAGGCACAAACCATCTTTGGCGCCGAGCTGAACCGGTTGCAGACCCTCCTCACTCAAGGCCTGCTGCGCGGAAACGATCTGCCCGCGATAGCTGACATTGCCGACACCCAGCAGCGTGATTCCGATGTGGGCCATGTGGGTCAGGTAGCCCACCGAACCTTGGGACGGTACTTGCGGGGTGATGCCGCGATTGAGCAGTGCCAACAGGGCTTCGACCACCCGGCGATGAATGCCGGATTTGCCATGGCTATAGTTGCGAATAGCGGCGCACATGATTGCGCGGGTCTGTTCGTCGGCCAAGGGGGCGCCGACGCCACAGGCGTGACTGAGCAAGGTATTGCGCGACAACTGGCTGAGTTGTTCGTCTTTGAGCGAGACGTTGCACAAGGCGCCCAGGCCGGTGTTGACGCCGTAGGCACGCTCGCCGCTGGCGACGATGCGCTGGACGATCGCCTGGGCGTTCTCGATCCGTGCCCAGATCTGGGGCGACAGCTCAAGCTGCGCGCCATGGCGAGCGACGGCAACCACATCCTGCCAACGCAACGGGGCGTCGGCGATAACGATTTTTTCAGCCTGGGACATCTTCAACCTCGTGCGTACAACCTTGATATTGATGCAGCTTCACTGACGCCTTCGCGGGCAAGCCTCGCTCCTACAAGGTTTGTGTCGTTCCCACATCCGGATGGCAAACGCCAATTCTGTAGGAGCGAGGCTTGCCCGCGAAGAGGCCCGCCCGATCACCGCAAATCTCTCAAACTACCGCAGCCCGCCGCTGTACGAACCGGTCCACATACTCATCCGCCGGCGAATGCAGGATCTCTCGTGGCGTGCCGACCTGAATCAGGCGGCCATCCTTGAGGATCGCGATGCGGTTGCCGATGCGCACAGCCTCGTCGAGGTCGTGGGTGATGAAGACGATGGTCTTGTGCAGGGTCTTTTGCAGTTCCAGCAACTGATCCTGCATTTCGGCGCGGATCAGCGGGTCGAGGGCGCTGAAGGCTTCGTCCATCAAGATGATGTCGGTGTCCGCCGCCAGGGCGCGCGCCAGGCCCACACGCTGGCGCATACCGCCAGACAGCTGATGCGGGTATTTGTTTTCGTAGCCCTTCAGGCCCACGGTGTTGATCCAGTGCAACGCACGCTCGGCGCACATCTGCTTGCTCTCGCCACGCACTTTCAAGCCGTAGGCGACGTTATCCAGCACGGTCTTGTGCGGCAGCAGGCCGAAGCTCTGGAACACCATGCTGATCTTGTGCCGGCGAAATTCGCGCAGGGCTTCCATGTCGTATTGCAGGATGTCCACGCCGTCCACCAGGATCGCGCCGCTGGTAGGGTCGATCAGGCGATTGAAGTGGCGCACCAGGGTCGACTTGCCGGAACCCGACAGGCCCATGATCACGAAGATCTCGCCGGTGCCGATGCTCAGCGACAGGTCGTTCACGCCGACCACACAACCGGTTTCGGCCAAGACCTGGTCCTTGGTCTTTTTTTGGCGAATCATTTCCAGCGCGTCTTTGGAACGGTTGCCGAAAATCTTGAAGACGTTCTTGACTTCAATCTTGCTGATGGCTTCGTTGCTCATTTGCTCACCTCATGCCGTGGCCGACCATACGCCTGAGTAATGCGGTCGATGACCACTGCCAGAATCACGATCGCCAGACCGGCTTCAAGGCCACGTCCGACGTTGAGGGTCTGAATCCCCACCAACACATCTTCACCCAAGCCACGGGCACCGATCATCGAGGCGATTACCACCATCGACAGGGCCATCATGGTGGTCTGGTTGATCCCGGCCATGATGCTCGGCAGGGCCAGCGGCAGTTGCACGCCAAACAGTTGCTGCCAGCGATTGGCGCCGAAGGCGTTGATCGCTTCCATCACTTCACCGTCGACCTGACGAATACCCAGATCAGTCAGGCGGATCAGCGGCGGCGCGGCGTAGATCACTGTGGCGAAAATCGCCGGGACCTTGCCCAGGCCAAACAGCATCAATACCGGGATCAGGTACACGAAACTCGGCATGGTCTGCATGATGTCCAGCAGCGGCATCAGCACCGAACGCAGGCGATTGCTGCGTGCCGAGAGAATACCCAGCGGAATGCCGATCAGCACCGAGATGACCGTCGCCACCATCATCAGCGCCAGGGTCTGCATCAGCTTGTCCCAGAGGCCGACCGCCCCCACCAGGAACAGCAGACCGACGATGACCGACGTGGTCACGACTTTACGGGTCGCGTGCCAGGCAACGCCCGCCACGATCGCCAGCATCAGCCACCAGGGCGCCGCACGCAGCAGCCCTTCGAGATTGACGATGGCCCACAGCAGGGTGTCGGAGATGCTGCGAAACACATCGCCGTAGTTGGTGACCAGCGAATCGACCCAACTGTTGACCCAGTCGGCGATGGAAAAGGTAAAGCTTTCGGGAAACATAAAAAGACTCTCAATCAAGGGGTTGCGATCAAGCATCCGACTGCCGTTGCCGACAGTCGGAGACACTCGACCTACAAGGCCGCGTCGATCTTTTTGGCTGCGTCTTCGCTCACCCACGCGTGCCAGACTTCAGGATGTTCCTTCAAGAAGATCTTGGCCAGTTTTGGCGATTCGATCCGCTCTTTGGCCATGCGCCCGAGGTTCTGATTCAGCAGGTCGATTGGCAGGTTGACCTTTTCCAGCACGGCCACCAGTTCCGGGGCTTGCTCGTGGAAGGTCTTGGACAGGCCGACCTTGATGGTCACGCTCTTGTCCACGCCTGGCTTTTCTTCGAGTTTGACCAGGTCGACCTGGCCCATCAGTGGGGTTGGCGACCAGTAGTAGAACAGGATCGGCTCGCCACGCTTGTAGCTCGATAGCACTGCCGCATCCAGCGCCGGGCCGGTACCTGGGCGGAAGTTGGTGTAGGTGCTTTCCAGGCCGTAGCTTTTGAGCATTTCGCTGTTGTCCAGCTCACAGGTCCAGCCGGCCGGGCAGTTGTAGAAACGACCCTTGGATGGCTCTTCCTGATCCTTGAACACGGCAGCGTATTTGCCCAGATCGGCGATCGCTTTCAGGTCCGGGGCTTTTGGCTCCAGCTTGCGCTTGGCATCGCCTTCGATCACGTAACGCGGCACGTACCAGCCTTCGATCGCGCCAACGACCGGAGCGCCGACACCGATAACCTTGCCGGCCTTCTCGGCCTTGTTCCAGACTTCACTACGACCGACCCACTCTTCGGCAAACACTTGAATGTCGTTGCTGCTCAGGGCGTTTTCCATGGTGATGGAGTTGCCTGGCAGGCTGTCAGTCTTGCAGTCGTAGCCTTTCTCCAAGACGATTTGCATCACGTCGGTCAGCAGCATGCCGCTTTCCCAGTTCAGGCCGGCGAACTTCACCGGTTTGCCCGATTCGCACCAGCCAGCCGCCTGGGTGGCGCCAGCACTGGCCAGCAGGCCCATGGAAAGCAATGTGGTCAGCAGGGTCTTGTTCGATTTCATTGTTTGACGCTCCTAATCATGAGTTGGCTTACGGCAGTCAAGAGGCATCCAGCCCTGTCCACGTCCAATCAGGCCTGCGCAGCAGCGCGACCGGCCCCGCTTGTTTCAGGTTGTACATCGCTGTCCTGCTCGACCGGCAGGATCAGGTGATCGGGTACTGCGCTGTGCCATTTTTTCGCGCACACGTAATACAGGCCTGCGGGAAGCACCAGACCGATGATCCAGGAAATATCCACACCGCCCAGAGCGTCCACCAGCGGACCGGTATAGAACTTGGTAGCGATGAACGGCAGTTGCACCAGCACACCGAAGACATAGACGCTGATACCGAGGGGGTTCCAACGGCCGTAGCGACCGTTCGGATCGGCCAGCGCCGGCACGTCATAGCGTTCGCGGGTGATGCAGTAGTAGTCCACCAGGTTGATCGCGCTCCATGGCGTGAAGAACGCCAGCAGGAACAGGATGAAGGACTTGAACGCACCGAGGAACGAGTGCTGACCGAGCAGCGCCATCAGGGTCGCAGCACCGACGATGACCAGCACGAAGACCAGACGCTGCAAGCGCGATACCTTCAGGTCACCACGGAAGCCGCTGATGATGGTCGCAATGCACATGAAGCTGCCGTAGGAGTTCAGCGTGGAGATGGTGACCTTGCCGAACGCGATGCTGAAATACAGCAGCGCAGCGGTGGCACCGGTACCGCCCAGACCGACGATGTAGGCGACTTCGTGACCGGCAAACTGGCCGTTGGCCGATGCGGCAGCGAACACGCCGAGGACCATCGCTACCTGCGCACCAATGACCGAACCCGCGCCTGCGGCAAAAAAAGTTTTCACCGAGGAAATCTTGCTCGGCAGGTAGCGTGAGTAGTCAGCCACGTAGGGGCCGAAGGCGATCTGCCAGGACGCCGCGAGCGACACCGCAAGCAGAAAGCTGCTCCAGCTGAAGTGGCGGATTTGCAGGAGTGCGCCAACGTCAGTCTGGCTCATCAGGCGACTGAACAGGTAAACGAAGGCAATCACGCCAATGACGCTGGCGACACGGCCGATGAAATGGATCACCCGATAACCGAGCACCGTGACCAGCACGATGACACTGGCGAAGATGAGGATACCGACGCTGTCGCTGACGCCAAACAACTGGCCCAACGCCTGGCCGGAAAGCACGGTGCCCGTTGCGGTGAAGCCCAGGTACATCAGGCACACCAGCACGATCGGGATGGCCGCGCCATACACGCCGAACTGTACCCGGCTGGAGATCATCTGCGGCAGGCCAAGCTTGGGCCCTTGCGCCGCATGCAGCGCCATTACACCACCGCCGAGCAGTTGACCGATCAACAGACCAATCAACGACCAGAACACATCACCGCCCAGCACCACGGCCAGGGCCCCGGTCACAATTGCGGTGATTTGCAGGTTGGCACCCATCCACAGAGTGAACTGGCTCAACAGACGACCGTGTCTCTCCGCTTCCGGGATGTAGTCGATCGAACGTTTCTCGATCAACGGTTTACTGCCTGCACGATCGCTGTTAACAGCCATGATTCAACCTCTGTGGATTGTTATTCGATGTTGGTGATCCCTGTAGGAGCGAGGCTTGCCCGCGAAGAATGCACCGCGGTGTGTCAGTTAAGACGCCTTCGCGGGCAAGCCTCGCTCCTACAGGTATTTCTGCGTTATTTACCGGTAATCATCGGCAGGTTCAGACCCTGCTCCTTGGCGCAGTCGATTGCGATCTGGTAACCCGCATCGGCGTGACGCATAACACCGGTAGCCGGGTCGTTGTGCAGCACGCGAGCGATACGCTCGGCCGCTTCGTCCGTACCGTCGCAGACAATCACCATGCCCGAGTGCTGGGAGAAGCCCATGCCGACGCCGCCGCCGTGATGCAGAGAAACCCAGGTCGCGCCGCTCGCGGTGTTGAGCAGAGCGTTGAGCAGTGGCCAGTCGGACACGGCGTCGGAACCGTCCTGCATCGATTCGGTTTCGCGGTTAGGGCTGGCAACAGAGCCGGAGTCCAGGTGATCGCGACCGATCACGATTGGCGCGGACAATTCACCGCTGCGAACCATTTCGTTGAACGCCAGACCCAGCTTGGCGCGCAGGCCCAGGCCAACCCAGCAGATACGTGCCGGCAGACCCTGGAAGCTGATGCGCTCGCGCGCCATGTCCAGCCAGTTGTGCAGGTGGGCGTCGTCCGGGATCAGTTCTTTTACTTTGGCGTCGGTTTTGTAGATGTCTTGCGGATCGCCCGATAGTGCAGCCCAACGGAACGGACCGATACCGCGGCAGAACAGCGGACGGATGTAAGCCGGTACGAAGCCTGGGAAGTCGAACGCGTTTTCAACGCCTTCTTCTTGTGCCATCTGACGGATGTTGTTGCCGTAGTCGAAGGTCGGAATACCCATCTTCTGGAATTCGAGCATCGCTTTAACGTGCACGGCCATGGACTGCTTGGCGGCTTTGACCACGGCAGCCGGCTCGGTCTTGGCGCGAGCGCGGTACTCTTCCCAGGTCCAGCCGGCTGGCAGGTAGCCGTTGAGCGGGTCGTGGGCGCTGGTCTGGTCGGTGACCATGTCTGGGCGCACGCCGCGCTTGACCAGTTCCGGCAGGATTTCAGCCGCGTTACCCAGCAGGGCGATGGAAATCGCTTTGCCTTCCTTGGTGTATTTGGCGATGCGGGCCAGCGCGTCGTCGAGGTCGGTGGCTTGCTCATCGACATAACGGCTGTTCAGGCGGAAATCGATGCTGACCTGCTGGCATTCGATGTTCAGCGAGCAAGCGCCGGCCAGTGTTGCAGCCAGAGGTTGAGCGCCGCCCATGCCGCCGAGGCCTGCGGTCAGGACCCAACGACCTTTCAGGTCATCGTTGTAGTGTTGGCGACCGGCTTCAACGAAGGTTTCGTAGGTGCCCTGGACGATGCCCTGGCTGCCGATGTAGATCCAGCTGCCAGCGGTCATCTGGCCGTACATGGCCAGGCCTTTGGCGTCGAGTTCGTTGAAGTGTTCCCAGCTCGCCCAGTGTGGCACCAGGTTGGAGTTGGCGATTAGCACGCGTGGGGCGTTGCTGTGGGTCTTGAACACGCCGACCGGCTTGCCGGATTGCACCAGCAGGGTCTCGTCGTCGTTCAGGTTGGTCAGGCTTTCGACGATCTTGTCGTAGCATTCCCAATTACGTGCTGCACGACCAATGCCACCGTAAACCACCAGTTCTTTAGGGTTCTCGGCGACTTCCGGGTCGAGGTTGTTCATCAGCATGCGCAGCGGCGCTTCAGTCAGCCAGCTCTTGGCGGTCAGCTTGTTACCGCGGGCAGCGCGGATTTCGACGTTACGAAACTTAGTAGGCTTATTGTCAGTCACGAAAAAGACTCCTCATCAATCAATCCAAACCAGCCCTGGCGGTGGGCAAGCCAGCCTGTGCGCGTCAAAGCGCCACAAGCGAATCAGTGGACGTTGCGAGGAGTCTCGATCGACTCATACGCATACGTCTTTACTTGTACATACAAGCATATGCAATCAAGCGGCCAACTTGCTGGATGGGTGTTCAAGAAAAGTTTTAAAAATGGCTGGAGAGCGCCTGAATCAAGGGTTCTAGCGAAGATGAAATTTTTCTGGGGGATTTTGCGAAGGGCGTGGCAGCTGTTACTTGAGCGTGGTTTTGCGCCACGCTGGGGCGTTCGGTAACAAAGTGGTGCGCAATGGGAAACGGATTTGAACGGTGGAAAGCTTCGCGGGCAAGCCTCGCTCCTACAGGGTTTATGTTTGCCATCCCAACGTGAGAACGACAAAAAACCTGTAGGAGCGAGGCTTGCCCGCGAAAGGATTTTGGATCAGCGTGCGATCAGCTCGATCACGCAGCATGGGCCGTTGCTGGAGATATCCAGCAGGCCAACGTTACCGTCCAGTTGCAGACAATCATGGCGCCCTAGCTGAGAGGCGTTGTTACCCACCGTCACTTCAAGTTGTTCAGCCACGCTGAACACCAGCACGGTGCCGGCGGAACTGAAAAACCGCTGCTCACCCTCCAGCCACTGCAACCGCGCGCTGTAACGGTCCGGCGCATAAATCAGGTTGAAGTCGCGGATCGGCCCGCCGAGCAATGTGCAGGACACATGACTCTCGCCACTGAAAGCAAAGGGGTCCAGTGGTAACAATGGCCGAGTGTCCTGACCATCAACCCGCAAGCTCATGCCGTCGCCTTGCAGCACGGTGATCACCCGCTCATAGCCGGCAAAGGTTGAAAAACCGCCCGACTCGCCAATATCGGCAATCGACAGGCGCCAGCCGAAACCCTCAAGGCCGGCACCTCCATCACGGGTGATTTCTTCGGTGCTGCCACCGCCGTTTTTCCACGGCATACGCGGGTAATCGGCCGCGCGTAAAACTTTCAACTGGCTCATTTATGGCTCTTTATTTATGGAACCGTCCTTCCAGACGATGACGGGAACCGGGGTGGATCAAACGGGCGGCGGTCACTGGCTGACGGCCGGACCAGGTGCGGCGACGAATCAGCAGGCACGGCTCGCCCTTTTCAATCTGCAGCAATTTGCATTCAGACGGCTCGGCAAGAATCGCTTCAACCACGTGCTCGCCTTCGGTCAGCGGCGCAACCTGATTCAGATAGGCGTAAGGCGTTTGCAGGGTGAAGTCTTGCTTGAGGTACTCCGGCGCCACCAGCGCGTTGACGAAACGGTCTTCGATTTGCACCGGAATATCGTTTTCGAAATGCACGATCAACGAGTGAAACACTTTCTGCCCTTCGCGCATGTCCAGCGCCAGGGCCCGCTCGGAACCGGCGGCCTCTTCTTCGAGGGTGATCACCTTGCAGGTGTGGCGATGGCCACGGGAGGCGATCTCGTCGGCGATGTTGTGCACTTCAAACAGGGCGGACTGGCTTTTCGGCTCGGCGACGAACGTTCCGACGCCTTGCATGCGCACCAACAGGCCGTCGGCGGTCATCTCGCGCAGGGCGCGGTTGATGGTCATGCGGCTGAAACCCAGCTGGCTGACCAACTCGCTTTCCGACGGAACGCGGTAATGCGGCGGCCAGTTTCCACTATCGATCTGCTGGGTGATCATCTGTTTTACGCGGGCGTACAAGGGCGCCGGACTGTCGCCCAGATTGGCGCTCAGATTGGCATTCGGCGGCAATGTGGCAGAGGGAGTCGGCACGGTTAATCCTTGTTCATCTGTTAGAGGTTGCTAGCTTGCCGGAGTTTACCGAGCAGGCAAACGTCTGTATATGTATATACAAATAACACACGATGGGGTGCTGAACCATGTCCGCCTTCTTTGCCGAACGCGCGCTGCTGCCTAGTGGATGGGCCAACAATGTACGTCTTGAGGTCAGCGCCGATGGCGTGCTGACCCATATCCAGGCCGATTCTCACGCAGATGACGCCGAACGGCTGAGCGGTCCGCTACTGCCGGGGATGCCGAATTTACACTCCCACGCCTTCCAGCGCGCCATGGCCGGGCTGGCGGAAGTGGCGGGTAATCCGAATGACAGTTTCTGGACCTGGCGCGATTTGATGTACCGGCTCGTCGGAAAAATCAGCCCGGACCAACTTGGCGTCATCGCCCGTCAGCTGTACATCGAAATGCTCAAGGCCGGTTACACCTCGGTCGCGGAATTTCATTATGTACACCACGATACGAGCGGCCAACCGTACGCAGACCCGGCCGAACTGGCGTTGCGCATCAGCCAGGCCGCCAGCTCCGCCGGTATCGGCTTGACCCTGCTGCCAGTGCTCTACAGCCACTCCGGTTTTGGTGGCCAGGCCCCGAACGAAGGTCAGCGCCGCTTTATCAACAGCACCGAAAACTACCTGAAACTCCAGTCGCGCTTGCAGCCGATCCTGGCGCAGCAGCCGGCGCAGGCATTGGGTTTGTGTTTCCACTCGTTACGCGCGGTCACCCCGCAGCAGATCAGTGAAGTGCTGGCGGCCAGCGACAAGCAGTGCCCGGTACACATTCACATTGCCGAACAACAGAAGGAAGTCGATGACTGCCTGAGCTGGAGCGGTCGCCGTCCGTTGCAATGGCTGTACGAAAACACCGACGTCGATCAGCGCTGGTGCCTGGTCCACGCGACCCACGCCAACCCGGAAGAAGTCACCCTCATGGCCAAGAGCCGCGCCATCGCGGGTCTATGCCTGACCACCGAAGCCAACCTCGGCGACGGGATTTTTCCGGCAGTAGACTTCCTGGCGCAGGGCGGGCGCATGGGCATCGGTTCCGACAGCCATGTGTCGTTAAGCGTGGTGGAAGAATTGCGCTGGCTGGAATACGGCCAGCGTCTGCGCGATCAGCGGCGGAATCGTTTGTATGGCGCGGATCAGCCGATGGTCGGCCGCACACTGTACGACGCCGCGCTGGATGGCGGTGCCCAGGCGCTGGGGCAACCGATTGGCGCCCTGGAAGTGGGCAAGCGTGCTGATTGGCTGGTGCTGGATGGTAACGATCCCTATCTGGCGACGGCCAGCGGCGACGGGATTCTCAATCGTTGGTTGTTCGCCGGTGGTGATCGCCAGGTGCGGGACGTGCTGGTCAACGGCCAGTGGGTTGTGCGTGATGGGCGGCATGCCGGGGAAGAAGAGAGTAATCGGGCGTTTACCCAGGTGCTGCGCGATCTCTTGGGCTGACCCAAAAAAAATGTGGGAGCGGGCTTGCTCGCGAAAGGGCCGTCACCATCAACACAATTGTTGACTGACAGACCGCTTTCGCGAGCAAGCCCGCTCCCACATTAGATCGCCGGTAACAGTTAGTTCGAAGTCTTGGCCATCTTGCTATCCGACGCGCGCCAGATCAGTCGCGTCGTGTCATAACCCTGCTGACGCGCCTTGCTCAGCAGCTCTTCTCGCACCACGCCATTGACCGTCGGGGTGCGTGACAGCAGCCAGAGGTGACGGCGGCTCGGGTCGCCGACAATCGCGGTCTTGTAATCATCGCTGACGTACAACACCCAGTACTCTCCCTTCGCCACACCGGGGATCAGTCGCGAGAACCAGGTATCGAACTCGACCCACAACTTGTCGGCCTTGCCGGGTACCTGTGGATAAGCCGTGCCTTTGGCCTCTTCCCATTGCCAGTCCGACGTCAGGCAGCGGTTCAGCACCGCCATGTCACCTTCAGGCTTGAGACTGTAATGGGCCTCGGATTGTGCGCAGTTGCGCTGGAAATACACCGGCAGACGCGCCAGTTCGTACCAGGTTCCCTGGTAGCGCTTGAGGTTGACCGTGTTGACGGTCTTGGGTGCCAACGGATCTACGCCAGAAGTGGCGCAGCCGGCCAATACCAGGCCGGCAAAAAGTACGATCAGTAACCGCTTCATTATTTTTTTCTCCCGTGGGCGAATAGCCCCGGTTTACTTCAGGCCTTGGCCAGAAAACATCAGCACTTTGTCACCGGCATACTGCACGCTGATAAAGCTGTTTTTGTCACCCCAGGTGCAACTGGACATGCCGAGTGCGCCGGAGCAATCGGTCGGTTTGCCCAGCAAGGTTTCAACCTCGGCCTTGGGCATGCCGGTCGACAGCTTCGAATAATTTTCCTGATTGATCTTGCCGCACGCTGCCAACAACACGCAGAACGAGAGCAAGGCGATAGATCGCAGCGACATGGTGTAACTCCTGGGGCGTAGGGAATGGCATGGCTGCCAAGCTGAAGCTTAGAAGAGAAAACCCTTGTCTGGTTCCCTGACCCTGCGGCTATTTGTTCGGCCATCCGTCTGCCCTTTACGATAAATCAGCCACTTTTTCGCGCCGTTGAGTATTTCGTCGGTTTTCCCGCAGGCCGCCTAATCTTTGGCGCCGGCCAGTCGACATAGAAGCAGTGTAAAGCCTTCCACTGTGGCAAATTGACACCCCTTGTTGACCAGCCCTTCGCGGTAGCTCATTTAATGACCAGAAACATGAAATTCAGCCACAAAATCCTGTTGGCCGCCGCCCTTGTGGTGGCCGTTGCATTCGCCTGTTTCATCCTGTTCAACGATTACCGCCAGCGGCAGACCCTGCTCAGCAGTACCGAGTCCTCGATGCAGGAACTCGGCAGCCTGACCACCAGCAACATTCAGACCTGGCTGGAAAGCCGCATTCAATTGCTGCAATCGCTGGCCCAGCAAATCGCCGTGGACGGCAGCGCCCAGGCCAATCTCAAGCGCGCCATCGATCTGCCGGCCTACACCGGCAACTTCCAGCTGAGCTACTTCGGCGGCACCGATGGCGTTATGTTCTCGGTCCCGGCCGGCAATCGCGCCGCGGACTACGACCCGCGCGCCCGTGGCTGGTACAAGGCGGCCAACAACGCGCAACAGACCATCGTCACCGAACCCTACATTGCGGCATCGTCGGGCAAACTGGTGATTACCGTTGCCACGCCGGTGAAGCACCAGAATCAAATGATTGGCGTCGCCGGTGCAGACATTGATCTGTCCAGCGTCAGCGCGATCATCAACTCGCTGAACTTCGGCGGTCATGGCCATGCATTTATCGTCAGCGCCGACGGCAAGATCCTGATCCACCCGGACAGCAAACTGGTGCTCAAGAACCTGGCTGACGCTTACCCCAACGGGGCGCCGAAAATCAGCCCGGGCCTGAAGGAAGTCGAACTGGACGGCAAAACCCGGTTCATTTCCTTCACTCACGTCAACGGCGTGCCGTCTGCAGACTGGTACGTGGCGCTGGTGCTGGATAAAGACACCGCGTTCTCGATGCTCAGCGAATTCCGCACCTCGGCGATCATCGCCATGGTCATCGCCGTGGTGATCATCATCGCGCTACTGAGCATGTTGATCCGCGTGCTGATGCAACCGCTGCTGACCATGGGTCGCGCCATGCATGACATCGCCGAGGGCGAAGGTGACCTGACCAAGCGCTTGACCATTCACGGCCAGGATGAATTCGGTGCGTTGGGCACCTCGTTCAACCGTTTTGTGGAACGTATTCATACCTCGATCCGTGAAGTGTCCTCGGCCACCGGTCAGGTCAATGAAGTCGCCTTGCGCGTCGTAGCTGCATCGAACTCATCGATGTTCAACTCCGATCAGCAAGCTTCACGCACCAGCAGCGTGGCTGCAGCCATCAACGAATTGGGTGCCGCCGCCCAGGAAATCGCCCAGAACGCCGCCCTCGCCTCGCAACATTCGAGCGACGCCCGTGCCTTGGCCGAAGACGGTCAGCAAGTGGTGGATAAAACCATCGCCGCCATGCAGCAGCTATCGGCAAAAATCAGTGATTCCTGCGGCAACATCGAAACCCTGAACAGCAACACAGTGAACATCGGCCAGATTCTGGAAGTGATCACCAGCATCTCGCAGCAAACCAACCTGCTGGCGCTCAACGCGGCCATCGAAGCGGCCCGTGCCGGTGAAGCCGGCCGTGGTTTTGCCGTGGTTGCCGATGAGGTGCGCAACCTCGCCCACCGCACTCAGGATTCGGCGCAGCAAGTGCAGAAGATGATCGAAGAACTGCAAGTCGGCGCCCGGGAAGCGGTCAGCACCATGACCGACAGCCAGCGCCAGAGCGAAAGCAGCGTCGGCATCGCCAACCAGGCCGGTGAGCGCCTGGGCAGCGTGACGCAGCGCATCGGTGAGATCGACGGGATGAACCAGTCCGTGGCCACCGCGACCGAGGAGCAAACTGCTGTGGTGGAGTCGATCAACGTCGACATCACCGAGATCAACACGTTGAATCAGGAAGGCGTAGAGAACTTGCAGTCGACTTTGCGTGCGTGCGCTGACCTTGAGCAGCAGGCGGCGCGGTTGAAGCAGTTGGTAGGTAGTTTCAGGATTTAGTGTTTTCAAGGGCCCCTTCGCGGGCAAGCCTCGCTCCTACAGGGACTGGCGCACCGCACAACCTGTAGGAGCGAGGCTTGCCCGCGAAGACGGCATTAGCCGCAAAGAAACTTTAGAAGCGAGATCCGGGGCCTGAAAGAAACTCCAACTCTTCAGCCGTAGACTCACGCCCCAACACCGCATTGCGATGGGGAAACCGTCCAAATCGCGCAATGATCTTCTGATGCCGCTCGGCATAATCCAGGTTGTCGGCAAACACCGTCCGATCCGCCTCGGGTTGCTGTTCGACCAGATCCAGAAACCGCGAAACCGCTTCGTTCTGCACCGCCAGATTTTCGCAGTGCTCGAACACCAGATAGACAAACACCCGCTGGATCGGCCGCAGTTGCCGATCGAAATCCGCAGCAATGCCTTGCGCTACCAGAGCCTGAGCCCTGAGATCGCCTGAAAAGGATTTGGGGGTATCGCGAAAGATCATGCGAGGAAGTTGATCGAGCAACAGCACCAGGGCCAGCCAACCTTCGGGGCGTTGCGCCCATTCGGTCAAACCGCCGGCCAGCGCCTGCTCGACCAGGCTCCCGAAACGCGTCCGCGCTTCGAGATCCTGGCTGTCGCGCTTGCCGAACCATAACTTGCCCTTGTCAGCCGCTATTTCGTTGGGTGATTCGAAAGATCCAAACCACCATTCGAGTAACGGCTGCCAGGGCGCGGTCATGGTTTATTCCTTGTGGTAAGCCGTGACGCGGGCAACTTCTTCTTTCGAACCGAGGAACACCGCAACACGCTGGTGCAGGCCTTCCGGCTGGATGTCGAGGATGCGCTGGTGGCCATCGGTGGAAGCGCCGCCAGCCTGTTCAACGAGGAACGACATCGGGTTGGCTTCGTACATCAGGCGCAGTTTGCCCGGCTTCGACGGCTCGCGGCTGTCGCGTGGGTACATGAACAGACCGCCGCGGGTCAGGATGCGGTGCACGTCCGCGACCATCGCCGCGACCCAGCGCATGTTGTAGTTCTTTTTCAACGGGCCTTCTTCGCCAGCCAGCAATTCGCTGACGTAGCGTTGTACCGGAGCTTCCCAGTGACGCTGGTTGGACGCGTTGATCGCGAACTCCTGAGTGGACTCCGGGATCTTGATGTCTTCATGGGTCAGCACGAAGCTGCCCATTTCGCGGTCCAGGGTGAAGCCTTTCACGCCGTCGCCCAGGGTCAGGATCAACATGGTCTGTGGACCATAGATGGCATAACCGGCGGCCACTTGCTGGGTACCTGGCTGCAGGAAAGCCTTTTCATTCAAGGGCTCGTTCTGACTCAGGTATTCGTTCGGGCAACGCAGTACCGAGAAGATGGTGCCGACCGGCGCGTTGATGTCGATGTTCGACGAACCGTCCAGTGGGTCAAATACCAGCAGGTACGCGCCTTTCGGGTATTTGCCCGGGATCTGGTAGGCGTTGTCCATTTCTTCGGACGCCATGCCGGCCAGGTGACCGCCCCACTCGTTGGCTTCGAGCAGGATTTCGTTGGAGATCACGTCGAGTTTCTTCTGCACTTCGCCCTGGACGTTTTCAGTGCCCATGCTGCCCAGAACACCACCCAGGGCGCCTTTGGAGACGGCGTGGTTGATTTCCTTGCAGGCACGCGCCACCACTTCGATCAGGAAGCGCAGATCGGCAGGAGTGTTGTTGCTACGGGTCTGCTCAATCAAATAGCGACTCAAGGTAACGCGGGACATGGACGGCTCCGGTGGAATGGGGGGGGCTAAAAACCCGCGCAGTTTAACGCGAGTCGGGGCGCATTTCCTCCTATCAGACGTGATACACCCAATAGAGTTCATGTGCGGGGTTGAGCGTAGTTCGAAATGGGGCCGATGTGGCCTGCGGATCAGTGGCAGATTGAGGTTTTTTTGTGGCTGATAGACCGCTTTCGCGAGCAAGCCCGCTTCCACAGTAGATCTTCAGCGTGCACAACATTTGTGTGCGACCGAGATCCAGTGTGGGAGCGGGCTTGCTCGCGAATGGCGCATAGCACCAGCCATTCTCAGGACTTAGCAGCAGGCTTGCGCAGCAAGCTGAACGCCATGGCCCCCAAAAACAGCACACTGAGCAACAGCACCGCCCACAACCCGAATTTCTTCCAGTTCGTGTCCGCCACCGCAGGCACGGTCGCCGCCGGAGTCACCACGACCCCACCTTCCACGGTCGCCTTGCCCAACGCCGCCAGCTTCGCCGCGCTGTAATCGGGAATCAGCGTCGACAACGGCAAGCTCGCCGCCTTCACCGTCGCACTCCCCAACGCCAGCGTATAAGGCCCGGCACCGCGTGCCAGGAACACCAGTTGCGTGGAGCGCACGGCAAATCGCACGGTCGGCGCTTCGGCGCCCAGGCCACCGCCGCGCTCATCCACCGTTAGCTTCAATTGCTGCACGGTCTGGCCCGGCAGCTGCAATTCGTTCTGCACCACGTCCTGGCCATTCTGGGTCAAGCGGTAGAGCAAACCGCTGGTCAGCGTTTGCCACGGCAGGCTGGTTTCCCGGCGACCCGACAACGTCACCGGCGCCAGGCTGTTGGGCTGATTCAGCTCGATCTGCAAGCGCTGGACATTCAACCCCATCGGCAATTGCCAGATGTACTCACCGGCCTTCACGCTGGTGCCAGCCAACGGTTGTGACCAGACCAACGGCAGCGGCAAGGTGCGAGGGTTGGTGCTTTCCAGTTGCGCCGACGTCAGCGCTGGCGCCGATTGCGGTGAGCTCCACAGCAAACGCAGATAGCGCGCCGATTGCCCCGGCAGGCCGACCTCATGTTGCTCAACCCGTTCGTCGGCAAACGTCAGACGTGCCACTTGCCCTTCGCCCCACGACTGCCAATGCTGCAAATCGTCGCTGGCTTCGATGCTGAAACGCTGAAAGCCGTCGCGATCGCTGGTCCAATCGAGGATCAATTGCTGTAACGGCGCCTTGATTCGACTGGCATCGAGTAACCAGCCGCGCAGCTCTTCTTCGCCCGCCTCCAACTGGCTGGACGGCTGCACCTCGATCAATGTGCCGTTGGTGTTCGATTGCACGCGCACACTCGGCGCGCGTTCGGTGGCTTCCGCCGAGTTGTACAACGGGAACCACTTCACGTCGTGAAGTGTGCGGTTTTCGCGGGTCTGCGCGGGTTCTCGGGCCAGCGCATAAGCCTGAGGCTCACCGGCGGCGTTGAACACGCGTAGATCGCTGAGATCGGTTTGCCGCGCTTTCAGTTGCACGCCCAAGGGCAATTCCAGGCGATACCACGGGCCTTCGCCACTCACCGACAACGGCACCTGCGCGGCAAAGTCCGCCGGTTTTTCCTGCGCGCCGGCCGACAGCGTCACACCCAACACCACAGCCCCCCACCAGCCCAGGTTCAGTTTCTGACTCAAGACGACACTCCTTCGGTTTCAGGGGCCGGTTTTTCAACATCCGGCACAGCTTCGGCACGCTTGGGTGGCAATGGAGCGAAATAGCCCACCACCAACAGCAACACGCCAACGCCGATAAACGACACGATCCGCGCGAGCCCGCCGCGGTTACTCAATTCAACGAAGAACAGCTTGGCGACCACCAACGCGATCAGCGCCGCGCCGATCAGCCAGACTTCGCGGCGATGACGCAGATGCCCACCGATCATCAGACTCAGGGCCATCAGGGTCCAGACGATGGACAGGCCGGCCTGCACCAACATCGACCCAAGCAGCAGATCCAGCGCGTACGGCACGCCACCCCAATGGTGAGCCGCGCGCATCACCAGCGCGGTGAAGAAGACGAACAGCGAAACCCCGGCGATCACTTGCGTGGCGTTATCGGCGTACTCCTTGCGAATTGCCAGTTGCGCCACGGCGCTGCGAGACCAGATGTAAACGCCGAACAGGGCAAACAGCAGGCCCAGCTCCAGCGGGTTGATCAGTGGCACATATGGCAACGGCTCGGCGGTGCCGTCACTGGCGATGTTCGCCAACCAGAACCAGCCGAGCATCAACAGTGCCAACGGCGCAGCGGCATAGACCCGGTACTCGCGGGGATAAGCCGACACCGGCCATGGCCACGCACGCGGTGCAGCCATCAGCACCAGATACAGGCTCGGCAGAATCGCCCAGCCCAACCAGCGCCAGGCGTTGTACTGTTCCGACAACAGCAGCAGACCGTAACGCAGCTCCAGGGCCAACACGCCGATCAACAGCCAGCAGCCGAGCACATGGGCGGTGCTCAGGGCTGTTGCGGGCAGCGTCGGCGCCAGACGCCGCAGCGAGATGAAATGCACGACAAACACCGCGATCCAAACTAGCCAGCCGAAGTTGGCGGCCGGGTGATAACGCGAATGCCAGGCCGCGAGCAGCACCATACCGGCAGCGGGAATCAGCAACGTGCAGAGCAAGCCCAGCGACGACCACTTCATGCGTAGCGCCAACACCGCCCACAGCGCGACACTCACGGCGGCGAAGGCCAGCAACAAAGTGGCTTGCAGATTCAACGGCGCAAAGCGCAGCACTTCGCTGACCCACGCCAGCGCCCACCAACCCGCGCCCCACACCAGCAATACTTCGGACAAGCGCTGCAGGCTCAACCCATCGAAGGCCGAGGCATGATTGCCGAGCTGCAAACGCCAGGCCCCGACGAAGGCGGCCAGCCCCAGCACCAGCGGCGTCCAGAAACCGCTATGCGCCAACGGTCGCAACCCTTCGCTGAGCAGCGGGCCGAGCAGGTCTGGCCCGGCGAACAGGAACGCCGCGCCACCGATCACCTGCAACAGCAGACCAAAGACAAAACTCACGCGCTGCTTCAGGTACAGGCTCAGCCAGATGATGAACAAACCACTGGCGGCCCACACCGCGCTCGCGGTTTGCCATGGCAACACAAACAACACGGCAAGGTTGATCAGCACCAGGCCGGCCAGCAACACCACTGACAAGCCGCGCAGCAAACGCACGTCGCTGCGCACCATTTCGTCGCGGGCCGCCAGCAACATCCCGGCGATCAATGCCAGCCCGATCAGGGACGCGCTGAGCAAACCGCTCCAACCGGCGCTGAACACCGCGGCAGACTCGCCGCCCGCCCCTTGCAGCCGCAACAGGAACAACGCACCGCCAAGCAGTTGCACAGCGAACGCGGTGAACAGGAAGGTTCGCGATTGCAGGCGCAGGCCGACGAACAGCGTCGCCAACCCGGCCAGCGCCCAACTGATCGCCGTGCCGTGGGTGAAGAAAAACAGCGGCGCCAGCAGATAGAGGAACGTCAGCCCCAGACAGGCCAGCACCGGCAGTGCTTGGCGCTCCCACTGCGACGCCTGTTCAGGCAACGCTTTGCGCAACTGGTAGAAGCTGAACAGCAGCGCCACGCCGAGCATCAACGCTCCCAGCGGTGCGCCATCGAGCAGGCTGCTCTCACCAGTCCGCAGCTCACTGAGAAAGGCCAGTGCCGAGCCCAGCTGCAGCAGCAAGGCAAAGGCTCGCGCCAGCGGTCGTTGTTGACGCAGACCGAGCCAGAAAATCCCCGCGCCTTCCACCGCCCAGGCAGCTGCGGTCCAACGCGCGTCGAGCCCCAAGGGAATCGCCAGGCTGGCGAAAATCACCCCCAACGCCAGACAGGTTTCCGCCAACAACAATGCTCGACCGCCCATCAGCAATCGGGCCAGCCCCATGTAAATCATGCCCAGTGCCAAGGCGCTGAAGGCGGCGGCAAATTCCAGATGCTCCACCAGCGCGAACTGCAAACCGAAACCCACCAGCGGAGGGGCGAACAGCATCGTGCCGTCGACGTAATCGCCCTTGCGCGCCGACCAGTGCAGCAGCGCCTCGCGGCTGTCGTCCTCGGGCGCATCGCTCATTTCCAGCAGTTTGCGCCGGGCGAACAACAAGCCGATGGCCAGGTACATCAGGAAAAACAGAATCAGGAACGGCTCGGTACTCCACAGCAATTCCGGTGTATAGGAACGCAGACCCCAGGCCAACCCGATGCCGAAGGTGCCGACAAAACCGATCAGGTTAAGCAGCCGCCAGGCCTTGAACCACGCGATGGCGAGGATGCCGGCATTGAGCAAGGCGAAGTAGCTGAACAGCGCGACATGGTTGCCGGCGCCGGTGGAGGTCAGGATCGGCGCGGCGAAACCACCCAGGGCAGCTGCGGCGGCCAAGCCCAAGGCGTTTTGGGTAATGGCGAGAATTGCCGAGAACACCGTCACCACCACCAACAGCCCCAGTGCAGCCGTGGGGTCGAGCAATGGATGCAGACGCATCGCGGCAAATACGGTCAGGTACAACACCGCGATCCCGGTGCCTTGCAGCATCAACGCGTAATTGCTGTTGCGCAGACGCAGCCACCAGCCCAGCGCGAGCAAGCCCAAGGCCGCCGCCGCGACACCGGCGTAACGCAACTCGACCGGCACCACCATGCCTTCGGTGGCGTAGCGCAACAGGAAGGCCAGGCCGAGGAACAACAGCACCACGCCGACCCGCAACACGGTATTACCGCCGAACAACCAGTTGCGCGCGCCGCTGATGGCGCGCTCGATGAAGTTCGGGCCGCGAGGCGCCGCCGGCGGCTGTGGTTCACGGGCAACCGGTTCGGGTTTCCAGAGATCATCGGGTAGCGGACGACTGGTTTCGGTGGCGGCCGCCGTGATGGGTTCAAATTCAGGCGGCAGCTCCCAGATCAGCTCCGGGGATGCGAGAGGCGCTTGTTCAAGAATGATTTCAGGGGATGGAACCGGCTCGCTAGGCGCAGGTTCAATGGCTTCAGGTGTTTTGACGCCCGACACTTCCAGCAATGCCAATCGCTGCTCGACCGCATTCAGCGCAACTTGCGCCTGATCGAGCAAGCGTCGCTGCTCGGCGGTTTGAGTACTCAAGCGGCCGATGCGGATGGCTTGGCCAATACCCAGCCCGAGCAAAGCGCCCAACAGCGCATCGCTGAACGACTCGTCGAGTAGCCAGCCCAGCAGCAGCCCAATCAGCATGAACATCCATTGCATGGTCGATATCCCTAAGCGGCCCCGCGGCGGGGCGAATCCGGGCGATACAGCGTCAAAGCTCAGTCTAGTGAGCAGACACCCGGAGTCCAGTGTGAGAGCAGATTGCATCTGCACCACAAATCCAATGTGGGAGCGGGCTTGCTCGCGAAGAGGGCCTGACATTCGACAATGATGTTGAATGTCGGTCCGCTTTCGCGAGCAAGCCCGCTCCCACAAGGGTCAAGTTGGTGCTTAGTATATCGATCAGGCCCAACGGACGTTGGGCCTTGCGCACATTTGTTGCAGAAAGTTACTCCAAAGCCTTCCAGATATCCGTGGCGTACTCGCGAATGGTCCGGTCGGACGAGAACCAGCCCATCCGCGCGCTGCTCAATACCGCCGAGCGCCACCACTCTTTGGAGTCGTGCCAATGAGCCTCGACCCGCATCTGAGCGTTCCAGTAAGAATCGAAATCGGCGCAGACCAGGAAGCGGTCATAGTCCACCAGCGAATCAATCAGTGTGGTGTAGCGGGACGGATCGTCTGGTGAGAACACCCCTCCGCGAATCGCTTGCAACACATCGTTGAGTCGATGGGAGGCGGCAATGTCCGGTGCCGCGCTGAACTCATGGTTGAGTTTGCGCGCTTCCACTTGCTCGGCGCTGAGGCCGAAGATGAACATGTGTTCGACACCAATGCGCTCGCTCATCTCCACGTTGGCCCCGTCCAGGGTGCCGATGGTCAGCGCGCCGTTGAGGCCGAACTTCATGTTGCTGGTGCCCGAGGCTTCGAAGCCTGCGGTGGAAATCTGTTCCGACAAATCCGCCGCTGGAATGATGCTTTCGGCCAGGCTGACGTTGTAGTTGGGCAAGAACACCACTTTAAGCAAACCACGCACGGTCGGGTCGTTGTTGACCACCCGGGCGATGTCGTTGGTCAGTTTGATGATCAATTTGGCCTGGTGATAACTGGCCGCCGCCTTGCCGGCGAAGATCTTCACCCGCGGCACCCAGTCGATTTCCGGTTCGGCACGAATCGCCTGGTACAGCGCAACGGTGTGCAGCAGGTTGAGCAACTGACGTTTGTATTCGTGGATCCGCTTGACCTGCACGTCGAACATCGCCGCCGGGTTGATCGCGACCCCCAGCCGTTCA
This sequence comes from Pseudomonas sp. NPDC086112, assembly GCF_044746425.1. Classification (NCBI taxonomy): domain Bacteria; kingdom Pseudomonadati; phylum Pseudomonadota; class Gammaproteobacteria; order Pseudomonadales; family Pseudomonadaceae; genus Pseudomonas; species Pseudomonas sp. NPDC086112. The sequence goes on along the minus strand of NZ_JBIVCD010000010.1, from coordinate 4,009 downwards.
TGAATCAGGTATGCCAAGGCTTTCTTGCTGTGCAGCCGCTGTTCGGCGAACTGTTTGCGGAATGCAGTCTTCTCGGCAAACGGTTCCAGCCCTATCAGGCTTTCTTCGGGGTTATCCAGCATATCCGGGCCGAGGGCGTCGACCATCATCGAGGTCAGCTCGGGGTTGGCCTGGTAGAGCCAGCGGCGGAAAGTAATGCCGTTGGTCTTGTTGTTGATCCGCTCCGGATAGAGTTTATGTAACTCGGAAAACACGGTGCTGCGCATCAGTTGCGTGTGCAGGCCGGACACGCCGTTGACGCTGTGAGAACCAAGGAATGCCAGATTGCCCATGCGCACGCGACGACCGTTGTCCTCCTCGATCAGCGACACCGCACGCAACACGTCGAAATCGTGAACGCCCTTGGCCCGCAATGAGTCGATGTGCTGGGCGTTGATCAAGTAAATGATCTGCATGTGCCGTGGCAGCATCCGCTCCATCAAACCGACCGGCCAGGTTTCCAGCGCCTCCGGCAACAGCGTGTGGTTGGTGTACGACAGCGTGTCGACCGTAACTTGCCACGCCGCATCCCACGCCACGTCATAAACGTCGACCAACTGACGCATCAGCTCGGCCACGGCAATCGAGGGGTGAGTGTCGTTGAGTTGAATGGCCGCGTGATCGCCCAGGGTCAGCACCGAGGTGTGCATGTTGCGATGGCGGCGCAACAAATCCTGCAGGGATGCAGCGACGAAGAAGTATTCCTGACGCAGACGCAGTTCCTGGCCGGCCTCGGTGCTGTCCGCCGGGTAGAGCACGCGGGAGATACTTTCGGCCCGGGCCACTTCTGCCACCGCGCCCAGGTGGTCGCCAGCGTTGAAGCGCTCCAGGTGCAACTCTTCCATGGCCCGGGCACGCCACAGTCGCAGCGTGTTGACACTCGCGCCGCGCCAACCGACCACCGGGGTGTCATAGGCAATGGCCCGCACGGTTTCCGCCGGGGACCAGACTTGCCTGGATTTGCCGTTTTCATCGGTCACGGTTTCGACACTGCCGCCGAAGCCGATCGGGTAGGCGACCTCCGGCCGTTCGAACTCCCACGGGTTGCCGAAATCCAGCCAGTGTTCGGTCTGCTCCTGCTGCCAGCCGTCGACGATGGCCTGACGGAACAAACCGTGTTCGTAACGAATGCCGTAACCATGGCCGGCGATGCCGAGGGTCGACATGCTTTCCATGAAGCACGCCGCCAGACGCCCGAGACCTCCGTTGCCCAGCGCCGCATCGGGTTCCAGCAGACGGATGCGTTCGATGTCGACGCCAAGTTCGGTCATGGCCTCGCGAGCCACATCGAGCAGGCCGAGATTGCTCAGGCTGTCATAGAGCAAGCGGCCGATCAGGAATTCAAGGGAGAGGTAATAGACCCGTTTCTGGCCTTTGCGGTAGATCTGCCGGGTGTGGTCCATCCAGTGCTCGACCATGTGATCGCGCGCCGCCAGGGCGATGGCTTCGAACCAGTCGTGGTCGAAGGCGTGATCAGGGTCTTTGCCCACCGCGTAGGTAAGCTTGGTCAAGACGGCGTCGCGGAATGCGGCCACCTCTGCTTCGCGAACAAGTGGTTCTTGAGTCATCGATAAGACCTCGAGCGAGCGTGAAGTTGTCTGAGCCTAGTCGGTCTGACAGACCATTGAGACTCTGGTTCGGCAGTTTTTCCTGTTAGTGCGAGATAGGTCGACATTACGTTGTCGCGTGCCAGAAACAATGCAGGGGCCGTGCCGGACACAGGGATTATTTTGCGCCAAGCGAAAAAATCTGGCGAAAGGTTGTTCAAAAATCCACCAGTCCCGGTATGATCGCGCGCCCTGATGCACACGCTGGTAACAACCGATGATGAAGCCCAACCTGATCGCCGCCGCGGAGATCGATCGCCTCGATACCTGGGCAAAATACTCTGCCCCGATGTGCGGTTCCTGCGTGTCCAGCTGCTGCACCTTGCCGGTCGAGGTCAAGATCAAGGATCTGATCCGTATCGGCATTGTCGACGAATTCGAGCGTGGCGATCCGCCGAAGAACATCGCCAAGCGTTTGCAGAAGGAAGGAATCGTCGAGCGCTATAACCAGAAGTCCGAGATCTTCACCCTTCAGCGCATGAGCAACAACGATTGCCTGTACCTGGATCGCAAGAGCCGTTTGTGCACTATTTATGATAAGCGCCCGGATACCTGCCGCAATCACCCGAAGATCGGACCGCGGCCGGGGTATTGCGCGTACAAGCCTAAAGAAGTGGTGCGCGAGAACAATCCGCGGACGCTGGACAAGTTTTAAACAATCGTTGAGTTCTTCAGCGATAGACAGACCGCTTTCGCGAGCAAGCCCGCTCCCACAGGGGATTTGATCTTTACAGATGATCTGTGTTCAACGCCAATCCCCTGTGGGAGCGGGCTTGCTCGCGAAGAGGCCCTCACAAACACCGCACAAACCCCAGACAAACAAAAACGCCCCCGACCTTGCGGTCGGGGGCGTTTTTTTAAGCGCTAACTAAGTCGAAACTCAGTTACCAGCTTTCTTGGCAGCGCGGGTACGCTCGCTTTCGCCCAGGATCTTCTTACGAAGACGGATGGACTTAGGAGTGACTTCGCACAATTCGTCTTCTTGAACGAATTCCAGAGCCTGCTCCAGGGTGAAGCGGATAGGCGGAACCAGAGCGATGGTTTCGTCTTTACCCGAAGCACGCATGTTGTCGAGCTTCTTGCCTTTGGTTGGGTTGACGCCCAGGTCGTTGTCGCGGCTGTTGATGCCGACGATTTGACCTTCGTACACGTCTTCACCGTGACCCAGGAACAGTTTGCCGCGAGCTTGCAGGGTTTCCAGCGAGTAAGTCAGCGCCTTACCGGTAGCAACCGAAACCAGCACGCCGTTCTGACGGCCGGACATGTCGCCGGACTTCATCACGTCGTAACGGTCGAAGATCGAGGTCAGGATGCCTGCACCGGAGGTCAGGGTCAGGAACTCGTTACGGAAACCGATCAAGCCACGAGCCGGGATGTTGTACTCAAGGCGCACACGGCCCTTGCCATCCGGAACCATGTTGGTCAGGTCGCCCTTACGGATACCGATCTGTTCCATGATCGAACCTTGCGATTCTTCCGGCAGGTCGATGGTCACGTTTTCGTACGGTTCGTGCTTGACGCCGTCAACCATGCGGATGATCACTTCCGGACGACCAACACCCATTTCGAAGCCTTCGCGACGCATGGTTTCGATCAGTACCGAGAGGTGCAGCTCACCACGGCCGGAGACTTTGAACTTGTCGGCAGTGTCGCCTTCTTCAACGCGCAGAGCAACGTTGTAGAGCAGTTCTTTATCCAGACGTTCCTTGATGTTACGGCTGGTGACGAACTTGCCTTCTTTACCGCAGAAAGGCGAGTCGTTTACCTGGAAGGTCATGGAAACGGTTGGCTCGTCAACGGTCAGCGGCTTCATCGCTTCGACGTTCAGTGGGTCGCACAGAGTGTCGGAGATGAACAGCTGGTCGAAGCCGCTGATGCAGACGATGTCGCCGGCAGCTGCTTCTTCAACGTCGATGCGGTGCAGGCCGTGGTGACCCATCAGCTTCAGGATACGACCGTTACGCTTCTTGCCGTCGGCGTCGATAGCAACAACCGGAGTGTTCGGCTTGATGCGACCACGAGCGATACGGCCAACGCCGATAACACCCAGGAAGCTGTTGTAGTCCAGAGCGGAGATTTGCATCTGGAACGGACCGTCACGGTCGACTTTCGGCGCAGGTACGTTGTCGACGATCGACTGGTACAGCGGAGTCATGTCTTCAGCCATGTCGGTGTGTTCCAGACCGGCAATGCCGTTCAGGGCCGAGGCGTAGACGACTTTGAAGTCCAGCTGTTCTTCGGTAGCACCGAGGTTGTCGAACAGGTCGAAGATCTGGTCCAGAACCCAGTCCGGACGCGCGCCTGGACGGTCAACCTTGTTGATCACCACGATTGGACGCAGGCCGGCTTCGAAAGCCTTCTTG